>NZ_JBEORS010000015.1:0-164923 GCF_040302405.1 Streptomyces sp. NPDC126503
CCGGTGCCCACCCGCTCCCGGGTGGGCACCGGCCCTCTCGTCGCTGTCCCGGGCCCTCAGGGCTTACGGAAGGAACGCACGTCCTCCTCGCTCCACGAACGGGTGTCACGCGGTTCCACGTACGGCTCCTCGTCCGGCGGCATCCCGCCCGCGACCGCCCGCTGCCGCAGCGTCTCGGCGTCGAACTCCAGGCCGAGGAGCACCGCCAGGTTGCTGATCCACAGCCACACCAGGAAGACGATGACACCGGCCATCGTCCCGTAGGTCTTGTTGTACGAGGCGAACTCGGCCACGTAGAGCGCGAAGCCCGCCGAGGCCGCCATCCAGATCACCAGGGCGAGGACGCTGCCGGGCGTGATCCACCGCCAGCCACCGGTCCGGGCGTTCGGGCTCGCCCCGTACAGCAGGGCGATCATCACCACCACGAGCAGCACGAGCACCGGCCACTTGGCGATCGACCACACGGTCAGGGCGGTGTCGCCGACCCCCAGCAGATCGCCGGCCCGCCGCGCCACGTCACCGGTGAAGACCACGATCAGGGCGCTCGCGGTGGCCATGAGCATGAGCACCGCGGTCAGCCCCAGCCGCAGCGGCAGCACCTTCCACACCGGGCGGCCCTCGGGCACGTCGTACACCTGGTTGGCGGCGCGCATGAACGCCCCGACGTACCCGGAGGCCGACCACAGGGCCACCACCAGGCCGACGACGACCATGACGGCTCCGGTACCGGTGTGGCCCTGCAGGTTCTCCACGGCGCGGCCGAGCACGTCCCGGGCCGGGCCGGGCGCCAGCTCGCGCAGGTTGTCCAGGACCCGGTCCGTCGTGGACCGGCCGCTGACGCCGAGGAGGGAGACCAGCACGAGCAGGGCGGGGAAGACCGACAGCACGCCGTAGTACGTGAGGGCGGCGGCCCGGTCCGTCAGCTCGTCGGACGCGAACTCGCGCACCGACCCCTTGAGGATCGCGAGCCAGGACCGGCCCGGCAGCTCGCTCGGCGAGTCGGGCGCACGCTCCTCGACCTCCGGGCCCGGCCCGACGTCCTCGGGCGCCGGAGGCGCCCCGGACGCGCGCCGCGGCTGCGCGGCCGGCCGGTCCGGTGACGCAGACGGCTCGGTCGTCGGGTGCTCCGACGGCGTGCGGCGCCCGGGCGACGGCTCGGGCGGCTCCGGCAAGGGTTCACGAGGGGCATTGCGATCCACCATGCCGCAGCGGGTACCCGCACCCGCCCGACGTACGCGGGCCGGCCGCGCCGGAGGGGCGGTCCGGTCGCCCGATCAGGCGAAACCCGCACACGGGGGGATGTCCCGGCCGCCCCCGGGTAGTCGAACCCCCGTACTGCCGAGCGAGGAGACCAGGAGCAAGGGATGTCCCCCGACGAAGAGACGCGCGTCCCCGACCCGCAGACGCGGCACCCCCGCCCGCCGCAGCCGGAACAGGAACAGGAGCACCCCGGGACGACCGAGGCCATGGACCCGCGCCCCGACCACGGGGAGGAGTCCTACCAGGGGCACGACCTGCTGCGGGGCCGCGTGGCGGTCGTGACCGGCGGGGACTCGGGCATCGGCCGGGCCGTCTGCCTGGCGTTCGCCCGGGAGGGCGCGGACGTGGTCTTCACCCACCTGGAGGAGGAGAAGGACGACGCCGCCGAGACGGCCCGGCTCGTCCGCGAGGCCGGGCGCACCGCCGTGCCGGTCGCCTGCGACATCCGCGACGAGCGGCAGTGCGGGGACCTGATCGAGCGGGCGGTGGGCGAGTTCGGCCGCATCGACCTCCTCGTCAACAACGCCGCGTACCAGATGGCACAGCCCGACGGCATCGAGGCCATCACCACGGAGCAGTTCGACCGGGTGATGAAGACCAATCTGTACGGCATGTTCTGGCTGACCCGCGCGGCCCTCGCGCACATGCCCCGCGGCGGCTGCGTCATCAACACGACCTCGGTGCAGGGCTACCAGCCGAGCCCGCACCTGCTCGACTACGCGATGACGAAGGCGGCCATCATCTCCTTCACCCACAGCCTGGCCCAGATGGTGGCCGAGCGGGGCATCCGCGTGAACGCCGTCGCTCCCGGCCCCGTCTGGACCCCGCTGATTCCGGCCACGATGCCCGACGTCAAGGACTTCGGCGCCCAGTCACCGCTGGGGCGCGCGGCCCAGCCGGCCGAGATGGCGCCCGCGTACGTCTTCCTCGCCTCACCGGCGGCGAGCTACATCACCGGAGAGATCGTCAACGCGACGGGCGGCACCCCGCTGCCCTGACCTGCCCCCGTCCGGCCCTGACGCCCTCGGGCCGGACGGACCGCCCGCGCTCCGCCGCCCCGATCACCGACCGGTACCAGTGGTACGAGGCCTTGGGGGTGCGCGTCCCGGTCGGGAAGTCGACGTGGACGAGCCCGAACCGCCTGCTGTACCCGTAGGCCCACTCGAAGTTGTCCAGGAGCGACCAGGCCGTGTAGCCGCGCACGTCGACGCCGTCCGTGACCGCCTCGGCGACGGCCCGCAGATGGCCGTCCAGGTAGGCGACGCGGTCGGCGTCGTCCACCACGCCGTCGGGTCCGGGGACGTCGTGCTCGGCGGAGCCGTTCTCCGTGATGTGAACCGGCGGGAGGGCGGCGCCGTAGCGGTCCCTGAGCGACGTCAGGAGTGCGTACAGGGAGCCGGGCACGACCGGCCAGCCCATGGCGGTGTGGCGCACGCCTGTGACGGGCACCGCCTCGAAGCGGTTGTCCGCCGCCGTGCGGCGGGACGGATCGGGCTCGCGCCAGGGCGCCGCGCGGACGGTCGAGGGGGTGTAGTAGTTGATGCCGAGGAAGTCGAGCGGGGCCGAGACGAGCGCGAGGTCGCCGTCCCGGCGGAACTCCTGACGTTCGATCAGCTCGCCCCAGGTGTCGGCCTCCGAGGCCGCGTACCGGCCCAGCAGCAGCGGCTCGGTCCACATCAGGTTCCGCTGTGTCTCGGCGCGGAGGGTGGCGGCCGCGTCGGCGGGGCCCGGGCCGGCCGGTGTCACGTGGTCCAGGTTGAGGGCGATGCCCACCTCCCGGACGCCGGCGGCGCGCAGCGCGCCCAGGGCGAGGCCGTGGCCGACGAGCAGGTGGTGGGCGGCGGCGAGCGCCGGTGTCCCCTCGGCCGCGCCGGGCGCGTGCTCCCCGTTCGCGTACCCGAGGAAGGCGCTGCACCAGGGCTCGTTGAGGGTGATCCAGCGCGGTACCCGGTCTGCGAGCCGCTCCGCCACCCGTTCCGCGTACTCCGCGAACCGCTCGGCGGTGTCCCGTACCCGCCAGCCGCCGCCGTCCTCCAGCGCCTGGGGCAGGTCCCAGTGGTAGAGCGTCACGACAGGGGTGATCCCCGCCTCCAGCAGGTCGTCGACCAGTCGTTCGTAGAACGCGAGCCCCGGGGTGTTCACCGGCCCCCTGCCCGTGGGCTGGATCCGGGGCCAGGCGATCGAGAAGCGGTACGTGTCGACTCCGAGCCCCGCGAGGAGGGCGACGTCCTCCCGGTGCCGGTGGTAATGGTCGCAGGCGGTCTCCCCGCTGGTGCCGTCCAGGACGGCACCGCCGCGGCGGGCGAAGGTGTCCCAAATCGACGGGCCGCGCCCGTCCGCCCGCGTCCCGCCCTCGATCTGGTACGCGGAGGTGGCGGCGCCGAACTCGAAGCCGGGCGGAAAGGCCGGGAAATCACTCACGGCGGCAGAGGTCCTTCGTTCAGAGGTTGACGACAGGGCCGAGCATGCGGGGATTCGGTGGTGCCGTCCAGGCGGGGCGGCGTCCGAGGAGAGGGTTTTACTAAACCCGGGGTTAACTGAACCCGTTAATTGGACAACGTTGTCAGTTCGGCGCGAGAGTACGTCGGCATTCATGACCCATTCCTCTCCTCGTCCACGGAAAGGCGAACTGCGATGATGAACGCGCGGGTGTACGGAGCGCTCGACATCGGCGGGACCAAGATCGCCGGGGCTCTGGTCGACCGGGAAGGGCGCCTGGTGGCCCGGGCGCAGCACGCCACTCCCGCCCGGGGGTCCGCCGAGGAGCTCACGGCCGCGGTCTTCCATGTCCTGGACGAACTGGCCGCGCACCCCGCCTGGGGCGGTCTCACCCGCCTCGGCATCGGCAGCGCGGGCCCCGTCGACACCGCCGCCGGTACGGTCAGCCCGGTCAACATCCCGGCCTGGCGCGCCTTTCCCCTGGTCGACCGGGTGCGGGCGCACCCGCGGGTCCCGGCCGGGATCCACACCGTCCTCGTGGGCGACGCCGTGGCGATGGCGGCGGCCGAGCACTGGGCCGGGGCGGCCCGAGGCGTGGACAACGCCCTGTGCATGGTCGTCTCCACGGGCGTCGGCGGCGGCCTGATACTGGGCGGCAGACTCCACGCGGGCGCCACGGGCAACGCCGGGCACATCGGCCACATCACCGTGGACCAGAACGGGCCCCTCTGCCCCTGCGGCGCCAGGGGCTGCGTGGAGCGCTTCGCCGCCGGACCCGCCATCGTCGCCCACGCCCTGGAAGCCGGGTGGACCCCGCCGGCCGGTGCCGCCCCCACGGCCGCGGCGGCCGCGGGCGCGGCCCGCGCGGGCGATCCGGGCGCGCGGGCGGCGTTCGACCGGGCCGGCAAAGCCCTGGCCGCCGCGATCGCGGCCACGGCGGCCCTGGTCGAGCTCGACCTCGTGGTGATCGGCGGCGGTGTCGCGGAGTCCGGCGAGACACTCTTCGGTCCGCTCCGCCGGCACCTCGCCGACCACGCCGTCCTCGACTTCACCAGGGACCTGGCGGTCGTGCCGGCCGCGCTCGCGCTCGACGCCGGCCTGATCGGTGCGGCCGCCGCCGCGGGAACGGCCGGTCCGCCCCGTACCGCCCTCCTCGTGGAAACGCCCTCCGGCGTCTCCTCCTCCCGCCCGGCGACAGCGCGCTCGACGGGAAGGGGTCCGCGCACTTAACCGGTTATGTTCTCGCTGTTGTTTTCCTCCTGTTCCCCCTCTAGCCTCGTCATCGGTCGCCGGCCCCGCGCGTCCTCCCCGCCACCCACGCGAGGAGAGGACGCGATACCCGGCCGGCCGGCCTCCTCCCGCCACCCGGTGAAAGAGCCGCGGCACCACACCGGGCGGTGGAAGCCTCCGGCCCCTCGCCGCGTCCTCCGGCGCGCCGTCCCACGGGGCCGGCCGCACGCACCCTCCATGTCAGGCAGGCCCGCACGCCCCGGCCCGCGTCCGTCCGGCAGACCCATGCCCCGGCGCGTACACCCGGGCCAGGCGGGCCACCGAGTTGGGAGCACCCCACATGAAGAGAACATCGGCCCTCGCGGCGGGAGCACTGCTCGCGGTCGCCGCCGCGACGCTCGCCACCCCCGCCACGGCCCGTACGGCAGAGGCGTCCGCCCCCGGTTTCCAGGTCTCGGACGGCCGCCTCCTCGACGCCAACGGCACCGACTTCGTCCTCCGGGGCGTCAACCACGCCCACACCTGGTATCCCGCCACGACCGCCAAGGCCCTCGCCGATCTCAAGGCGCTCGGCGCGAACTCGGCCCGCGTCGTGCTCAGCACCGGCGACCGCTGGACCAAGAACGACACCGCCGACGTCGCGAACGTCGTCGCCGGGTGCAAGGCGAACCGGCTCGTCTGCGTCCTGGAGGCCCACGACACCACCGGCTACGGCGAACAGGCCGGCGCCGTCTCCCTCTCGGAGGCCGTCGACTACTGGCTGGAGGTCGCCGACGCGCTCAAGGGCCAGGAGAAGTACGTCATCGTGAACCTCGGCAACGAACCGCACGGCAACACCGGTCACAGCGCCTGGACCGAGGACACCAGGAACGCCATCACCCGTATGCGCGCGGCCGGCTTCGACCACACGCTGATGGTGGACGCCCCCAACTGGGGCCAGGACTGGTCGAACACCATGCGCGACAACGCGCCGGCGGTCTTCGCCGCCGACCCCGACCGCAACACCGTCTTCTCCGTCCACATGTACGGCGTGTACGACACGGCCGCCGAGGTCCAGGCCTACCTGAACAGCTTCGTCGCCCGCGGACTGCCCATCGTGGTCGGCGAGTTCGGCCACGACCACTCCGACGGCAACCCCGACGAGGACGCCATCATGGCCGCCGCGCGGCACCTGGACCTCGGCTACCTCGGCTGGTCGTGGAGCGGCAACGGCGGGGGAGTGGAGTACCTCGACCTCGCCACCGGCTTCGACCCGGCCCGCCTCACCCCCTGGGGACAGCGCCTGTTCCACGGCACCGACGGCATCCGGCAGACCTCCCGCGAGGCGAGCGTCTACGGAGGGACCGGAGGCAGCGACACCCGCCCGCCGTCCGCCCCCGGCACACCCACCGCGACCGACGTGACCGCCACCGGCGCCCGGCTGACCTGGCCCGCCGCGACCGACGACACCGGCGTCACCGCCTACGACGTCGTCCGCCTCGACGGCACGACGGAAACCGCCGTCACCAGCACCCCGGCGACCGGCGTCACGCTCACCGGCCTGACGCCCTCGTCGACCCACACCTTCGCCGTGTACGCGCGTGACGCCGCCGGCAACCGCTCGCCGCGCTCCGCCGGCGTCACCGTCACCACTCCCTCCGGCCCCGCCACCGGCACCTGCGCCGTCGGCTACCGGCTCCAGGACTGGGGCACCGGCTTCAACGCCGACGTCACCGTCCGCAACACCGGTAGCCAGGCCATCAAGGGCTGGCGGCTCGACTTCGCCTTCCCCGGCGGCCAGACGGTCCGGTCCGCCTGGAACGCCAAGGTCGTCCAGAACGGCAACCAGGTCCGCGCCACCCCCGAGCCCTGGACCGAGACCATCCCGCCCGGCGGCAGCGTGAGCTTCGGCCTGAGCGCCTCGTCCACCGGCGGCAACGGCGCCCCCGCCGCCTTCACCCTCAACGGCGTCCCCTGCGCGAAGGGCTGACCGCACGGCCCCGGCGGGGCCGCACGAGAGGGGCCGTACCCCGACCGGGTACGGCCCCTCCCGCTCACCCACCGCGCCCCGGCCGGGGCGGCCCCGTGGACCCGCGCGGGGTCAGGGACGGCGTCGGCACCTGGAGCGCCCCGGTCCACGCGCCCTCGATCACCTCGAAGAGGGCCCGCGCGACCTCCTGGCCGAAGCGGTGCACGTCATGGCTCATGGCCGACAGGGGCGGGTGCGTGAGCCGGCACAGCTGCGAATCGTCCCAGGCCAGCAGCGACACGTCGTCGGGAACGGCGAGCCCCATCTCGGCGGCCACGGCGGCCCCCGCGACGGCCATGATGTCGTTGTCGTACACGATCGCCGTCGGACGGTCCCGCGCCATCAGCAGCCCGCGGGTCGCCCGGGCCCCCTCCTCGCCCGCGAACCCCGTCGCCACCTGCCGGCGGCCGTCGAGGCCCAGCTCCGCCATCGTGGCCCCGAAGGCCCGCGCCCGGATCGCGCTGTGCCCGAGCCCCGCCGGGCCGCCGACCCGGGCGATGCGCCGGTGGCCGAGCGCCGCCAGGTACCGCACCGCGTCCGCGGCCGCCGTGGCATCGTCCGTCCACACCGAGGGGAAGCCCCCGGTCAGCGACGGATGCCCGACGGCGACCGCGGGCAGTCCGAGCGCCCGCAGCGCGGGGATCCGGGGATCCTCCTGCTGGAAGTCCACCAGGATCCCCCCGCCGATCGTCCTGCCGCGCCACCACTCCTCGTACACGGCGACCTCCTCGTCGAGGTCCCGGACCAGACGGAGCAGCAGCGCGTGCGCCCGCTCCGTCAGGACGCTCTCGATCCCCGAGACGAACTCCATGTAGAAGGGCTCGAGACCGAGCAGGCGGGCGGGCCGGCAGATCACCAGGCCCACGATGCCCGCCCGCCGCCCGGAGAGGCTCCGCGCCGTCCGGTGCGGAGCCCACCCCAGCTCCCGGGCGACCTGGAAGATCCGCTCCCGGGTCGCCCGGGAGACCCCGGGACGGTCGTTGAACGCCATCGACACGGCGCCCTTGGACACCCCGGCCCGGGCCGCCACGTCGTTGATGGTGATCCGTGGGGCGGGGCCGCTCACCGAGGGGCCACGCAGAAGAGGGCCGCACGGACCTGCTCGACGGTGACGTCCCCGCAGCCGCTCACCCGGATCACGGCCTCCTCGCCGGGAAGCAGCGTGAGCAGCCCCCGGTCGGCCGTCGCCCCGGGGCCGAGCCGGTCGGGCTGCAGGAGGAGATCCCGCACCAGGGTCCGCGCCGTCACCACCACGTCGAAGGACGTGGCCTCTCCGGCACGGGCCCCCGCGTCACCGTCCGCGCCGGCCACGGTCTCCAGCCGGAGACCGTAGTCGGCCGGCGGATAGGCGAACTCCCGGTCGGTGACGGGGAAGTGCACCGCGCGCAGGCCGTCCGCGTCGACCACCAGGAACTCCTCGGCCGACCCGGGCGCGGGCAGCAGCTCCGCCGGGAGCACCGGCCGGGCGACCGACCGCGGCGGCACCTCCACCGGGATGCCGGCCTTCGCCAGGACGGTGCCCTCCGCGTGCATCCGGCGTGCCCCGACGGTCGTGTGCCACGGCGCGCCCGCCTGGTTGTCGACGGCGAGCACCGGCCCCTCCTCGTCGGGCAGCAGGGTGAGCAGCCGGTCCGCGTAGACCCGGCGCAGCTCGTGGTGGAGCGGCTTGAGCCGGCCGTCCCCGTCGATCGCCGCCCAGGAACTCACCGGCCAGCAGTCGTTCAGCTGCCAGACCACCGTGCCGGCGCACACCGGCCAGTGGGCCCGCCAGTGTTCGATGCCCGCCGCCACCGCCCGTGCCTGGACGACCTGCGCCAGGTAGTGCCAGCGGTCGAAGTCGCCCTCCGGGAGCGGGAAGTGACGGGCGATGCCCCGGTTCAGCTTGCCGTTGCCGTCCTCGGCCTTCTGGTGGTGGAGCATGCCGGGGGAGTCCGGGGCGAGCCGCTCGCCGGGCAGGGCCCGGCGGAGCGTCGCGAGGGCGGGCGGAGCCTGCCAGCCGAACTCGGCGACGAAACGGGGAACGTTCGCCCGGTACGCGGCGTAGTCCTGCCGGTTCCACACCTCCCACGAGTGGTGGGTGCCGTGCCGGTGGTCGTTGGGGTGGTGCTCCCAGGACCCCGACCAGGGACTGCCCGCCGTGTACGGCCGGGACGGGTCCAGCTCGGCGACGATCCTCGGCAGCAGGCCGAGGTAGTACCCCTCGCCCCAGGAGTCGCCCGCGAGCGGCTTCTCCCAGTCCCAGTCGCGGAAGCCCCAGAGGTTCTCGTTGTTGCCGTTCCACAGGACCAGGCTGGGATGCGGCATGAGCCGGACAACGTTGTCGCGGGCCTCGGCCTCGATCTCCCCGCGCAGTGGCTGCTCCTCGGGGTACGCGGCGCAGGCGAAGAGGAAGTCCTGCCAGACCATCAGGCCGAGTTCGTCGCAGACGTCGTAGAAGGCGTCGTCCTCGTAGATGCCGCCGCCCCAGACGCGGACCAGGTCCACGTTGGCGTCGGCGGCCTGTGTGAGGCGGGTCCGGTAGCGCTCCGGCGTCATGCGGGAGGGCAGGACGTCGTCCGGGATCCAGTTGACCCCCCGGGCGAAGATCCGCACCCCGTTGATGACGAAGGTGCAGCCGCTTCCGTGCGCGTCCGCCGACCGGTCGAGGACGACGGTACGGAAGCCGATCCGGCGCCGCCAGGCGTCGAGCGGACCCTCCTCCTCGTCGGCCAGCGTCACCTCCAGGCCGTACAGCGGTTGTTCGCCGTACCCGCGCGGCCACCACAGCTCCGGGTCGGACACGGCCAGGCGCAGTACCGCCTCGTCACCGGTGAAGGAGACCTCGGCGGCCCGCGACGTGCCGGCCGCGCTCCCGGCCCCCGCCTCCGGCCCGCCGCTCCGGACGGTGGCCCGGACCGTCAGCGGCCGGCCGGTACCGCGCTCCGTGCGCGCCACCCTCACCCGTACCTCGACCCGGCCGGTGACGGCGCCGGCGGGAGTGCCGTCGGCGGGGAGGCCGTCGACGGTGACGACCGGACGGACCTCGGCGAGCCGGGCGGTCGACCAGTGCTCCAGCCGCACCGGCCGCCACATGCCCGCCGTGACGACGGTCGGCCCCCAGTCCCAGCCGAAGGAGCAGGCCATCTTGCGGATGTACTGGAAGGGCTCGGGGTAGACGTTCGGCCGCTCCCCGGTGAGCGCGCGGACCCGCTCCGCCTCCGCGTACGCCGAGTCGAGGCGCACCTCCAGGAGGCCCGTACGGCCGGTGACGTCGAAGCGATGGACCCGGTGCATGTTGCGCGTCCTGCCGAGGACCTCGCCGGCCAGCGCGATCTCCGCGGCGGTGTCCAGGCCCTCGAAGACCAGCTCCGTGCGCTCGTGCCGGCTGCCGTGGGCCAACTCGGCGACGTAGCACCACCCCTGGCGCCCGACCCAGGCGATCTCCGTCTCGTTCCGGCCGATGAAGGGGTCGGGTATGACCCGTGCGGCGAGCAGGTCGGTGTGGACGCAGCCGGGAACGCGGGCCGGGAGCAGTGCGTCCTCGTGGCGCAGGCTCCAGCCCTCGGTCAGCTGGGTGACGTCCTTCATGTGTGCGGCTCCAATCGCCCGGCGCGGCGGGGGATGTGTGTACGACGCCGACAACCTAGCCGCGCTCGCCCGCACTGTCCATGAACCGGTAAAGCTCCTTCTGCTCACCCCACCGTGCAGAAGAGAGCCCTCGAAAGCCGCGATTCCGGCTCAGGATCCCGGGCCGGGTAACGATTGGGCATCACGCGGGAAACCGGAGCTTTACCGGTTCACACGCTCCTGTCATAGTGCCGACATCCCACTTTGACCTGAGCCGTAACCCTGAAGGAGTTGGGCACATGGGGAAGACGAAGGCGCTCACGGGCGCGCTTCTGACCGCCGCGACACTCGCCGTGGCGGGATGCGGTGGCGGAGGAGCCGCCACCGGGGAGATCGCGGCGGCGCCGGCCGACCCCGCCGGGGTCTCCGGGGAGATCAAGGTCCTGACCCACCGGACCGACCTGGTCCAGGACGGCACGCTCAAGCGGTACGCGGCCGACTTCAACAAGGTCTACCCCAAGGTGAAGGTGACGTTCGAGGGGATCACCGACTACGAGGGGGAGGTGAAGATCCGCATGAACACCAAGACCTACGGTGACGTGCTGATGATCCCCGCGGCGGTGGCCAAGAACGACTACCCGTCCTTCTTCGCGCCCCTCGGTCCGGCCGGCGAACTCGCCCGGAAGTACCGCTTCAGCGACAAGACCGAGGTGGACGGCAAGGTCTACGGCATCGCCCAGTTCGGCACCGCCAACGGCTTCGTCTACAACAAGGCCCTCTGGAAGAAGGCCGGCGTCACCGCCTGGCCCAGGACCCCCCAGGAGTTCCTCGCCGCCCTGCGGACCATCGGGGACAACACCGACGCCGTGCCGTACTACACGAACTTCAAGGACGGCTGGCCGATGGTCCAGTGGACCTCGAACGTGGGATCGGTGACCTGTGATGCCAAGGCGACCGACAAACTGGCCGGTCCGGTGTCGCCCTGGAAGGCCGGCGGCGAGCTGCACACCATCGACTCCCTCGTCCACGACATCGTGAAGCAAGGCCTCGCCGAGAAGGACCCCACCACGACCAACTGGGAGACCTCCAAGGCCCTGCTCGCCGAGGGGAAGATCGGCAGCATGATGCTCGGCTCCTGGTCGATCACCCAGATGCGGGCGGCGGCGAAGCAGGCCGGCGGTTCCGCCGAGGACATCGGCTTCATGCCCTTCCCCGCCCAGAAGAACGGCGCGTTCTGCGCGACCCTGGTCTCCGACTACCAGCAGGCCGTCAGCGCCCACTCCGAGAACAAGCCGGCGGCGCGCGCCTGGATCGACTGGTTCACCGAGAAGTCCGGCTACTCCGAGCGCGAGGGCGCGGTGCCGGCGGTGAAGGCGGCCCCCATGCCGGCCACCCTCAAGGACTTTGTTGACAACGATGTCAGGTTCGTGGAGCGGTCCGAGGCGGAGACGGCCGCGGTCAACGAGATCGACAACGCCGCCGAGATCGGCCTGAACAAGCCCGACTACCGGCAGAAGCTCATCGACACCGCCCGCGGCGCCCAGGACGGCAGCCTCCAGGACTTCTTCGCCGACCTGAACGAGAAGTGGGACGAGGCGGCGAGGACCGCCCGTTCCTGACCCCGGTGGAACGCGGGCCCCGGCCGCCGCCGCGCGGTGGCGGCCGGGACCTCTCCCTCCCGCAGCCGCGGACACGAAAGGCCGACATGACCGAGAAACCCCCGAACTCCCCGCGCACCGACCAGGCCGGCGGGCCCCGGCGGGCGGCACGGGACGACCTGCGGACGGAACCGGCCACGGGGCCGGCCTCGCCCGGCCCGGGCCCCGCCTCCGCGCCGCACCGCGCGACGCCGCCCGCCGCTCGGGACCGGACCGCCCCGCCCCCGACCGCTTCGGCTCCCACCTCCGCCGCCCCGCCCGCCCCCGCCGTCGGAAAGCCGGCCGTTCCCCTTGCCCGTACGCAGGCCGGGACCGCTGCCCGTAGGCCGGCCCTGCCCCCTGCCCGTACGCAAGTGGCGCCCGCCCGCCGTACCCCGGCCGCGCCCCGCTCCTGGCGTCACTCGCCCCTGCGCCGCGCCACCCCGTGGTTCTTCCTCGCCGTCCCCCTCGCCCTGCTCCTCACGTTCACCTACGTGCCCGTGGCGAGCATGATCTCGTACAGCTTCACCGACTGGGACGGTGTGAGCCCCCACCGGGAGTTCACGGGCGTGGACAACTACGTCCAGATCTTCACGCGTCCCGAGATCTTCCGGGTCTTCTTCGTCAGCGGCTACTACCTGGCCGCCTCCGTCCTCCAGATCGGCGTCGCCCTCTACTTCGCCACGGTCCTCAGCTTCAACCTGCGGTTCCGCAACTTCTTCAAGGGCGTCCTCTTCTTCCCCTACCTCATCAACGGCGTCGCGATCGGCTTCGTCTTCCTGTACTTCTTCCAGGACGGCGGCACCCTGGACTCCGTCCTGGCGTGGCTGGGCGTGACCACCGACCACCCGTGGCTCGGCGACCCCACCTCCGCCAACATCTCCCTGGCCGGCGTGTCCGTCTGGCGTTTCACCGGCCTGAACTTCGTCCTCTTCCTGGGCGCCATCCAGTCCGTGCCGGGCGAGCTCTACGAGGCGGCCCAGCTCGACGGCGCCGACCGGTGGCAGCAGTTCCGCCACATCATCGCCCCGAGCATCAAGCCCGTCCTCAGCCTCAGCGTCATCCTGGCGATCTCCGGCTCCCTGTCCGTCTTCGAGATCCCCTACATCATGACCGGCGGGGCGACCGGCACGTCGACCTTCGTCATCCAGACGGTCAAGCTCGCCTTCCAGTTCAACAAGACCGGCCTGGCCTCCGCCGCGGCCGTGGTCCTGCTCGCGCTCATCCTGCTCATCACCTGGATCCAGCGCCGGCTCGTCCCCGACGACAAGGTGGATCTCGTATGACCCCCGCCCCGACCTCCCGCCGCCTGCCCAGGGCCGGGACCGTGCTGACCTACCTGTCGCTGATCGCCGCGGCGATGGTCGTCCTGCTCCCCCTGGCCGTCGTCCTCCTCACCTCGCTCAAGACGTCCGAGGAGGTGTCCGAGGGAGGTGCGCTCTCGCTCCCGGGCGACTGGCTCAACTTCCGCAACTACGCCACCGCGTTCACCGACGGCCATCTGCTCGCCGCCTTCGGCAACACCGCCTTCATCCTCCTCTTCTCCCTCACCGGCACCGTGATCATCGGCTCGATGACGGCCTACGCGGTCGACCGCTTCGACTTCCGCGCCAAGAAGGCCGTCATGGCGCTGTTCCTCGTCGCCACCCTCGTACCGGCCGTCACCACCCAGGTCGCGACCTTCCAGGTCGTCAACGGCTTCGGCCTGGTCGACACCCGATGGGCCCCGATCCTGCTCTACATGGGCACGGACATCGTCTCCGTGTACATCTTCCTGCAGTTCATCCGCTCCATCCCGCGCTCCCTGGACGAGGCGGCCCGCCTCGACGGGGCCAATGCCTTCACCATCTACCGGAAGATCATTTTTCCGCTGCTCAAACCGGCCGTCGCCACCGTCGTCATCATCAAGGGGATCACCACCTACAACGACTTCTACATCCCCTTCCTCTATCTGCACTCCGAGGACCTGGGCACCATCTCCACCGCCCTCTTCCGCTTCAAGGGCCCCTTCGGAGCGCACTGGGAGGCCATCTCGGCGGGTGCGATCCTCGTCATCCTGCCGACGCTCGTCATCTTCCTGCTGCTGCAGCGCTGGATCTACAACGGCTTCGCGCAGGGCGCGACGAAGTGACGGACCGGGCAGGCGCCGCGGACCCGGCCGCACGCGGGCCGGTCAGGCCGGCGGTGGCTCAGGCCGGGGGCGCGGCGGTGCTGCCGCGCGGCACGAACCGCGCGTACTCCTCCTGCACGTTGCCGACCGGCTCGTTCGCGAGGAGGGCGAGCAGGGTACGGGCCGCCCCGGCCCCGTACGCCGGGATGTCGCGGGCGAGCGCGGAGAGCGGAGGCCGGACGACCTGGGTGAGGGGGGACTCGTCCCAGGCCACGACGGACAGGTCGCGGGGGATGACGAGGCCGAGCTCCTGCGCGACGGACAGCGCCGCGACCGCCATGATGTCGTTGTCGAAGATCATGGCGGTGGGGCGCTCCGCCGCGATGAGCAGCCGGCGGGCGGCCCGGGCCCCCTCGTCACCGGTGTAGTCGGTGTGCAGGATCTCCGGCTCGGCCAGCCCCGCCTCCGCGCATCCCTCCCGGAGGGCGGCGTCCCGTACGGCGGTGTGCGCGAGATCGGCGGGACCGGCCACCCGCGCGATGCGCCGGTGCCCGATCGCCGTCAGGTACCGCACGGTCTCGCGCACGCTCTCGGCGTCGTCCGACCACACCGCGGGCAGGGAACCGGCCGTGTGCGGCGGGCCGATGACGACGGCCGGCAGCCCGAGCGCCTCGATCGCCGGTACGCGCGGATCACCGTCCCGCAGATCGACCAGGAAGACCCCGTCGACCCGGCGTTCGCCCCACCAGCGCCGGTACGTCTCCATCTCCCGCGCCTCGCTGTCGACCATCTGCAGCATCAGGGCGTGGGCCCGGTCGGAGAGGACGTGCTCGATCCCGCTGATGAACTCCATGAAGAAGGGTTCGGTACCGAGCGTGGACGCCGGCCGCCGTACCACCAGGCCCACCGCCTGGGCCCGCGCCCCGGTCAGCGCCCGCGCGGCACTGTTGGGCCGCCAGCCCAGCTCCTCGGCGATCGCCTTGATCGCGGCACGGGTGGCGTCGGAGACCCCGGGCTGGTCGTTCAGCGCGTAGGAGACGGCCACCTTGGACACTCCGGCGCGGAGCGCGATGTCCGCAATCGTCGGCCGCTTCACCCGTCACTCCCACTCTCCGACCCGGTCCTCCCGCCCCGCTGACCCTACCCGCACCGGCATCCCGGCCGGGTCAGGCCCACCCGACCGCCACGACGCGCCCGGCGGGGTCCCGGCCCGGCGTCGCGGTCCAGGACCGGACCGCGGCGCCCGGCGGCGGCGCGGTCCCACCCGTCAGGCGCTCCTGCCGGACCGCCTCGCCTTCGGCGTACGCAGCTCGGTCCCCTGCCAGTCCACCGCCGCCCGCACGGAACCGGTCTGCACCAGCCCGGCGGTGGCCGCGCACTCGGCGATGTCACTGGGTTCCACATGCCCCACCCGGCCCGTCTTGGGTGTCAGCAGCCACACGACGCCGTCCTCGGAGAGGTCGGTCAGGGCGTCGAGGAGGCCGTCGACGAGGTCGCCGTCGTCGTCCCGCCACCACATCAGTACGGCGTCGGCCACACCGCCCGTCCCCACCCCGACCAGCTCCTTGCCCGTCAACTCCTCGACGGAATGCCGCAGATCGGCGTCGCTGTCCTGGGCGTGGCCGATCTCCCGAACGGTCTGGCCCTGGGTGAAGCCCAGCCGGTCGGCCATGCTCGTCTCCGCCGTCGTCATCGCCGGTCCTCCTCATCTCCCGTCGGCAGGCGTCCTGCTGGAACGCCGCGACGTTCAACGCGCCACCCCGCCCGCGCGTCACGGGTGCCCCGCCCGCGTGCCGGCCCCGTGCATCATGAAGGCGGGAGGCACGGGGGCGACCGGACCCCGCCCGGGAACCAGGAGCGTGCGGTGGGTGACGGAACCACGGGCGGGCGGACACGGCTGCGGGTGCGCGACGCGGTCGCCGAGGACTGGCCGCTCATCTGGCCCTTCTGGCACGAGATCGTCGCCGCGGGCGACACCTACGCCTGGGACCCCCGGGCCGACGAGGCCACCGCCCGCTCCCTGTGGATGGCGCCGGGCTCACGGGTCTTCGTCGTGGAGGACCCGGAAGCGGCCGGCGCGCCGGACCGGATCGTCGCCTCCGCCTCCGTACGGCCGAACTACGGCGGCCCGGCACGGACCGTGGCGAACGCCGGCTTCATGGTGTCCCCGGCCCACGCCGGCCGGGGCATCGGCCGCCTCCTGGCCACGCACGTGCTCGACGAGGCACGCCGCGACGGCTACACGGCGATGGTCTTCAACGCGGTGGTGGAGACCAACCCGGCCCTGCGCCTGTGGCAGTCGCTCGGCTTCACCGTCCTCGGCACCGTCCCGGCGGCCTTCGACCACCCCCGGCACGGACCGGTGGGACTCCACATCCTCCACCGCTTCCTCTGACGGCGCGCCGCCCGGGCATCCGGGAAAAGCCACCACCATGACCGTGACCCCGATCGACCTCTCCTCCTTCTCCCTCCACATCCGCCCCGACGCCCGGGTGCGCGCCGAGCAGCCGGTGTTCGACCCGGAGCGGGACGGCCGGCAGCTGATGACCTTCCACGTCGAGACCGACGCCGACGTCCACGGCGACCACGGGGAGATCCACACCGAGGCGGACGAAGTCGTCTCCTGCCTCGACGGAGGCATCCGGCTCTTGCTCCGCCCGGAGCGCCCGGGCGACCAGGAAGAGGCCGTCGCACTCACACCGGGGACGGCGGTGATCGTGCCCCGGGGGCCGCCGGCGCCGCGTCGCCCTGGACGCCCCAGCGACGTCATGTCCCTGACGCTGCCTCACGGCAGCCGCCCCGAACGGCGCACCGAAGCCTGAGCGGGCCCCCACTCGACGGCGCCGCACCCGGCCCGGCCCCCTTGCCGGGCCGGATGCGCTCCCGCGGACCTCAGATCTCCCTCAGAAGATCACGTTCTCCGCCCGGGGCCCCCGTGCCCCCGGTTACGTTCCCCCTACGGCCGCCTCACCGACCCGGCGGGTGGCCTCGCACGGACGTCACCACGGGGGAAACCATGCGCTCCGGAACACGCAGAACCGCCGCCTCGGCCCTTGTCCTCCTCACCACCCTGACCACCCTGACCACCGCCTGCACCACCGACGGCCCCCCGGACCCGCGCCCCACCCCACCGGCTGCCTCGGCACAACAGCAGCGGCAGCAGCCGTCGGCGACGGCGGCGAAGGAACGCACGCAGGGCGCCCGCGCCACGGCCGCCCTGGCGACGACGGCCCCGGAAGAGGACCCGGCCTTCGTGGAATCCGGCCTCGAACGCGTCCGTGACGGCGTGCACCACCGCTCCCCGCTCACCCGGGGCACGTCCTACACGGTCTCCGTCGTCTGCGCAGGGACCGGAACGGTCACCGTCGTCGTCGACCGCACCACCTTGCGCCCCGCGGTGTGCGACACCGTGCCCGTGCACCACCGCGTCGACCACGCCCCCGCGCAACTGCCGCTCTCCGTCACGGGAGCACCCGGAAGCACCGGCATGATCGCCTGGCGGATCACCTCCACGACGACCTGACCGCACGTGGTCGCTATCCTGTGCGGATATGACTGATCCCGGGCGGCTTCCGCTGCTGTTCCTCGACGTCGACGGGCCGCTCATCCCGTTCGGGGCGGAAAACGGACGGTATCCGTCCTTCGCGACCGGCCATGTGCCGGCAGCCGCCGCCAACCCGCTGGTGTCCCGTCTGGATCCCGCACACGGAAAGAAGCTGGCCGCGCTGCCGTGTGCGATCGTCTGGGCCACGACCTGGATGCAGGACGCGAACGAGTGTCTCGCTCCTCTGCTCGGTCTCGCGCCGCTTCCCGTGCTCACCTGGCCGGAGCCGTCCGCCCTCGACGAGCGGGACGAACGCGCCGGACTCCACTGGAAGACCCGCACCCTGGTCACGTACGCGGCGGGGCGGCCGTTCGTGTGGGTCGACGACGAGATCAGGGACGCGGACCGGGCATGGGTGGCCGCCCACCATCAGGGGCCCGCCCTCCTGCACCGCGTCGATGCCCGTGTCGGTCTCACCGAGGACGACTACACGGCGGTCGGCGCCTGGCTCCGGCGGTGGTCGACGCAGGCGGGCGGGGGCGGGCACCGGCCCGCGTAGCGGCGTCAGCGTTCCGAACCAGCGACGACCACGGTGTTCTTGACGGAGGGTCAGGCCGACGCGGTGGCGCGGGGGAGCGCCTCTGCCGTCGCCCCGGTGACGGGCGACGGGGGCGCCGCGCCCGACATGCCACGGCGTGCCCACCGCACGCCCCCGCCCACGGCCCCCCGGGCACGCGCCGCCCCCGTCACGTCAGACGACGGCCCCCGACCCCGCCCGCTCCCGTCGGGACGCCCGGACCGGAACCGGCGCCGGGTGCCGGCCCTCCAGCGAGACCGCCAGGGGCAGGGTCGTGAACACCGTCGACGCCATGCCCAGGACCACGCCCGCCAGAAGGGCGACGGAGAAGTCCGTCAACGAGTCCCCGCCGAGCAGGGCGAGCGCCACGAGCACGAACAGCGCCCCCATACCGGTGTTGACCGTACGCGGCAGGGTCTGGGCGACCGCCCGGTCCGCGAGGTCGGCCGTCGGAATGCGGCCCCCCTTGCGCCGCAGCTCGCGCAGTCGGTCCAGGACCACCACGGAGTCGTTCACCGAGTAGCCGACCACGGTGAGTAGCGCCGCGAGGAAGACGCTGTCCACCGGTTTGCCGAGCCAGGCGAACAGGCCGATCACCAGCAGGACGTCCTGCGCCATCGCCGCCACGGCCGACGCCGCGTACGTCCAGCGGAACCGGACGCTCAGATACACCAACTGCGCGAGGACCCCGAGACCGAGCGCGAGCAACGCATGGGTCCGCAGCTCGCCGCCGAGACTCGGCCCGACGCGCTCGTCCCGCTCGACCGTGACCGGCCCCGCCAGGCTCGCGACGGCCCGCCGGATCTCGTCCTGTTCGGCGTCGCCGGTCTGCCGGACGCGCACGGACACCTCCCGGTCCCCGTCGCCGGTGTTCTGGACGACGGCGTCCGGGAACCCGGCGGCGGCGACGGCCGAGCGCGCCTCGTCGGCGTCGACGGGACGGACGGCCGCGTACTGCACGACCCGGCCGCCCGTGAACTCCACACCGAACTCCACTCCCCGGCCCGCGATGCCGGCCAGCGCGAGCAGCAACAGCCCGGCACTCGCCGCGAACCACCGGCGCCGGCGGGCCATCAGGCGGGGAACCCGCCGGGTGAGCCGGGTCCGCAGCCGCCCCGGTGTGGCCATACCGGTGATCGACGGCCGGCGGCGCACCGCCGGCAGCGCCAGCGCCAGGTCGGCGAAGATCCGCGTGATCACCATCGCCGTGAGCATCGACGCCACCACGCCGATCGCGAGCGTCACACCGAAGCCCTTCACCGGCCCGGTCGCGAACGCGAAGAGGAGTCCGGCGGCGAGGAGCGTGGTGACATTGGCGTCGGCGACGGCGCTCCACACCTTGCCGAAGGCCGCCGTCACCGGCCGCCGCGGATCGCGCACGGCGGTCCGGCCCAGGGCCCCGTACTCCTCCCGCGCCCGCTCGAAGACGAGCACGTTGGCGTCCACGGCGATGCCGATCGCGAGGACGAACCCGGCGAGCCCGGGAAGGGTGAGCGTGGCGCCGAGGGCGAGCACGGCGGCGTACGAGATCAGTCCGTACAGCAGCAGGGCGAGCGTGGCGAGAAGTCCCAGGAGCCGGTAGACGGCGACGACGAAGACTCCTGTGCAGGCCAGGCCGATGAGCGCGGCGAGGAAGCTGGCGCGGATCGCCTCGGCGCCGAGGGTCGGCCCCACGGTGCTCTGCTCGACCGTGGTCACCGGCACGGGCAGCGCGCCGCCCTCCACGAGCGCGGCGAGATCCCGGGCCTCGCCGGCGGAGAAGCCGCCCGTGATCTGCGTGGACCCGCCGGCGATGCCCGCACCGCACGGCACGCCGGCCTCCACGCCGGGCGCGGACACGATCCGGTCGTCGAGGACGATCGCGACCCTCCGCGCGGGGTCTCCGGCCGGAGCGCAGGCCGCCTTGCCGGTCAGGCGCGCCCACTCGTCCGCCGCCTTGTCCCGGAAGGCGAGGTCGACGGTCCAGCCACGGCCGCCGACCGTGTCGAGGACGGCCTCGGCGCTCTTCACCCCCTCACCCGTGAGCACCGGCGCGGACAGGGCGAGGAAGGCACCGGGCGCGTCCGGGTCGGCGAGGACCCGGCCCTTCTTGGCGGCGGGCGCCGTGCCGGTGGCAGCGGTTCCGGTGACGGCGTGCACGGTCAGCTGGGCGGTACGGCCGATCACCTCGGCGGCCTCCCGGGGGTCGCGCACACCGGGAAGTTCCACCACGATCCGGCGCTCGCCGGACCGCGCGAGCGACGGCTCGGCCACACCGAGCCCGTCGACCCGCTTGCGCAACACCTCCAGCGTGCGGTCGGTGGCCGCGGCGTCGGCGCGGACCTGCGGGGTGTGCCGGGTTTCGAGAACGATCCGGGTGCCGCCCCGCAGGTCGAGCCCGAGACGGGGCGGCGTGGTCAGAACGGTCCAGAGGGAGAGCGCGACGACGACGAGCGCGAGCAGCGCGCGCCGGAGCGCGACGGGAAAAGACATGGGTACTCCACGGGCGGCGCGGGTACGGGGCGCACGGCGACTGCTCGGTGCGCCGGTACCGGCGGAGAGGTCGGAAGCGCACGGCCGTCGAAAACCCCGGGCCCGGACATACCGAAGACCCGGACGACAGCGGCGCCGGAAACGTCAGCTGTGCCGGGTGGAGGGGGGCCCGCGCGGAACCCGTGAACCGTACGAACCCCCGGGCGGCGCACGCTCCCGGCGCGCCTCCCTCACGACCGCGCCCCGCGCGGGCAGGTCGGGCTCCCGCCGCATCACGGGCGGAGCCACCGGCGGCGCGGGGAAGCGCACGGAGTGCTCCACCACCGGAGGCAGCTCGGCGACGGCGGACGACGAGACCTCGGGCTGCGCGTCAGCGGCACCGGGCCCGGCGTGAGCGGTGGACGAGGAGTCCCCGGACGCCGCGTGGGCGGCGAGGGACGCGACCGCCAAGTGCCCGGTCGGCAGGACGCCCGCCTCGCTCCCGGAGACGGGAGCCACCATCAGCAGCGACCAGACCCCGCACAGCAGCCCGGGAAGGAGACGACCGAGGAAACGCGTCGCGCGCCCCATCCCGCCCCCTTCCCTTCGCCCGTGGAATTCCCCCAGCCTAGGGGGTGCGGACGGCGGACCTGTCGCGCGGGTGCTCAGTCGAGGACTTCGACGTCCTTCCAGAAGGCGACGCGATCGCGCACCATCGCGGCCGCGTCCTTCGGGTCGGGGTAGTACCAGACGGCGTCCTCGCTGCGGTTCCCGGACGACTCCAGGGTGTAGTACGACGCCTGGCCCTTCCACGGACAGTACGTGCGCGTGTCGGAGTCGCGCAGGACGTCCTCGCGCAACGAGGCCCGGGGGAAGTAGTGATTGCCCTCGACGACGACCGTGTCGTCGCTCTCGGCGATGACGATGTCCTTCCACATTGCTTTCGGCATGGCACTCATCCTCACAGACCGGTGCGGTCGGCGTCCCGCATGCCGCGGAATCCGGCCGGAAGACCTGACGGGGTGAAACCTGCCGGGCCTCGCGGACACGCCCCGGCCCCCGGCCCGGACGGTTCTGGCCGCCACCCCCGTACGGCTCCGGGCGTCGGAGGCCCCGCGCCGCCGAAGCGCCGTCCCGGACTGTCGGTGGTGGCTGGCAGGATCGCCGCATGACGCACCCCACCGCCGCCATCACCGCCTACTGGGACGCCGCCGCCCGGGACTTCGACGAGGAACCCGACCACGGCCTGCGGGCACCGGAGGCCCGGGCCGCCTGGTCGGACCTGCTGTCGCGTTGTCTGCCGTCCACCCCGTCCGACGTACTGGACGTCGGCTGCGGCACCGGCTCGCTCGCGGAGCTGCTGGCCGGGGCCGGGCACCGGGTGACCGGTGTCGATCTCGCGCCCCGCATGGTCGAGGCGGCCCGGGCGAAGCTGACCGCCGCGGGCCTCCCGGGCCGGTTCCTGGTCGGCGACGCCGCGGCGCCGCCCACGGGGGAGGAGACGTTCGACGTGCTGCTCTCGCGCCACCTGGTGTGGACGCTGCCCGACCCGGCGGCCGCCCTCGACACGTGGGTGTCCCGCCTCCGCCCCGGCGGTGTGCTGCTCCTCATCGAGGGCCGCTGGCGCGAGACGGGACAGGGCGACGCAGCGTACGTGGCGGGGGCCGAGTCCCTTCCCTGGCATCGGGGCATCCGCGCCGACGAACTGGCCGACGCCGTACGCCCGCTCGTCCGTGACCTCCGCATCCACCCCCTCGGCGCCGACACCGCCCTGTGGGGCGGGCCGGTGTCCGACGAACGCTACGCCCTGGTCGCCCGGGTCTGAACGTCTGGTCCCGGCGCCCCTCCTGGCCCGGGAACGTCAGCGCGAGCACCCGTCCATCAGCGAAGATTCGTCGATGATCCGTCGATCGGCAGAGGCACGGCACGCGGACGCAGGACCAGGAGTCCCTCCTCCACGGCGGCCACGACGGCGAAGGGGAACCGGTCGAGTTCGAGACAGAGCGCGACATCGTCGGGGTGGACACCCTGGCGCACCCCTTCCGTCAGCTCGGCGGCCGCACGTGACACACCGGCCCGGCGGAGGAACCCGGTGGCGTCCGTCTCCGTCCCGGCCGCCCTGCGGGCGATGTACTGGGCGCACGCCAGGTCCTCGTCGGCCTGCCCGTCCTCGCCGGTGACCACGAACGTGACGCCGTCACACCCGCGGCTCCGCAGGAGCCGAGCCGTCGCCTCCGCCACCACGAAGCCGGCGCACAGCACCAGTGACGCCTCCTTGACCGCCAGGGCGCCGACCGTCCCGGCCGTGGTCTTCTGCACCACCGTCCGGCCGCCGAGGTCCACGGCCCGCAGCATCCCGGGGGAGTTGACGGCGTCGAACCCCGGCGCGGGCGGACCGTCCTTCAGCGCCAGCCAACCCGGGTGACGAGCCTTGAGCGCCCGGGCCTCGTCGAGCGACCCGGCGAGAACGATCTTCTCCGCCCCCTGCGCGAAAGCCCAGGGGGCGACCGTGAAGGCGCGCATGACATCGACCACGACGGCCACGTCCGGGACTTCGACCAGCTCGGGGATACCGACGAAACGAGCGTCCATCCCGGCATGATCGCGGATGCCGTACCCGGGGCCTCCCTGAAGTGACGAGCATCATGGCCACGGGCCCCTGTCGTGCCCTGCCCGGTTTCGGGGTCAGCCGAAGGCGACGACGAGCCGGACCGCCTTCTCGCCGAACCGGTCCGCCAGTGCCTTCATCACGGCGAAGACGTGCGACCAGGGGGAACCGGCACCCAGCAGGGCACCGGCGGTCAGCGGCTCGTACCGGCAGAGCAGGTCCCCGCTGCTCCACTCGGAGAGGCGCGCCGCACGGTCCAGGCCGGCCGGCGGCGGGCCCACCAGGTCGACCACCTCGGCGGGCCACCGGTCGGGCACGAGCCGCTGGTACACCAGGGAAGGCCGGGACACCTTCGACCACGACAGACGGCCCGTGAAGGGGGAGTCGGGTACGGTGCCGGGATCGAGCCGGGCGATCTCCGCCCAGTCGGCCCAGGTCGCGCCGTGGAACTCGCCGGTCCGCACCGGCGGTTCCAACACGGCCCGCAGTTCTCCCGACAGGTCGGCGGGCAGCCCGCGGCCGGCGGCGAGGGGGCGGAAGCCCGCGTCGTTGCACGCCCCGAACAGGCAGCCGAAGGCCGCGTGGTCACTGTCGTCGTACAGCGGCCACAGAGCCATCGCCCTGACCCACGGCTCACCGTCGTGGTAACCGGCGTCGACACCGGGATGGCGGAACTCGATCCCTCCATGAATGTCCGTACTCACAACCGCTCACCCTAAGGCGTCGCACGGCACGTCGGAGCATCCAGGGAGTGACGCCGTCCGGCCGCCTCCGGGCCTCGTGGGGGCCGGAGGCGGCCGCTGAGCCGGGAGGCGAGGAGGAGCGGTGCCCGCGCGGGCCGCTTCCGCGCCGGCGAGCCACGCCCGCGATGCGCTGCCCTACTCCCACGTCGCGGTGTCCGGGTCGATCCCGTGGGCGCGCGCACCGGCGTCGATGAGGAGACGGAACCAGGCGGCGAGGCCGGGGCGGATGCCGTCGTAGTGGGCGGCGAAACCCGGATCGGTCTCGAACGTGCGGCCGAGGCAGACCTGCATCCGCCGAGTGAGCGGAAAGTAGGGGGCGAAGACGTCGCGGTGCCGTTCGACCAGCCGCTCCGCCTCCGGGCCGCCGGGTACGACACCGGCGTCCATCGCCTCCCCGAGGTCCCGCTCGAAACCGGCCATGGCGTCGGCGACGGCCTGCCACTCCTCCGGCCCGCGTGAGGCCGCGCCTTCGGCGTACTGCTGCCACTGCGTCGTGCCGCCGTACCGCCGACGTGCCTCGGCCGGCCAGTCCGGGTCCCACCGGGGGCCGAAGATCACGGCCTGCTGCTCGGCCGTCAGCAGCGGGCCGCGCTCGTGGGCCTCGATCATCCGGTCCAGCCCCGCGCTCAGCCGCCGCAGGCGGTCGATCCGGGCGGCGACGTGCGCGCGCTGCGCGCGCAACGCGCCCGCCACGTCCGTGGCCGTCGAGTCCAGGAGGGCCCTGATCCGGTCCAGGCTCAGCCCCAGCTCCCGGTAGACGACGACGCGGTGCAGGCGTTCCAGGTCACCGGCGGTGTAGAGCCGGTAGCCGGCGGCCGTCCGCAGCGACGGCCGCGCCAGGCCGATCTCGTCCCAGTGGTGCAGCGCCCGCACCGTCACGCCCAGACGCTCCGAGACCTGGCCGACCGTCAGGCCGTCGGGCGCCGTTGCCTCATTCACGCTTCTCATTGTCACCGTGTCCTGTGCCCGGGGGCGGAGTGATCCCGATCGCCGCAAGGTTCCGTGCTTCCTGACCGGCCGGATCGAAGGGTCTCGCCGCGGTGAAGACGATCCGCGCGTTCTCCGGCGTGATCACCTCCACGTCGCGGGTGTTCCACGGGGTGTCCCGTGGCCCGTCGACCGCGTCGGGACGCACCGCGCGGCAGGCCTCGACGAGGGGGTCGATCTGGTCGAGTACGCAGGCGAAGCTGACGCTCATGGCCGGTGCCCGGTCCGGAACGCCCGCCGCCGACACGAGGAGTACGTCCTGGAAGGCCCAGCGGCGCAGGTGCACGAGCGTGCCCGGAATGCCGAACAGCTCGAAGAACCCCAGCCCGCGCACCCAGAAATCCGCCGACGCCACCAGATCCTCCGTGGGGATCGTCACGAAGGCGGGCATCCCGTAGATGCCGCGGAACGGCTCAGGTGCCACCGCCTCCGGGCCGGGCGCGGGCACGGGACTCATCTCGAACGCGTTGTAGTGGTCGCTCATGGCCCCACCCTCCGGCCTCACGCGGCGTGAGGGTCAAGCCGGGGGAAACCGTGCCCGGAGAGCGAGACCGAGACCGCTACCAGGGAACCGACGCCCCGGCAGGGCAACCATGCGGCCTCGCGGCGAGTCTCATGAACGATCACAGAGTGATCGGGACGACGAGGAGACCATCATCACCGCCCTACGCAAGACCCTGACCGCCACCGCGATCGCCGGAGCCGTCCTGGCGGGCACGGCGGCCTGCGGCACGGTGCAGCAGCTGTCCGCCGGCCAGAAGCTCGACCAGGCCTTCGAGAAGCTGGGCCAGGAGAAGTCGATCTCCTTCGAGGTGGACCTGGACACCGACGCCGCGACCATCAAACGGCTGGACGGCGAGTCCGACCCCGCCCCGGGGACGGAGATACCGCAGGACACCGCCGAACTGCTCAGCGAGGCCACGCTCAGCTTCACGGTGGAGTCGACGAAACCGCTCGCCGAATCCGGGGAGAAGGACGTCATCGGCACCGCCCTGAAGGTCACCAACCCCGACGGCGACCTGCTCGAGTACCGGACCGTCGGCGACTACACGTACCTCCGCGCCGACGTCGAAGCGCTCACCGGGGCCCTGGACGGCCCCCTGCCGACGGCCGACGAGCTGCCCCCGGAAGCCGCGGGCCTCAAGAAGGCCCTCGAAGGCGAGTGGGTCAAGTTCCGTACGGACGCCATGAAAGAGGCCGGAGAGGAGCTGAACGAGGCCGGGGAGGAGCCGAACGGGGGCAGTGGCGAGCCGCCGGCCGGGCCCTCGCTGGACCCGAAGACGCAGAAGAAGCTCCTGGAGTCCGTCCGCGAAGTCGTCGCCCGGGACGTCGACTTCACCACGGCCGGAGGCGAGGACGGCACCGAGCACATCACCGCCTCCGCGCCCTTCCGTACCCTGATCACCGACCTGGTCGGTGAGATCCGCCCGTTCGCCAAGGACCTGCCGGTCGGTACGGGCCTTCCCTCGGACGAGGACCTCAAGGAAGCCCCCGACGGCAAGGTCACCGCCGACTTCACGCTCAGGAACGGCGCGCTCTTCGAGGTGTACGTCGACCTCACCGAACTGGCCGAGGCCCCGAAGGGGGCGAAGTTCGGCCTGAGCGTGAAGATGAGCGGCGGCACCCGGCCCACCGCCCCCGCCGGGGCCACCGAGATCGACCTGGACCAGATCATGAGCGGTTTCGCGGGCGCCGCCATGGAGGAGGACGAGGACCTGGGCTTCGGCGAGCTTCCCGAAGAGCCCGCCTAGGTCGTGCCTCTCAGTGATCGTTTCACGACGTTCCCGCGCTTGTAGGTCTCGGTGTCCGGAGTCCGGGGCGGTCCGCCGCTGCGGCCTTTCCTCGTGCGGTCGGCCTGCTGATCGGCACGCTCGGGAATCACGGCGCGGATGCCGCGAACCGCGAGGTCTTCGGACCTGCCTTCCCCGCGCCGCGGGGAAGGCAGGGCACCAGGCGTGACCGTTGCTCGTCGGCCGGCAGGCGCGTGCGCCCGCTCGTGGTCACCGAGGCCGGTAGGCGGTGGCCAGCACGGAGATGATGACTCGATCGGGCAGGACGCCGCCGCCGATGAGGTCCGCAGGACTCACGTGGCGTGCGCTCGGCGTCATCCCGACCAGATCCAGGGCATCCGGCTTGGTCAGGGGAACGGAGTACTGCACCTGCTCGGTGACGACGGCCTCGAAGAGGGGGTTGAGCGCTCGGTGCAGGCGCTGCTCCTTGGCCGGGTCGATCGTGACCATTGCGGGCATCTGGCCACGCATCTCGGCCAAGTGCCGACCGGTGGGTCGGATCACGATCAGCCGACCGGTTGGGCGCAGAACGCGGTGGAACTCGGTCGCGTTCCGTGGGGCGAACACGTTCAGCACGACCTCGGCCGCCCCGTCGGCCAGCGGGAAGGGGCGGAACACGTCCCAAGCCACCGCGGCGGCTCGGTCGTGGGCACGGGCTGCCGAGCGCAGCGCGCGCACCGATGTGTCCATCCCCAGACCGCGGGCGCTGGGCAGTTCGTCGAGTACGCCGGCCAGGTAGTAGCCCGTGCCGCACCCGACATCCACCACCGTGCCTTGCTCGGACACGGCGTCGGCCGCCAAGCGGGCCCCGACTTCGCGGATGGGCGCGTACGCGCCGGTGGACAGAAATCGGTCCCGGGCCTGAACCATGCCCGCGTCGTCGCCGCTGATGGCGCGGGTGCCCGTCAGCAGGCCGGCATAGCCGTGCCGGGCGATGTCGAAGGTATGGCCCACTGGGCAGCGCAGTGCGCCGTGGTCGGGGTGCAGGCGGCGCGTACGGCACGCGGGGCAGCGCAGCAGGTCGAGGGACAGGGCGAGGGCAGGGGGAAGAGACACGGGCACGAGGCACTCCTGGCAAGGGGTGAGGGGAAGGGATCGTGCCTGCGCGATCGGAGCGTCACTGTCCCGGAAAAGAACGGGCAGCATCGGGACGGGGTACACGCAGCAGGCACACCAAGGAGGGCGGCGCCGTCCGGCGTCGCCCTCAGCGCCTTCCCATCAGAGGAAGCAGCAGTGCGGGGTGCTCATGAATGCCACGTCATCAGTCTACGAGCCCGGCGGAGACCGTCACGACTCGGTGCCCAGGAAGAGCCGGGAGACACGGCCGGACCATGACCCGCGGGCGCGCGCCCCATCCGGAGCACCCCCGTCACTCCCGCCCCGAGTCCCTCAGGGCGTCGAGCAGTGTGCGCAGCACGGGCTGCTCCAGGGAACTGTGCCGGACCACGGCGTGGATCGCCCTGACCGGCTCGGGGTGTCGGACCCGCCGGACGACGACGCCGGGATGACGGGCACTCAGGCCGAGGCCCGGAATGAGACTGACGCCGAGGCCGGCGGCCACGAACCCCTGGGCCGTCGCGTAGTCCTCCGAGGTGGCCGCGAAGTCCGGGCTGAAGCCCGCCGCGGCGCAGGCGTCGACGAGGGGAGCAAGACACGGGCCGGGGGGCTCGCTGCTCACCCACGGTTCGCCGGCCAGGTCGGCCAGGTCGACCACCCGCTTCGCGGCGAGCCGGTGCCCGGTGGGCAGAACGGCCCGGTACGCGTCGTCGAGCAGGTGGACGACGCGGATGCCCTGCCGGGCGTCGGCCGGCGGCCGAACGACGACGGCCAGGTCGGCGTCGCCCTGGATCACCTCCGACAAGGCGTCGTCCGGAGCGGCCAGGCGGGGATCGATGGCCACCCCCGGATGCTCGCGGCGCACGCGGGCCAGCGCGGGCGCCAGCAGGGTCGGGCCCACGGAGGCGAAGTAGCGCAGGGTCAACCGGCCTTCGCGCCCGGCGCGCAGATCGGCCAGCGCCGTCTCCGCCTCGGCGAGGTGCTCGCTGATGACCGCCGCGTACCGCGTGAGCAGCAGTCCGGCCTCCGTCGGCCGGACGCCCCGGCCGACCCGTTCCAGCAGGGTGCTCCCGGTCTCCCTCTCCAGGGCGGAGATCTGCTGGCTCACGGCGGACGGGGTGTAACCGAGATGTGTGGCCGCCGCCGTCACGGAACCGCTGGTGATCACGGCGCGGAGCACCTGCATGCGTCTCACATCAATCATGTAGGACAACTTAACAAAGGCGTAGAACCTTTTTCTTGTCCTTCCGAAAGGAGTGCGGCACCGTTCAAAGCAACTGATCAAGGAGTTGACGGTGAACGGTGTCATGGACAGGACCCGGGCAGGCGCGCGGATCGCCCTGCTCGCCCTCCTCTGGGGTTCGACCTTCCTCTGGATCGAGGTGGCCCTGGAGGCGCTGGCCCCGGTGCAGGTGACGTTCGCCCGCTGCCTGCTGGGGTCGGTGACCCTGCTGGCCGTCTGTCTGGGGTCCGGCCGCCGGCTGCCACGCGGCCGGCAGGTCTGGGGCAGTGTCGTCCTGGCCGCCTTCTTCTGCAACGCCCTGCCGTTCGCCCTCTTCAGCTTCGGCCAGCAGAGCATCGACTCCGGGATCGCCGGCGTCCTCAACGCGACCACCCCCCTGTGGTCCGTGCTCATGGGTGCGGTCACCGGATCCGAGCGCGGCCCGCGGCCGTCCCGCGTGGCCGGACTCCTGATCGGCTTCGCCGGAGTCGTCCTGATCTCGGCGCCCTGGCAGGCGACCGGAGCGGGCGGCCGGGGCGCACTCGCCGTCGTCGGCGCGGCATGCAGCTACGCCGTCGGCTTCCTGATCATGGGACGCCTGGTCGGCAGGGGCATCCCGACGATCTCACTGTCCGCGGCCCAACTCCTCGCCGCGACCGCCCTCACGGCCCCCACCCTGGTGGCCGGAGGCCTGGCCCCCGTCGACATCACCCCGGGACAGCTCGTCGCCGTCGCCGTCCTGGGAGTCGTCGCCACCGGCGTCACCTTCCACCTCACCTACCGGAACATCGCCGCCGAAGGCGCCACCAGCACGGCCACCGTCGGCTATCTGCTCCCGGTGGTCTCCGTCGCGCTGGGAGTCGTCGTGCTCCACGAGGACTTCGGCGTCCGGATCGCCCTCGGCATGGCCGTCGTCCTCGCCGGGGTGGCCCTGACCCGCCTCCCACCACGAGCCCCGGCCCCGGCCCCGGCCGCTCCTCCGGCTCCGGACGCGGACCCGACCGGTTCCCCCCGCCCGAACGCCCGCCCCCCACAACCCCCTTGTCCGGACCACCGCCGCCCGAACGCCGGCCGGCCGAAGCCCGGCCCCGCACCCGAGGAACGAGACGTACGACCGTGACCACCCTGACCGTGACCACCACCCCCGCCGCGTCCGTACCCGCCGACTGGCTCGTGATCGGCGTCGCCCAGACCCCCGACGGTCCCGTCCCGGCGACGGAAGCGACGACGGACGAAGCGGCCGGTGGTGAACTACGCGCCCGTCTCACCGCCTTCGGGGCGACCGGCGCGCCCGGCGAGACGCTCCGCCTGCCCGGCCCCGCCGGAATCCCCGGCGCCCTGGTCCTCGCCGTCGGCCTCGGGCCCGCCCCCGCCGACCGCGACGGTTACGGCGCCGAGACGCTGCGCCGCGCCGCCGGAGAAGCCGCGCGCACCCTGGCCGGCGCCGACCGGATCGCCCTGGCCCTGCCGGCCCGGACCGGTGAGGACGTGGAGGCGGTGGCACTGGGGGCCCTGCTCGGGACCTACACCTTCACCGCGTACCGCACCACCCGCCCGACGCCGCCGGTCCGCGAGGCGACCGTGCTCGCGGACGCCGGCCTCCGCGCGGTCGCGGAGGCCGCCGTACGGCGTGCCCGCACCGTGGCGGAGGAGGTGAACCGGGCCCGCGACCTCGTCAACACCCCCGCCAACGACCTGTATCCCGAGAGTTTCGCCACCGCCGTGGTCACCGCGGGACGGGAACACGGCCTCGCCGTCCAGGTGCTCGACGAGCACGCGCTCGCCGCCGGCGGCTACGGAGGCATCCTCGGCGTCGGCCAGGGTTCGGTACGACCGCCCCGGCTGGTACGGATCGCCCACACCCACCCCCGCGCCACGACGACGCTCGCCTTCGTCGGCAAGGGCATCACCTACGACTCGGGCGGCATCTCACTGAAGCCCGTCGGCGCCAACGAGATCATGAAACGCGACATGTCCGGGGCTGCGGCCGTCCTCGCCGCGGTCCTGGCCGCCGCCCGGCTGGACCTCGCCGTCAACGTCACGGCTGGCTCGCACTCGCCGAGAACATGCCCTCCGGCTCCGCCCTGCGCCCCGGCGACGTCCTGCGGATGTACGGGGGCCGGACCGTCGAGGTGCTCAACACGGACGCCGAGGGCCGTCTGGTGCTCGCCGACGCCCTCGTACGGGCGGCCGAGGAACAGCCCGACGCGCTCGTGGACGTCGCCACGCTCACCGCCGCGACACGCTTCGGCCTCGGCGACCACGTCTTCGCGGTGATGGGCGACGACGACACCTTCCGCGACCGGGTGCTGGCCGCCGCCCGGGACGCGGGCGAGCGGGCGTGGCCGATGCCGCTGCCGGAGGAACTGCGCGGCAGCCTGGACTCGCGGGTGGCGGACATCGCCAACTACGGTGCTCGGATGGGCGGCGGACTGGTGGCCGGTCTCTTCCTGCGGGAGTTCGTCCCGGCCGGCGTCCCCTGGGCCCACCTGGACATCGCAGGTCCCGCCTTCAACGAGGGCGGCCCGCACGGCCACACGCCCAGCGGCGGCACCGGCTGCGCCGTCCGCACCCTCGTCCGGCTCGCCGCCGACGCGGCGGCCGGCGACCACCCCGGCAGCCCGGCCGCGGACGCCATCGCCGCCCTCGGGGCCGTCGTGCCTTCCGCGGTCGCCACCGCCGCCGACGGAACGGAGGACCGGTGAGCATCCTCTACCAGGTCGACGCCTTCACCCCCACTCCGTTCAGCGGCAACCCGGCCGGCGTCGTCCTCACGGCCGACCACCTCACCGACGCGCAGATGCTCGCCGTGGCCAGGGAACTCAACAACTCGGAGACCGCCTTCGTCCTGCGCGCCGACGCCCCCGACCACGACGTGCGCGTACGGTTCTTCACCCCCACGACCGAGGTCCCCACCTGCGGACACGCCACTGTCGCCGCCCATTTCGCCCGCGCCGTCGAGTACGCACTGCCCTCCGGCCCACTGGTGCAGAAGACGGGCACGGGCCTGCGGCAGCGGGTGCGTGTCGACCGTGACGGCGAGCGCGTACGGATCCACATGCACCAGGGAGTGGCCGCGTTCGGCCCCGAACTGAACGGCCCGCAGGTCGAACGGCTGCTGCGCGCCCTGGGCGCCGCACCCGGGGACCTGTCCGGCGACGGCCCGGTCCAGATCGTCTCCACGGGCCACGCCAAGGTCCTGGTCGGACTGCGCGACCGCGCCGCCGTGGACGCCCTGCGGCCGGACCCCGCCGCCCTCACGGCCCTCAGCCGCACCCTCGACACCAACGGTTTCTTCGTCTTCGCCCGAGCCACCGGCGACGCGCGCCTGCTCACCTGGTCCCGGATGTTCGCCCCCGCGATCGGCATCCCCGAGGACCCCGTGACGGGCAACGGCCACGGCCCCCTCGGCGCGTACCTGCTCCGGCACGGCATCGTGCCCGCGCCGGAGGGCCGCCTGTCCTTCACCGGGCGGCAGGGAGCCGCCATGGGCCGCCCCGGGGACGTCCGGGTCGACGTCCACACCACCACCGCCGGCGAACCGGACGTCTCGATCAGCGGCACCGCGGCGACGGCGTTCCGAACGGAACTTCCGATCTGAGAGAGACGGCCTCGGGCGCGCCGCCTCGGGCCCGCCTCGGGCACGGGACCGGGCCCGAACGCCCCCACCGGCGGGGGCAGATGGGGGAGAGCGGGGGCGGAAGGGGGAGAGTGGGGGCATGACGACATACGAGACGATGCCGTTCCACCTGGAGACCGAGCGGCTGATCCTGCGGCCGTGGACCCTGTCGGACGCCGAGGAGTTCTCCGCCCTCCTCGCCGAGCGCGGCAAGGAGAAGCCGCCGGTGGAGCGGATCCGTACCGCCATCGGAGAACTCCTCGCCGCCACCCGGACCACGGGGATCGCCCTGCTGCCCGTCCAGCGCCGCCACGAGCGCGACTTCATCGGTTACTGCGGACTGATCACCGGCCGCTCCACCCTGGAGGAGCCCGAGATCGCGTACGAGCTCTTCCGGCGCGCGCACGGCCAGGGTTACGCCACCGAGGCGGCCCGCGCGGTGCTCGGCGCCGCCGCCGCGACCGGGCGGAAGCGGCTCTGGGCGACCGTCGGCACCTGGAACGCCCCGTCCCTCCGCGTGCTGGAGAAGCTCGGCTTCGAGCAGGACCGCGTGACCACGGAGCAGGAGGCCGGTGAAGTGGCGTGGCTGGTCCGCCCGTTGCCGTGACATGCGGGCCTCGGCCCGCACAGGAGGCAGCCGCCGCGGGCATCGAAACACTTGGCATTCCTAGGACTCCTAGGTTTAAACTAGGACTCCTAGGAAGGGAGGGCGCATGGTGCGTGCCGGACTGACGGCGGAGCGTGTCACCACCGCCGGCGCCGAACTGGCGGACGAGGTGGGCTTCGAGCAGGTGACCATGGCGCGGGTGGCACGGCGGCTGGGCGTGAAGGACGCGAGTCTCTACGCGCACGTGCGCAACCTGCAGGACCTGCGGGGCCGGATCGCGCTGCTGGCGGCGGACGAGAAGACCCTCCGCATCGCGGAGGCGACCGCCGGCCGAGCGGGCAAGGACGCGCTGCTCGCCTTCGCCGACGCCTGGCGCGCGTACGCCCACCGGCACCCGGGCCGCTACGCGGCGACGCAGACCCCGATCGAGATCGACCCGGAGCTGGCCGCCCGGGCGGCCGGACCGCGCCGGGCGGTCGAGCTGACCTACGGCATGCTGCGCGGCTACGGCCTGACCGAGCCCGACCTGACGGACGCGGTCCGGCTGCTGCGCAGCACGTTCCACGGCTTCGTCGCCCTGGAGGCGGCGGGCGGCTTCGCCCACGAGCGTACGCCGCAGGAGTCCTGGGACCGCTCCCTGGACGCGCTCCACACCCTCCTGGAGCACTGGCCCTCCGCTCGAGAAGGAGGCTCCGCATGACCGAGCCCACCCCCGGCCGCCTGCGTGTGCCCGGCGCCACCCTGCACTACGAAGTACGCGGCCACGGCCCGCTCCTCCTGCTGATACCCGGAGGCTCGGGCGGTGCGGCCGCCTTCGACGGTGTCGCCGACGCCCTGGCCCCCGCGTACACCGTCGCCACCTACGACCCGCGCGGCCTGTCCCGCAGCCCCCTGGACGACGCCGGGGCCGGGCAGCGGGTTCCCGAGCACGCCGACGACGCTCTCCGACTGATCGACGAGCTCTCACCCGGAGAACCCGCCCGGGTCTTCGGCTCCAGCTCGGGGGCGATCACCGCCCTCCATCTGCTCACCGCCCACCCCGACCGCGTCGAGCGTGTCGTGGCGCACGAACCACCGGTGGTGGAGCTCCTGCCGGACGCCGCCGCACACCGCGTGTTCATCGACCGTGTTCAGGACGCGCTGCGCACCCAGGGCCTCATGCCCGCGCTGGCCGTGTTCGCGGCCGGGCTGAAGAAGGACGGCGACCCCACCGCACCGCGGACCGCGCCCGAACGCCCCCGACTGCCCTCCCACGCAGCGGCCCGCGCCGAGCGGACCATGGCCGACCTGCCCTACTTCATCGGCCGCATCGTGCCCGGCTTCATGCTCCACCACCCGGACCTGCCACGACTGCGCGCCCTGTCGGACCGGCTCGCCGTCGCCTGCGGCCAGGACTCGGACGGCGAACTCCCGCACCGCGCGGCCACGTTCCTCGCCGAGCGCGTCGGCGCGGAGCTCCTGCGCTTCCCCGGCGGGCACACCGGCCTGACCACCCACCCCGCCGAATTCGGAGAACTCCTGAAGAAGGCCCTGCACACCTCACGCGGCGCTGCGGGCCGCTAGGTTGCTCGTGGTCCGAACCCCGCTCGTGCGCGGCCCCGTTGCGGCTGTCGCCGTACGAAGGGGGACGGGCGCCTGTGCGAAGATCCCGGCGTGAACGATCTACGCTTCCGTCTCGCCGGGGACGCCGACCTCGCCGCCGTCGTGCGGCTGCGCGACGACGCGGCCCGATGGATGCTCGCCCGGGGCGTCAGGGGCCAGTGGCAGCCCGGAGAGCTGGGCGAGGACCACTTCCGCCGGATCATGGAACGGGGGGAGGTGTGGCTCGCGGAGGACCGCGACCGCGTGGTCGGAGCCTGGGAACTCTGGTGGGAGGACGAGGACGCCTGGGGGCCGCAGCCGCCCACGGCGGGCTACGTGCACCGGCTGATGGTGGACCACGGAAGCGTGCCGCCCGGGACGGGACGCCACTTGCTCGGCGCCGCGGAGCACCGCGTGGCCCGGGCGGGCCGCGCGTCGGTCCGCCTCGACTGCCTGGCCGGCAACGCGCGGCTGACGGCGTACTACGTCGACGCCGGCTATCGGATCGTGGGCCACAAGGAGGGCAAGCCGCAGCCCGGTGGTACGCCCAAGTCGTTCACCCTTCTCGAAAAGCCCGTACGGATCGAGCCGGCGTAGGCCGGCCGGCGCGCCCCGCACGCCGGCCGGAAACATGGTCGGCCGGAGCCGTCACCGGCCCGGCCTCCGCCGAGGTCACCCCTGCACCGGCGCGACGAGGAAGCCGGCGGCGAGCGTTCGGGCCCGGCCTCGGGCCGGCTCGCCGCCGGACGTTCAGGAGACCCGCCGGCCGCCGGTGAGAACCAGGTGATCGGCTTCCTCGAGGATCAGGCCCGGGTCGTCCAGGGGCGGACAGATCCACCGCTCGGTGATCAACCGTTTGCGCGCTTTCGCCTCCGCACCGGTCAGCTCGACCCTGCGTTCGTACCCCGTGGTGAAGACGGCACCGGCGGCACCCAGGTCGAGGCACGTCACGTAACCCTTCGGGGCGAACGCGGCCTGCGACCCGCCGAGGAGATCGGCGGCGGCGTTGTGACCGGCGTACTTGCCCATGGGGATGGCGTGCTGACAACTGGGCATGGTGAGGTGACCGTCCTCGACCACGGCCGCCGCCACGTCGCCCGCCGCGTACACCCCGTCCACGCCGCCGACCCGGAGGTACGGGTCCACCTTCAGCCGCCCGAGGCCGTCGCGGGCTCCAGGGAGCGACGCGGCGACCCCGCCGGCCTCGACGCCCGCGGTCCACACCACCGTACGGGCGGGGATGCGGCTGCCGTCGGAGAGCCGCACGCCGTCCTTGCCGACGTCCACGGGCGTCACCGACATGCGGGTGACGACGCCCAGCTCCCGCAGCGCTCCCTCGATCACGGCCCGGGGCCCGGTGCCGAGACCGACACTCTCGCCACGGTCGACGAGCACCACGCGGACCTCGTCCCGCGCCCCCTGAGGTGCGGCGATCGCGCGCAGGCGCGTCACCAGTTCGGTCGCCACCTCCAGTCCGGTGAAGCCGGCGCCGACGACGACCGCGGTGTACCGGCCTGCGGTGACGGGCCCGTCGGGCAGGGCGCGCAGGTGCGCGTCGAGGGCGACCGCCGTCTCCATCGTGTCCACGGCGTGCACATGCTCGGCCCCGGGGACGCGGGGAGCGGTGAGCCGGCTGCCGGTGGCCAGGACCAGGCGTTCGTACGGCCACCGGGCCTCGGCGCCGTCCCGGGAACGGGCCGTGACGCACCGCGCGGCGGTGTCGACTCCGGTGACGGTGGCCTTGACGCGCCGGACACCGATGGGGGAGAGGAAGCGGTCCAAGGGCACACGCATCCGGTGCGGCGCGGCCTCGTACAGGCGGGGCCGGATCACGAGATCGTCGTGGGGCGCGACGAGGGTGACGGGATGGCGGGCACCCGCCGCGCGCACGGCGCGGGTGGCGGCGGCCGCGGCCCAGGCACCGGCGAATCCGCCGCCCACGATCAGAATTCCAGGGTTCTCGGACATGTCGACGTCTGCTCCTGTCGTGCGGGGGGATGGGGGATTGGCGTCGCTCGTCACCTTTCGGCAGTGACGGTCGCGTCGGTCATGTCGGTGGCTTCGGTCGCGTCGGCCGCGAGGTGGGTACGCGTCAGCTTTTCCGGGTTGCGGACGAGGTCCACCGAGGTGATCCGGCCGCCGTCGACCGTGACCGACAGGACACCGACGACGGTGCCGTCCTTCGACCACACGAGCCCGGGGAGGCCGTTGACCGCGACGACGGTGAACCGCCCCGGCGACTTCCGGGAGATCCCGGCCAGGTAGCGGGAGACCCTCTCCGCTCCGACCACGGGGCGGCGGGCGGCCCGTACGACCCCGCCGCCGTCGGCCCGCAGCACCACGCCGGGGTCGAGGAGGCCGAGCAGCCCGGCGATGTCGCCCTCGCGGCACGCGGCGGCGAACGCGTCGACGACATGCCGCCGACTCTCGGCCGTCACCTCGAAGCGGGGGGCTCCCGCGGCCACACGCTTCCGGGCACGGGAGGCGAGCTGGCGGCACGCGGCCGGCGTGCGCCCCACGGCCTCGGCCACCTCGGAGAACTCGAGGCCGAAAACATCGTGCAGGACGAACGCGGTCCGCTCGGCCGGCGTCAGCGACTCGAGCACGACCAGCATCGCCATGCCGAGCGACTCGTCGAGCGTCACCCGGTCCACCGGGTCGACGGCGCCCCCTTCCCCGAGGCTCCCGATCAAGGGCTCCGGCAGCCACGGACCGACGTAGGCCTCGCGACGGTGCCGGGCGGACTTCAGCACGTCCTGGGCCAACCGGGAAGTCGTCACGATCAACCAGCCGGTGAGGTCCCTGATCGCCCCCCACTCCGTCCCGCAAAGCCGCAGCCAGGCGTCCTGCACCACGTCCTCGGCCTCGTCCACGCTGCCGAGAAGCCCGTACGCGATGCCCATGAGCCGCGGCCGGAGACGCTGGAACTCCGCGGCTGCCGCTGTCGTTTCGTCGTTCATACAGGAGAGGACGAGCAGGCCCCCGGATGTGTGACAGCTCCTGCGACCGAGCCGGGGCCGACGCGGTGGACCGTCCGGCCGGCTTCCGCCGGACGCGTCCCGGGGCGAGGCCCGGCCCAGCCTTCCTCCCTACCGCCGGGGCCTCGTCAGAGCCTCGGGGGCCGGCCGGAGAGGCGTCTACCAGGCCAGGGGCTCGCCGTCGCGGAAGAAGCCGCCGGTCGGTCCGGAGTCGGGCAGGGTGGCAGCCCAGACGACGCCGGCGGCGCCCTGCTCGACGGGGCCCCCGCCCGGGCCGCCCATGTCGGTGGCGATCCACCCCGGGCAGACGGCGTTGACCAGGATCCGTTCGGGGTTCAGTTCGTCGGCGAGCTTGCGGGTGAGAGCGTTGAGCGCCGCCTTCGAGACTCCGTAGGCGGGAGTTCCACCGGACATGTGCTCCAAGGACCCGGACCCGCTGGACACGTTCACCACACGGGCGTGGGCCGAGCGGCGCAGCAGCGGCAGGAACGCCTGCGCGGTGCGCCAGGCACCGAAGAGGTTCGTCTCGAGGGTGTGCCGTACGTCGTCGAGGTCGGCGGAGACCGCCCGCTGGTCGGTGTCGTAGTTGACGGCGGCGTTGTTGACGAGGACATCGAGGCGCCCGAAGTCCGCCTCCACCCGGCGGGCGAGGGACGTGACGCCCGCGGCGTCGGTCACGTCCAGTCGGTGCGGCACCCACGTGCCGGGCCCGCCGAGGGCCAGGTCGGCGGCGGCACGCTCGGCATCCTCCTGACGCCGGGCACACAGCAGGACGGTGTGGCCGAGGACCGCGAGTTGACGCGCGGTCTCGCGCCCGATCCCCCGATTGGCGCCGGTGACCAGCGAAACCGGTGCCGCGGTGTTCATGCTCTCTCCCTCCGCGCGGACCATCCGGAGCAGACCGCACGCTATGCCCTCGCCGCGCGTTGCCGGATCGGGCCCGGGACGCAGGCGGCCACGACCTTGGACGTAGTTCTCATGCGACCGATGCCCCGCCCGCCGGGGAAGACCGGGCCCCCACCGGCCCGGTCCCGTCCCCCGCCGGCGCACGGCGTACGGCTCCGGCGCCGGACCGGCCGGTTCACCCGCCCGCGCCCTGCCGGCGAAGTGCCCTTGAGCCGCGCGCCACCCGTGCTCGCCCCGGCAGTATCCGAGTACCCGGGCTCGCTCGGGCCGACCGGTGGACGACGCAACGGACGACGTCACGAACGGCGTCCGGCTCGCTTCCTGGCGCGGTGACGGCGTGCCGCCACTCCGAGCAGGACCACACCCGCGAGTCCGACCAGGAGAGTGGTCCACACCGGCATGTGGGCCGCTCGGATGAGGCCGGCGACACCGAAGCTCGTGTCCCACCCGGCCTCCGTGAGGGCCGAGCCGAAGCCCTGGACGACGAGGATGGTGCCGAACAGCCACAGCAGCCCCTGCCCCGTACCGCTGTCCGACTTCCTGAGTTGATTCGCCATGAGGAGCGTTCCCTTCCCGCTTTCACGCACCGTTCCGATGCGTTCGCATCACATCGTGCAGGCGCACGGGATATGATGCAAGTGCATCAGAACGTGAGGAGGAGCGGGCCGTGCCGAAGCAGGTCGACTACGAGGGCCGACGCCGACAGATCGCCGAGGCGGTCTGCGCCCTGATCGCGCGCTCGGGAATGGAGGCCGTGAGCCTCCGCGACGTCGCCGCCCAGGCCGGCGTGTCCATGGGTGCCGTCCAACGGTGCTTCCGCACCAAGGAGGACATGCTTCTCTTCGCCCTGGAGCACATCACCCAGCGTGTCAGCGAACGTGCCAACGAGCGCATCGAGGCTTCCTCCGCCCCCCAGGCGGCGTCGACCCTGCTCGCCCACAGCCTGGCCGAACTCGCCCTGCTGGACGAGCCGTCGAGAGAACAGGCCCACGTCTGGCTGGCCTTCGTCGCCCACGCCCCCGCCGGCGAGCGACTGACCGCCGTCCTGCACGACACCTATGCCAAACTGCACGCCCTCATCACCTGGCTCGTGCGCTACGGCCAGGAGTCCGGGGAATTCGCCCGGAGCCTCGACCCCGACCGCGAAGCACACACGCTCCTCGCCCTGGCCGACGGCCTCACGGTCCACGTCCTCGCCGGCCACCACTCACCTGCCACGGCGCTGGACGTCCTCCAGCGCCACGTCGACCACCTCCTGAACGACGCCTGCGACCGCAGCTGACGGCTCCAGCCCCCGGCTCGTCCCACCCTCGGCCTTCACGAGGAGCGTCCCTCCACCGTGCGGGGCTCTGGAAGACGGCGGATCCCTCTCCCTCCGGCCGGGTCTCAGCAGCCTGCCGCGCCCAGACGGTCCAGCCCCTCTCCGATCGCCTTTCGCAGGGGGTCGTGCTGCGGACCGAGTGCGTACTGCTGCTCGGTCCACCTGTCACGGGGATACAGCCACACGGGCCTTCGCAGCAACGCGGCCGGCTCCCACCCGAACCGGGGCCACACGTGCGCATGCAGGAAGCCGTCGGTGTTCCCCAAGATCTCCAGGTTCACCCGCCGGAAGGACGCATCCCTACGACGGCATGCCTGTTCAACGGCTTCTCCGAGCCGATCCATGTCGGAGAGGAAGGCAAGCCGCTTCTCCCTGGACAGGTCCGACAGTCTTTCCACCGCGGGGTCATCCACCAGGAGCACCGAGTACCCCGGGAGGAACTGCACGTCGCCGATCGCGGCGAATCCCGCGTCCAAACGCCTCAGAACCGTGGGGTTCGCGCCGCGCAGAGCGCTTCCGATCCGATCCGTGCGCCAGTCGTCAACCATGGGGCCAGAATCTACCGGCACCGACCCGCCGTCCCCCGGCCACGGCACCGCCTCCGCCTCGGCGTCCGGCATCTTCGCCTGCGAAAATCGCCGGCAGGGGGGAGGGCCACGGCGCAACCACAGCGCGCGCTCCGATTGCGTAGGCGCCTCCGCCACGGCCGTACGCCCGGAGGCGCCTGACCGCCCCCTGTCCACGGGCCATCATGGCCGCATGGAACCGATCCTCGCCCGGCTGCCCGCCGACTTCTGGACCGTGCGGTACGACGGCTCCCGCTTCCCGGGATCGGCCGCGGTCGCCCGCCGGCCGGGCCTCGCCCACGGCGCCAACTGCCAACTCTTCGCCTACGAGGTCCTCCGGCACTGCGGACTTCTCCCGCCGCCTCTGCGTTCCAGCGACCTGTGGTCGGACACCGGCAGCACAGTCCGGGTACCGGTTCCCGTTCCACTCGACCTGCTGCTCTTCAGCGCGTCCGACGACGCCTATGGCGCCCACGTCGGCGTGTGGGTGGGCGACGACGCGGTGCTGCACCTCTGCGCCGAGGCCGGCACACCCACCGTGTGGAGCCTCGCCGACTTCGCGGCCCGCGAGCGCTACCGCGTCGTGGTCGGCGTCAAGCGGGTGACCGTACGGGTAGCGACCACCGGCTGACGCCCGCCACCCGTGGGCGGAGTGCCCGGCGCCGCGCCCGTACTGCACTGGGGTGAGGGCAGGACGAAGACGTTACAAGGCCGTCGTACCGGGCACGCGTGAACCCTGGCGCCCCTCACACGCGAGGGGCGCCGGAAGACACGGAACCAACGGCAACAGACGGGAAGACAGCGAGATGACGACCGCCCGCGAGATCATGACTGAGGGTGCCGAGTGCATCGGCGCTGAGGAGACGGTCCTCGAAGCCGCGAAGAAGATGACCCAGCTCGGCGTCGGTGCGCTGCCGATCTGCGGTACCGACGACAAGCTCAAGGGCATGCTCACCGACCGTGACATCGTCGTGAAGGTGCTCGGCGCGGGGAAGGATCCGGCGCAGGTGAAGGCCGGGGAGTTCGCACAGGGGGAGGCGGTCACCATCGGCGCGGACGACGACGCCGACGAGATCCTCCGGACGATGACCTCCCACAAGGTGCGCCGGCTGCCGGTGATCGACGGCCACCGGCTCGTCGGCATGGTCGCCCAGGCCGACGTCGCCCGCGCCCTGCCCGAGCCGAAGGTCGGTGACCTCCTCGAAGCGCTGTCCACCGACTGAGCCGGAGGACGCCACCCCCGCACCCCGACACGACGAAGGGCCCGTTCCAGTATTCCGGAACGGGCCCTTCGCCTTTCCGTCCGGCCGACCCTACGGAACCACGTGCGTCCTGTGGCAGCCCGCCGACCGGTACGAGTCGACGGTGGCCACCGGCGCGTGCCGGCCACGGCGAACCGGCGAGGCCAAGGTTCAAGGTGCCGGATAGGAATGTCGGTCGGCGGTCGGGAACGAGAGGGGGCCGCCCCGGGCGCATTCCCAGGGCGGGCCCCGCCTTCACGCAGGCCGGCACCACGCTCTCCGCCCGGCCCTCGCTCCCTGTCCGCTCCGCTTGGCGTCGAGCCAGTTGCGACGGCAGAACCGACGCCCGTGCTGCGCAGGTTCAGGGGGCGGCCGGTTCCACCAGGGACAGCCGAACCAAGGCCGGTCAGCCCTTCGAGCGGCGGCACACCAGCCACACCACACCGGCGACCCCCGCTGCCGCCAGCAGCAGGGTGCGGTTGGTCCGTGCCATCTGGGTCCCCTGGGCCACCTTCTGCCGCACCGGTTCGGGCGTCTTTTCCTGGAGCAGGTGAGCGGCCTGGCCCGCCTTGGCCCGGGCCTGCTCGGCGGCCGAAGCGGCCTTGTCGATCACCGGGTCCGGAATCTTGTGCTGCACCTGGGTCGCGGTCTCCGTGACCTTGGCCTTCAGCTCCCCGGCCTTGTCGGCGGCCTGCTGCTTGACCTCGGCCGCCTTCTCCTGGGCGCGGGCCTTGACGTCGGCCTTGGCCGCCAGCGCCTCGACCGTCTGGCCGAGCTCCTGACGGGTCTCCTCGACCTGCTCGCGCAGGTCGTCCGGGCTGGGAGTACTCCGCTTGTCGTGGGGCGGCTTGCTCATCGCTGTGCACTCTCCTTGATCTCGGCCACATCGGCCTTCACGCTTTCGACGGTCTGCTCCGGTCGGGGAGGCGCTGCCCGGTCGACCTGCTTCTTGCCGCTCAGGGCCATCACCGCGGCGATCACGCCCAGGACCGCCGTGACGATCAATGCCGCGGCCCAGACCGGGAGCACCACCGCGAGCCCGGCGATGGCGGTGGCGACCAGCGCCTGCAGCATCAGGAACCCGACCACTCCGGCGCCGCCGAAGAGTCCACCGCCCTTGCCGTAGCGCTTGCCCTTCTCCTTCATCTCCGCCTGCGCCAGTCTCAGCTCGCCGCGCACCAACTCCGTGAGCTGATGCGAGGCCCGCTGCACCAGTTCACTCACCGGCTCGTCGGCGCCGTGAGGGCTGCTGCGGCCGGGGCCGACCGAAGGTGGCTGCTGCATGGTCGACACGGTGATCACCTCCCGCTCCGTACTGCTCGGTGACGACGGGTCGTGGAGGGCCCGTCGCGTGACCAGGCGAGTACCCCGAACGGACGGAATCAGACAACCGCCTGGCGGGTTCCTCACTCCGGAGGCGTGGAAAGGCGGTACCTGCGCTGGTACGGCGAGGACGCGTCCGGGCGGAGGCACATCGCGGAGGGACGCGACGGCCCTGTTGCGGGACGCGCTGTCTTCCAGCGAGGAGGGGACTTGACCTGCGGGTTCGCGTCAGGCCGCTGCCTTTCCATTCGGGTACGCGCGGGACGCAGGCATGTGAGGAGGGCCGCGTCCGAGAAGGGCGGCCGGGACTAGGCGCGCAGGCCGGTGGGGAAGCGGACGAAGCCGGCGATGCGCGGGCTGAACGTCAGGGCACACTGCTCGCCGAGCGCCGCACGTACGCCCGCCGCGACGTCGGCGTCCGGTTCGCCGAACACCTCGAAGCGCTCCACTCGGCAGTGCCGCATGACGTCCTGGATGAAGGGGTCCGCCAGCTTCCAGTGGAGGCGGACCGCGTCGGAGTCCCGGTACAGCTGGAAACTGTGGGCGCGCATGCGTTCCTCGTCCACGAAGGTCTGCACCATCAGCTGTGGTCCGTGCTGCTCCGCGAAGGCCACGGCCTTGGAGACGGCGTCGCGGAAGTCGTCCAGGTGGCCGTCGGTGATGCGCATCGTGTTCCGGAAGAGGAGCATCTTCGAGTCGTGTGGGGTCATGCCCCGACCTTCGGCCCTCAACTGTGGTTGAGGTCAAGGTGTCCTCCCGGTTCGCGAGGGTTGGGTTCAGCCCCGGGCCGGGGGCGTCCCGCCTGCCGCCGAGGTGTGACGAGGCGCCTGTCGGGGGCGCCACATCGGCAAGCGCGCACGGCCCCCGTGCGTCGGTCCGGGGCTCAGGCGAGGGCGGTGACCAGCAGGGCGAACGAGGCGATGATGACCGCGACGCGGACGTAGTGGAGGCGGTCCCAGCGGTTCATCTGCTGTTTCCAGTCGGCGGGCCGGTTCTCGGGGGTCCACGTCTTGCCCCGGTTGTTGATCGGCACCAGCAGCAGGACCGACATGATCACGCTGACGGCCAGGAGGGCGCCCGCGGTGACCACGAGGCCGGTGCCGGGGTGGTGCCGTCCGGCGACGGCCCAGACCGCGACGAGGGCGAGCGAGGTGATGTACCAGACCGGCATCACGGCGCCGAGCATCCGGCCCCCGTGGGCACGGCCGAGTTGGCCGCTGTCGCCGGGGAGTGCGTTGAGGATCGGGTTGATGACGAAGGCGACGGAGAACTCCACCCCCACCATCACGCCCACGGCCACGGTGGTGAACACCTCGAGTACGTCGAGCATGATGACCCCTTCAGGATCTAGCGCTGCTAGGTGATGAGGCAACGCTAGCCATACTGACGCTCGATTGTCTAGCAGTGCTAGAATCGAGCCATGTCGGTACAGGAACGCAAGGAACGCGAACGAGCGGCCCGCGAGCGCCTCATCGTGGCGACGGCCCGCGAACTCGCGGAGCGGCAGGGGTGGGACGCGGTCACCACCCGCCGGCTCGCCGAGCGCATCGAGTACAGCCAGCCCGTCCTCTACAGCCACTTTCGCGGCAAGCGCGAGATCATCGGTGCCGTCGCCCTCGAAGGCGCCGCCGAGATGGCCGCGGCGCTGCGGGCCGCGGCTGCCGCCGCGGACGGCCCTCGCGCCCGGGTGACCGCTCTGGCCGGCGCCTATCTCGACTTCGCGGAACGCAACCCGGCGGTCTACGACGCCATGTTCCAGCTCGACGGCGGTCTGGCCTTCGCGCAGGAGGACACTCCGGCACCGCTGAAGGACGGTTTCGCCGCCCTGTTGGAGAGCCTTGAGGAGGTCGCCGGCGACGGCGTTCACCCGGGACTGTTCACCGAGGTGTTCTGGGCGGCGCTGCACGGGCTGGCCACCCTGACCCGGGCCGGAAGGCTGCCGCCGGAGGAGGCGGGGCGCAGACTGGAGCTGCTGGTCGACCGGCTCGCGGTGATCTGACACAGCGCCCCGCCGGGCACGTGGCCGGCGGGCCCGGCCGCCACCTGCGCCGCCCTTTCCGGCCACCCGTGCGCGCGGGCGTCGCTCACCTGCCCGTCAAAGGACGGACGTCCGGCTCGGCTCGGTCGGGAAGTCGAAGACGTGGCCGGTGGCGAGGGCGAGGTGGCAGTCGGATGTGTACGCGCGTTCCCAGCGGACCGGACGGCCCTCGTAGGAGCCGTGCGCGGTCGCGACGACGCCGACGACATCGTTGGAGCAGAAGGCGCTGCCCAGGCCCGGGAGGGCGTCGAAGTCGCCGTCGGCGGTGTCGACCTCCGTACACGCCGATTCGCGGTGCGGGTGGTGGCCGATGTTCCCCTGGCCGGGGCAGACGAGCCAGGCTTCGCCGGTGAGGGCGACGCCCTCGGCGGTGGTGCGGGTGACGGTGAGCCAGATGTGGGCGTTCCCCGTCCGCGACGGGGCGGAGACGGGGGACGCGGTGGCGGCGCAGACGAGGGTGAGAGCGGCGGCGAGTGCGGCCCTGGAGAGAGCGGCGGTGAACGTCCTCATGGCCGGATCAACGTCGTCCGGTCACCGGTGATCACGTCACTCGATCGAGGGAGGCCCGAGCCTGACCCGTCCCCCCGCCCTCCGGGCAAGGGCCGCTCTGTTCGACTCTCGGCGCACCGCGCCGCAGGCCGTGTCCCGTGTCGAGGTGGGCCGAACCCCTCGCACACGAAGCTCCCGGCGGACGCGAGCCGCCCTGCTCGTTCATGGCCCGCTCGTCGTCGGCGGTGTCCCGGGCACGGGACACCAGGGCGCGGAAGTGGTGGAGGTCGACCGTCTCGGGCCGGGCGTTCCGCCGTATGTCCGCATCCGGCGCGTGGGCCGGCGCGCGGCGGAGCCGCGAAAGGTAGCTGTAGAAGGCGACGTTGGCGCGTCGGTGCGGGTGGTCCGCCCAGACGCGGTCGATCAGCCTGTCCGCCGTCACCGGGCGTCCCGCGTCGACGAGCAGGGCGGCCAGGACGCAGCGCTGCCGCGTGTGGCCCACCTCGACCGCCCGGCCGTCGCTCAGGACCTCGATGCCGCCGAGCAACCGCAAGAACACCGATGTCATGGTGCCCCCTTGTGCGATCAGCACGACCTCAGCATTCGCCCGCCACCGGGGCAACGGGCCCGGGCGGCCGTGGCCGGAAAGGAGCCGACCCCAGGGGGCCGGGAGCCGTACCGCGAGCGGCCGTGAACCTCCCCGCAGACCGGTCACGACGCGTCCACCGGTCCCGACGCGTCGGACGGTCATGGCTCGTCGGCAGGCCCCCGTCCTCCGCTGTGCCGTCCCGCGTACCGCCGGCCGCCTGACGCCGATCCGCCCGACGCGACGCGGCGTCAGTCGGCGCCTGTCCGTCGAGCGAGACGCTCGACGGCGTGGCGGACCAGCGCGGCGTTGCCCTCCACCTCGTGGCCGTCCGGGTCGGCGAGGGTGTCCTCCAGACCGATGCGGGTCTCCAGGCGGAGGTCGAGGGCCCGGTCCAGAACCGGCCAGGCACAGTCGTTCTCACCGTGCAGGAGAACGGGGGCGGCGAGCTGTGCCTCCGCCAGGCGCCGCAGGACGGCGTCGGCCTCGGCGAGTGCCTGTTCCGTGGGGAGGTCGATCATCTCCACGAGGATCCGGCGGCACGCGCCGGCGACGGGGCTTTCGAGTAGTCGTACGGCATCGGTGAGCGACCACACGCCTGCCTCGACGCCGACGCCCAGCGTGCCCAGCACGCGGGCCAGGCGGTCGAAGCCCGGCTCACTCAGATTGAGCGACACGACGTCGGGGCGGTGCTCGACGGCGGCCCACGCCGCCACGGCGCGCTCGCGTGCGGCGGCGTCACCGCCGTACATCCACAGGCCGGTCGACACGCTGATCTCCAGGCCGGGGCAGGCGCGGCGGACCGCCCCCACGGAGGCCGAGACGACGTCCGCGTCCAGGCTTTCCCCACCCCGGTCGTCCCGTGGGTGCAGGTGCACGGAGGAAGCCCCGGCGGCGCGGACGAGCCGGGCATCCGCTGCCAACTGCTGCGGCGTGAGGGGCACCCGGGGGTGGTCCAGTGCCGTACGCCCGCCGTTCAGACACGCTTGGATCATGCTCCGATCGTGCCACGGCCGACCGATGCCTCCGTTTCGCGGCGGGGCACCGGACGGTTGGCCTCGGCGGATGAGACCACCGACCGACTGGCCGACCGACCGAGCCTGCCGCCCGCCCGATCGAAAGAAGGTCCCCGCCCTGCTCGGCCGGCCGGGATGGGGAGACGACCGCGCCTGCGAATGGACTGAATGCGTCCGCCTCGAGGGCGCCGTGGAGGGCATCTGCCTGGAACGCCCAGCCCAGCCCTCACCCGCGTCGACGCGGCGGTCTCCCGCCTGACCGCCCCTCGGTCAGGCCGAGTTGGCCGAGCCGCTGATCTCCTTGGCGGCCGGCCCGTCCGACCGGTCGCCGAGTCCGGGGGACGGGGGAGCAGGCGTGGCGCGCCCGCCCGGGGCGGACAGCCGGCGGTGAGGGCGCGACCGAGTCACCAGGCCGCGGCGGTACGCGCGCACGCGCCGTCCCGTCGGCCGGCCAACTTTTCCAACTCCCCGAGGAATAACCGGATTCGCCATCCGCTTATGAGTGATCGTCAACGACACGAACTCACGGGGACCGACATGCGAACCACGAACACCCTGCGGCGCGCCGGCATCGCGCTGCTCGCCGCGACCACCCTCACCACCCTGCCCCTCACGGCGACCGCGACGGCCGCCGTGCCCGGCGAAAAGCCCACCGCCGCCCCGTCCCCCGCCGCCCACGGCGCCGGCCCCTGGCGCGGCGCGTGGGCGGCCTCGCCGCAGGCGCCGAGCGCGCCGTTCGGCCCCAACTGGTCGGAGCAGGGCTTCTCGAACCACACCGTCCGCCAGGTCGTCCGGGTCACGGCCGGCGGCACCGCCGCGCGGATCGAGCTCTCCAACCGCTACGGCACGACGCCGCTGCGCATCACCGGAGCGACGGTCGCCCGCACCGCCGAGGGCGGTGCCGTCCAGGCGGGTACGGTGCGCCACCTGACGTTCGGCCAGGGACGTTCCGTCACCGTGCCGGTGGGCGGCACCGTCCTCAGTGACGGCGTGCCGCTGCGGCTCAAGGCCCTGGAATCGGTCACCGTGACTCTCCACCTGGCGGGTGACACCGGCCCGGCCACCTTCCATCACGCCGCCGGCGCCACCAGCTACCGCGCCACCGGCGACCACCGTTCCGACGTGTCGGGCGCCGCGTTCCGGGAGACCAGCTCCTCCTGGTACTACCTCACCGGCGTCGAGGTCCTCGGCGGCAAGGCGCCCCGCCGGGACGCGATCGTCACCTTCGGCGACTCCATCACCGACGGCGTCGGCGCCACGCAGGACGCCGACAACCGCTACCCCGACGAGCTGGCCGAACGCCTCGCCGCCACCGGCGCCCCGCGCGCCGTCCTCAACCACGGCATCAGCGGCAACCAGGTCGTCAACGACACGACCTGGGCCGGCGAGAAGGGCATCGAACGGTTCAAGAAGGACGTCCTGACCGAGCGGGGCGTACGCACCGTGATCGTCCTCGAAGGCATCAACGACATCGGCGGCAGCGGTCCCGACTTCCCCGGCGGTCCGACCCCGGAGGTCTCCGTCGAGCGGCTGATCGACGGTCACCGTGAACTGATCCGCCAGGCCCGCGCCAAGGGCATCAAGGTGGTCGGCGCGACCCTCACGCCGATCAAGGGCTCGTTCTACGACACCCCGGAGAACGAGGCGAAGCGCGACGCGTTCAACGAGTGGGTCCGCACCTCCGGCGCGTACGACTCCGTGGTCGACTTCGACCGCGCCGTCGCCGACCCGGCGGACCCGGACCGGATGCTGCCCGCGTACGACTCCGGCGACCACCTCCACCCGGGCGACGCCGGCTACCGCGCGATGGCCGAGGCCCTCGACCTCGACGAGCTGTAGCCGGCCGCCCTGTCCCGCCCGGCTCAGGAAGCGGGGTCGTGGGGGTGGAGGCCCGGGCCGAGGGGAGGACCGGCGAGCGGGGTGGGGGAGAGGTCGGTGGGTTCCTCGCCCGCCTCCAGGAGGGTGTCGGCGGCCCCGACGATGAGGTCGTCGGGGCGTCCCACCGCCGCCTCGTCCTTGCGGTCGTAGTCGATGCGCCACAGCAGGCTGCGCATGGCTTCGAGGCGGGCGCGGCGTTTGTCGTTGCTCTTGACCACGGTCCACGGTGCGTGCTCGGTATCGGTCGCGCGGAACATCTCGACCTTCGCGGTGGTGTAGGCGTCCCACAGATCCAGTGAGGCGAGGTCGGTGGGCGAGAGCTTCCACTGCCGCACCGGATCGACCTGCCGTATCGCGAAGCGGGTGCGCTGTTCGGCGCGCGAGACCGAGAACCAGAACTTGATCAGCAGGATCCCGTCCTCCACGAGCATGGCCTCGAAGGCGGGGCACTGTCGCAGGAACAGCTGGTACTGCTCGGGCGTGCAGAACCCCATGACCTTCTCGACGCCGGCGCGGTTGTACCAGGAGCGGTCGAAGAAGACGATCTCGCCCGCGGCCGGCAGGTGGGCGACGTACCGCTGGAAGTACCACTGGCCCGCCTCCCGCTCGGTCGGCTTGTCCAGGGCCACGATCCGGGCCCCGCGGGGGTTCAGCCGCTCGGTGAACCGCTGGATCGTGCCGCCCTTACCCGCCGCGTCACGCCCTTCACAGATCACCACCAGCCGTGCCCCGGTCTCCTTCACCCAGCGTTGCAGCTTCAGCAGCTCGATCTGCAGGATCCGCTTGTTCCGCTCGTACTCCGCGCGACGGATCTTCTGGTCGTACGGATAGTTCTCCCGCCAGGTCCGGATGGGGGCGCCGGAGCCGTCCAGCAGCACGGGCTGCTCCGGCCGGCGGTTGTCCACGCTGAGCCCCGTCAGCAGGTCCTCGGCTTCCGGGCGCGGCGATGTCGGCTCGTTCACGCCCGGCATCTACCCGCCTCGAACCTTTGTATGGCTGCGAGCGTGCCCCGCAAAGGACGAGTGGCCGGGCCGGGGCCGCGACCTGTACACGCGACCGGGGGCGGGGTCGGATCCGTCCGCGTGGTGGACGGATCTACGGAACACCGAAGCTCCTGGCGGACGGGTTCGCGGCCGACCCCCGACCAGAAGGAGCTGCACCTGCTTGCCCGCCCCTCCTTCACCGACCCGTCCAGCCACACCCCGCGGCGCCTGACCAAACGACTCGCCGGAAGACACGGGGAGGCCGGGACCCGGCGGCACGGCGGGGGGACGCAACCGTTCGCCAGGACATCCCACAGGTCCGCCCCTTCCACAGTGCCCCGTCCGGCATCCCAGACCAGGCCACCGGTAGGGGGATGGGGAGCATCCCCTTCCCCCGGCCGCGGGTACGGGGGCACACGGCCGCCCCGGCCAGGAGAGCGGGGAGGGTCCCTTCACCGGCTCTATCGGCCGGTTTCGTCTCCGAGTGGGTCCGTCAGGCCGATGGTGGCGGTGATGCGTTTGCCGACGGGTTCGCGGTGGATGGCGAAGCTGCGACAGAGGGCCATGACGATCTCGAGCCCGTGCTGGCCGACCCGCCCCGGATCGGCGGGACGGGGCAGGGGGAGGCGCGGTTCGGCGTCCCAGACCGTCACCTCCACGATCTCGTTCTGGGCCTTCAGGGTGAGCAGGAAGGGGCCGGTGGCGTGTTTGCGGGCGTTGGTGACCAGCTCGCTCACCACCAGCTGCACGACGTCCACCGCACCGGCGCCCACCTCCGCCGCGCCGACCGCCTGGACCTCGCCGAGGAACGATCGGGCCAGGGCCCGGGCCACAGCGATCTCCTCGCTGCCCTCGAAGGCAGCGGAGACCGACACCGGACTTCCCGCGAGCGGCCGTGATCGCGCGCCGCGTTCGAGCATGTTCATCCAGACCGCCTCACGTTCGAAGCACCCCCGCCAACCTCGGCCGTCTACCCCCGACCCGGCGCCGTATGCCCGGTGTTCCTGCCGGATCTGGCCGTGCCGTATGGCGCACGCATGGCGGCTCGGCGTCCACCCGGTCCTGGCCCCGACTACGCGGCGCGTACTCGGCAGCGGCGGCGCGAGCGAGGCACGGTCCCGAACCGGCCACCGAATCCCCGCCCCTCCCGTTGTGTCTGCCGCGCGTGTGGGGCCGGAGCCGAGAAGGAGGTGGGGCAGCCGTCTGACGTGTCTGTCACGGGGAAGGACCGCCCAGGAGGCGTCATGCGTCAGGATGGTCGCTCATGAGTGAGATTTCCGGTCTGGTGACGGACCTTGGACTGGAGCCGCATCCCGAGGGCGGGTGGTACCGGCGCACATGGCGGACCGGGTCGGCGACGGTTCCGGAGGGGTTCGCGGGACCTCGCGCCTTCGCGACCGGCGTCTACTTCCTCCTTCACCCCGGTGAGGTTTCCCGTTGGCACCGGCTGCGTTCGGACGAGCTGTGGCTGTGGCACCGGGGCAGCCCGCTGACCCTGCGGCTCGGCGGCAGCGACGCTGTTCCCGAGGAAGCGGTCGTCGTCATGATGGGTCCCGGCATCGAGTACGGGCAGAAGCCACAGGTCCTCGTCCCCGCCGGCGTCTGGCAGACCGCACAACCGGCAGGTGACGAACCGGTCCTGGTCTCGTGTGTCGTCGCCCCGGGCTTCGACTTCGAGGATTTCGAGCTGCTGTGACACCGTACGCGTCAGGCTCCCCCCACCGGCCGGCCCCTTCACGACCTCGTATGGCGCGGCGTTGCGGGGACTGTGCGGCCGGCCCGCGGCGAGAAACTACCGGCTGTGATCACAGAGTTTCCCGCAGGCGGGTGACGTCGTACAGCGAACTTCCGGCGATCAGGCCCGCCCCCAGCAGGACGAGGGTGTCGTCCGGGTGAGTGGCGGCCAGGTGGTCGCCACGCCGGATGCGGGCCCGGTGTACCGCCCGTACGGCCAGGGCACCGAGGACCAGCCATCCTGCCTGGGGGGCTGCGACCAGCAGGCCGGTGGCCAGCAGGACACCCAGCTGCCGCTGGGAACCGCCCAGCCACTGGACGACGGCTCCGCACAGCCCCCACGCCCCCAGCCGCACCAGGGTGCCGCTGTCCTCCAGGCCGGTCTCGATCGTGGTCGTGTAGACCTTCGACAGGGGCGGGATACGGCCCTGCGAGAACAGCGGGTGCCACAGCAGGGCGACAGCCGTCAGGGCGACGGTGAAGCCGATGAGCTGGGCCAGGTACTGCTGGCGGCGTCCGTCGTGCTCGAACGGCAGCCAGGGCACGGCTTCGGCACGCAGCAGCCAGCCGGCCTTGAGGTCGTAGCCCATGTCGGCGAAGGCCGGGCCGGTGGCGGCGACGTATCCGACGAGCAGCGCCAGCGCCGTCGGAGGCAGGTGCAGCAGCAGTCCGAGGATCAGGAAGATCAGGGTGACGGCGAAGGCAGGGAACCAGCCCGAGTGCATCGCCGCCAGGCCCACGATGAGCTGGTGCACCAGGGCGCCGGTGCCGGCGAACAGGACCCAGCCGGCCAGGGCGAGCCCGCTCATGTCGGCGGCGAGCCCCCCGGCCAGCGCCACCAGTGCCGCCCCGGCCGTGAACAGCACCAGGCCCTGGCGCAGGCCGCGCCGAAGATGCCGGTCGTCGACGGTGCGCACCTCCGCGGCGAAGACCTTCCCGTACCGGGAATCCCTGGCCGGCCCGGCCGGATCGTGGTCACCGCGGCGGGCGCGCAGCAGAAGCAGCGCCTGGATCAGTGCCACGGCCCCGGCGCCGATCATCAGTCCGTGCGGGATGTAGAGAGCCGCGAGGTCGATCCGCAGCAGACCGGGTGCGTACTGGGCGGCCAGAAGCCCGGTGCCGAACATGCCGAGGGCCCACATGTTGCCGAGGAAGGCGACTCCGGCCGCGCTCATCGGCAACCCGCACACACTGCCCGCCACCCCGGTGGCCGCACCGATCGCGAGGAGCCGCGCCTTGCGCCCGCCCCGGTCACCGGCCTCGATGGTCTCGGCCGCCGCGATCCCGGGAGGCCAGGCGCCGGACGCGGGCAGCAGCCGGGAGTCGAAGGTCCGGTACAGCACCCAGCTGTCGACCGCCAGACCGATCACAGCTCCACCCAGCACCGGCCACACCAGATCGGCGCGGCCCAGCAGGAACGGCACCGAGACCGGCACGATCAGCGAGTTCGCCGCGGCGAACGTGGCACCGGAGACAGCGGACTGCACCAGGTTCTGCCGGTGCCGACTGCGCATCCCCGACAGCGCCGCGATCGGTAGACGGCCCAGCAGCATCGCCAGCAGCGCACCGATGACGGCCGTGTTGCAGGCCACGCCCAGACTGGTGATCAGCACCAGGCCGATGACCGCGCCGAGCCCGGACAGCAGCGCGCTCACCACCAGCGTCGGCGTCTCCAGCGCCCGCGGATGGCGCTGCGGACCTGCCGCTGCCTCACCGGCCGCCGTCGCCTCTCCTCTACCGTCCACGGCGACCGTCAAGGCGAGCGGGCCGAGTACGGGAGGCGAGCCGGCACGCGGTGGCCGCTGCCGTGGCGCCGGACGCAGGATGCCTGTTCATGCCCTTCACGCTCGCCGTCTCCCTCCAGGGCCGCACGCGAGGGCTACGGCAGGCGGCGCAAACACCACAGCCCCCTCCGGCGCCCGCTCACACCGGGCGCCGGTCGCGACACCGACACCTGCTGCACCAGGAAGACGGTCGGCAGAAGGGCCGCTTCGAACCGTAACGGCGGTCACCACCGAGCCCGCCGTCACGCAGAGAAGTAGAATCAATACTCCGAGTGAGAAGCGCCGTGCAAGTGAGACAAGGGGAAGCCGTGGACGGTGACCTGGTGGAGGTGGATCCCAGCAGCGACAGCTGCGCCCGGATCCTCGCCGGGCGGCAGCACCTGGTCCTCATGGTCAGCCCCGGTAACCCCTACTTCTCCGTGTCCCGCCTGACGACCCTGCTGAGATGGGCCGCGAAGGAAATGAAGAACACCGACGTCCTGGTGTCCGACCTGGAGATGACAGCGGCCACCTATCTCGGCCAAGGCCGCCCCGAGCATCAGGCCTACAAGAAGGCGCGGGCAGACGTACGGCAGATGGCCTCACGCATCCGCCGCGCACGCGACGCGGCCGGCGACCCGAAGCTGCGGGTGAGTGAGTTCGGACAGTGGACCGGTCATCCGGAGTACCAACGGGCCCAGGCCTACGCCCAGCGGGCCCTGCGCGACCCGGCCTATCGGGCGCTGTACCGCCAGGGTACGCGGGAGGCCCTCACCGCGAGGATGCCCGACGGCTGGGAGCCGACCGAACGGCAGATCGACATCGGGCTCGTCCACACCGACAAAGCCCTGCCGTTCGTCATCAACGCCGTCGGCATTCTCGACGCCGCGGAAGCAGTCACCGCCTACAGCAAGCCCGCCGCGCACTTCCGGTACTTCTTCGCTCCGGACACCGCCCACCGCGCCTTCCCCGGCCAGGCCTACATCGGTCTGCGCGCACGGGAGGAACCGGGCTGAGCGCGAACAGCACACCGTGTGGCGCCCCGTGGACAGCCTCGGCGACGGCACCCGCACGGGGGCAGGTGGTCTCGTTCCAGGCGGAGCGAGAGCCTCTTTCCGGGCGGCGGCCCGGAGCGGAGAGGGCACGCTCAGTGCGCCGCCGGCCAGTGCCGTTGGAGCGGCGCACCGAGGGGACTGCTGTCAGATTGCCGTCGCCGAGGTCTCCTTCACATCAGCGGACCACGGGGCCGACGTAGTTGAGTGGATGCGTGGCAGCTTCCTGCCGCTGGACCGGCCCCCAGGGCCAGTGCAGTTGCCGGGACGCGGTGTTCGCGGGAGGCGTGATTCTCGCGACGCCGGGATCGATGACGTTGTCGCTTCTCTCTCCGGCAAGGAAGTACAGGGTGAAGGTGGCGGTCCCTCCCGGCTTGAGCGTGACCGTCCGCGGCTGTTCGGTCTGCCGGCGGAAGAAGGTCTCGCTCTGAACACCCTCCGTTTCCGTGCCCATCTCCAGCGTCACCTCCGGGTATCCCCGCATGGTGCAGGCGTCGGCCCCGGTGTTCCGTACCGACACCACGGCGGTCACCTGCTCCGCGGTGTTCGAGCCGCCGGGTTCGGCCGTCCCGCCAGAGGTCCAGGCGAGGGCCAGATCACCGGTGTGGCAGACCGGGGCCCGCGGGGTCGATGGCTGATGCGCGGCCAAGGTGGGAGCGGCTGTGAGCGTCAGGACAGCGGCGGACATCAGCGCCACCGGCGTGCGGACGCGGGGCATGGCGTACCTCCCGCAGTGTGATCGACAGGGAACAGCTCGATGGCTCCTGGAGCGCCGCCCTTCGGTCAAGTGGCGCGCACCCGAGGCGGAGACGGGGCGCCCACCGGCCCGCATGTCTCCCCGAGCGCAACGGCGAACCAAGAGGTTTCCTCCCCCAGTGCACCTCGCGTCCCGAGGGACCGGCAAGTCGATCAGCAGGCCGCCCTTTCCCGGTGCACCGGCCGTCAGAAGAACCTCCGGTTCCCGATCATCACAGGTCGAACGGCTTCTGCGGGTGTACGAGATGCCGTTGCCGGGTCCCGAAGCGGCTCGTTGCCGCCTGCGTGCACAACCGCCTTCGGAGGTTCCGGGATGCGGTTGACGATCTCCGCATCGCGGCCCGGCCGGCCGCGCACAAGGCACCGACCGTATGATCACCGGCGTGATCCACCCCATCTCCGGCCGACCGACCCTCAGGCACTTCCTCTCCGCCCTGGCGCTCGTCCTGCTCATCTCCGCGTGTGGGTACGCGACCCAGCCGGTCTTCCCGGACTGTGTCTTTTTCGGCACCTCCTTTGAGGAAGCGGTCGAATCAGGTCGATGCCCACCGGCTCAGATGCGGTGGGAAACCTGGAACGGCTAAGGAGGAGCCGGGGCCCGGATCGGGGCCGTGCGCGTGCCGGACCGTGAGCGGCCAGGCGGACGGCTCGGGGCAACCATGGCCGACCAGGGACCCGAGGCGTCGTCCTCACCGCCACGGGGGCATCCGTACGGCGCACCGTCACTCCGCGGTCGCCGCGCTGCCAAGAGGCCTACCGCGAGAAGACGTGGGTCCAGGTCCAGGGCGTCGAAGCGGAGGCACGGCCGGTGACCTGCTGACGGAACGCGCTGCCGGCGCCAGTGGATCCGCCCATGTGGCCTTCCTTGGTGACGGCACGGTCGTCCGCCCGGACCGTCCGCACGGCCTGAAACGGGATCCGCGTTTCCTCGCACTCCACATCAGTACGAGGACGCCGTCCCCGACGTGGCGGACGACAGCGCCGGAGCGCCGCGCACACGGGTCCGTGATGAGTGTGGGCTGGTATGCGGGGCGGACGAGTTGGCGTGCCGCCCCGTGTTCCTAATTACGGCTCCCAGGCCACGAAAAGGTCGAAGACGCCCCGGTTGTCGTCGAGCTTCAGGGACTCCAGCGGAACGCGGCCGTAGAAGGCGAGGACCAGCTCACTGGCCGGACCCTCGATCGAGGCGTCGATCACCTCCGGCACCTCCCCGGCCGCGGCAACCGCGGGCAAGGACGATGCGGACAAGCGGGCGGCCCGGGCGCCGTCGCCGGAGAGCCAGTTGCGCCAGGAGCGACCCTGGGTGGTGCGGTACTCGATGACAGCGGGCTCGTGCGGCCAGGCCTTCGTCGTGGTGCAGAGGGTGAAGACGAACTCCTCGACGCCGTCGAGGGCCACCTCCTCGGGGAGCGCTTCGGGGGCACCCACGGTCAGCTGGGCGTCGTAGGTGTGCACGGCGATCTCGTGGAGCTGATGCCGGGCGACGGCACCGCAGGTCTTCGGCGACTGGGACGTGCCCCACCACGCCCAGCAACCGCGATCCGGGCCGGCCGCCCGCAGCGCGTCCAGCATCAGCTGCGTCGACTCGGCCAACCAGACCAGCAAGGCCTCGCGCTCCCGAGGCGCGGTCGCGTCCCCCCGCGGCGCCGGGATCTTGGCCGTCGCGTCGGGCCCCGCGCCGATGGTGGCGGCCCAGGCACGGCGCCCCTCGCCCAGGTGCTGCGCCAGGTCGAACAGCGTCCACTCGGGGCAGGTCGGCACCTGCGTGCCGAGATCGGGCGCGGAGGCCACCGCGGCACGGAAGGCGGCAGACCGCTCGTCGATCAGTCGCAGCAGGTCAGGGAAGTCGAGAGTCTCTTGCACGCCGGATGTCTATCACCTGGTCCGGCCAAGGGACAGCGAATTCACAGGCCGTGAAGCGTCGCACGGCACCGGCCGCGGACACCGACGACGCGCTGCCCTCACTCGGAAAGGATCAGCAGAGGTGCGCGCGACCCGGTTCCAGGTACTCTCGGCCGGGCCAAGGGTGCTTGTCCGGTGACCGCCCTGCGACTGCCCCTGCTGCCTGGCGGCCTTCGGCCGGACAGGACGGCAGCCGAGAAGGACTGAGCCGTTCCTTGGTTCTTCGGAGCCGCAGGGGGCCGGGGGAGCGGGGTCGATCTCGTGCCGGTGCCTCGTCGGGCAACGCGAGCGCGCCGATCGGGGCACGGTTCCCGATCGACGCGTCGGGTCCGCGGAATCGGTATCAGCCCAGGTGCCGGGCGAAGAACCTCAGCGTGCTCTCCCACTCGACTACCGGGATCTCCCCATGCTTGCCGGGGTTGGCGTGCAGCGTCTTCTCGGCCGAGCCCAAGGCGTCGAACAGTGCCAGGCTCTGAGCCCGCGGCACCCGCTCATCGTCCCACTGCACCAAGAACTCCACTGGGACGGTGATCCGCGCGGCGGCCTCGGCCGATGCCAACACCCCGCCCAGCCCCAGTACCGCCGCGCGCACCCGTGGTTCGGCGGCGACGAACGGAACACCGAGACCGCATCCCATAGAGACCCCCCAGTAGCCCACCGGGCCGCCACCCACATGCCCGAGCTGCTGAACCACGTCCAGGACCGCCCGCCATTCCGGCACGGTCCGGCGAGCCACGAGCGCCTGGAAGTCGGCCATCAGCGGGGCCAACTCTTCGCCGGCTTCGACGCGAGCCTGATTCTCGGTGGCGATCCGGTCGTACTCCTCAACCTTCGGCCGGTCGCCGTGGGCCGGAACATCGACCGCCACGACCGCGAACCCGCACTCCGTGACGAAGCGGCGCGCGCGAGCCAGGATGCCCGGGGCCTTCTTGTGCTGACCGCCACCGTGTCCCATCAGGACGAGCGGACGCGTGCCGACAGCCCCTTCCGGCGTCCACAGCACGCCAGGGATCTCGCCGAGGATGAAGAGCTGTTCGCGGACGCCGTCGGACGACGTCTCAGAGATGAAGCGCATGACGACTCATGCCTTTCGGGATGCCTTTGCGGGCGCTCCCTAGGCCATGCGAGAGAGGAGGGCCCGACCTGTCGAAACGTTGATCGGTCTCACCTCCTCAAGTGCGCAGTGGTGCACGGCGGCCGGAACGTATCACGAAGGACGCCATCCGGCGCCGGGCGGGGCTGCCGCCCGAGCGAGCGTGGCCCCTCCGGCGCGGCCGACTGTCGCGCAACCCTCCTTCGGGCACGCATCAACCGCCCCGTGGAAACCGCCTCAGGGACGGCCTTCGCCGAAGCGTGACAGGGCGATGGTCCCGGCGGTCGCTACGAGGAAGCCGGCCAGGGCCAGCCAGCCGTAGCCGGGCCGGGTCTGATCGTGCAGCAGCAGGATCCCGATCAGACCGGGTGCGCACACCTCCACCAGCGTCCCGGAGGCCGTGGCCGCGGCGACGGTCCCGTGACGCAGGGCCAGTACGTAACTGAGATAGCCGCCCAGGCCCCCCAGGACCACGGCGTAGGTGGCCGGGTCGGTGAGGACGGCGGCGGCGCTGGAGGTGTCCATCACCCGCACCGCCAGGCTGGTGACACCGAACCCGACGCCGGACAGGGCCCCGAGGACGACAGCCGCTCGCCCACCGCGCAGACGCGCGGCGAGGGAGGTGAGCGCCAGTGCGGCCACAGGCACGCCCAGCAGCATCACGTCGAAGGCCGTGCCGGCCGAGGTGACGCCCTGAGGGCCCGATCCCAGGGCGAGGAGGACGAGACCGATGACGACGACGGCGACCGCGGCACCGTCCCGGGCGTGCAGGGGCACCTTGAGCAGCCACACCGCGGCCACGGCAGTCACTGCGAGACTGGCGTTGGTCACCGACTGCACCACGAACAGGGGCAGACTGCGCAGAGCGAGCACACTGAACGCGAAACCGGCCATGTCCAGAGCCGTTCCGACGAGGAACGGCCTGGACCTCACCAGCCTGGCCGCCATCCCGAGATCACCCCCGCGCATGTCACGGTGGTCGGCCCGGGCCGCACGGGCCTGGACGGTCGAGGCCAGGCCGAAGCAGACGGTGGCCGCCGACGCGGCGGCGAGTCCGCCCAGGACACTCTCCATCAGCCGGACGGCGTCCCGGTTCGCGGCCCCCATCCGTGCCTGTCTCGTCCCACGGCCCCGGCCAGCAGCAGGAACCACAGGCCGACCAGCAGGAGGTGAACCCGCTGCGCCACCCCGTGCCAACCGGCCAGACCCAGCAGCGCTCCGACCGTGCCTAGCGCGCTCACCAGCGCACCACCCAACAGCCAGGGCCCCCAGCGCCCCACCGGCCTCAACCCCTCACGTCCCTTCCTGGCGGCGGTGACGAGCAGCGCCATGGACGCGAACAGGCAGAAGTGGACCAGGGCGCTCGTCACCGTGTGCAAGGGATGAACAGCCCGGCAGCCCTCCGCGACCGATGGGGCGCACTCCATCGGCACCGCCACGTCCGCCAGCGACCAGACCGCGAAACCCACCAGCGCCCACCAGCCGCCCGCCTCCGCCCGGGAAGTCGCCGCAAGCGAACATGACCGCCAGGCACCCCAGCCCAGCAGCACGGCGCAGATGACTTCGGCCGTGCCGAAGACCCGCCGGAACGGCTGGCCCATCGCGTAGAGCTCACTGACGTAGGCGTGCCGAGGGTCGAGGCCCGTGGGCAGGAACACCTCCAGCACCCAGCTGTTGTAGAGGACAGCCGCAACAGCGAGTGCCACGCCGGCCGCTGCCCGAGCGGCCGGCAGCGCGGTGCCCGCCTCCTGGACTCGTGCATCGACCGCGTCGTAGGAGGTGCTGTCTCCCGCTGGTGGCCCCATCCGCGTCTCCTCGCTCGGCTTCACACAGGCAACATCAGATTTCATGAACATCACTCAGGGTGACAAATGGTGATGAGGGTCAGGCGTCGCAGACCGTCAAGACGCTGCGGCGCCCCTCGTGCTGCCGCTCGCACCGCCGTGGCCCGGTGACCGGTGTCCCCCTGGCGCTCCCGCCTGCTGAGCGGGCCGGCCAGGGCAGGGCAGGCGGGTCCCCACTCACGGTCGCAAAGACCTCGAAGCCGCTGCGGTCCCCGTCCGCCCGTGCCTGGGCGCCGATCGCGTCCCCGCAGCAGCCGTCGTCGCTCCGGGCCTCTACCGACGGGCGGTGGCAGGAGGTTCTCGTCCCTCGGTCCGGTTCCTCCGCCGGGACTTTGCCGTCGCAGGCTGTCATCGGACGAGCGGTGGCCGAGCGCGGCGGACGCGGTCATGGGCCGGCACCCTTTCGTCTGCAGAGGAGGAGTGGAGACGCCGCAAAGACGAGGCGGCACCGGTTCCTGTCGTACCGCTGCGTCACGGTCACGCCCCACACGACGCGCGGTCACGCGCCCACGCGTTCCCAACATCATCCGTATGGGCACTGCGCGCGAGCGAGACCTACTTCGCTCAAGACCCGATCCTGCGGTGGGCGACCGGAAGCAGGGGGCGACTGCCGATACCGGCAGGGCGCGCGTGGGACAAGCCCGGGTTCCTGTGTGACAGCACGCCCGAGCCGTCCCCCTCGCTGAGCGCGGGGCGCACTTGGGGACGAGTGTGGCGGGATGAGCCCCCGGCGGTGGCCCGGGCAGGGCCCGGCTGCGGCGAGGCGCGCAGACGCGCCTGCGCTCTCAACGGGTTTGTGGGGTCACCAGCTCAGGTCGCCCCTGCCCGGCCGCCCCCACCTCGCGGCTCACGCCGATCCGCATCGTCAGCCCGTCAGCCCGTCAGCCCGTCAGCCCGACAGTCCGTCAGGAAGCGCAGGGCGACGGCGGTGTGGAGCGCGACGCCGGTGGCCATCGTCTCTTCGTCGAAGATCACTCGGTTGGAGTGGTAGTCGGGGGCGCCCTCGGCGCCGAGGGAGGGGTTGCGGGCGCCGAGGAGAGCCATGGCGCCGGGCACGCGTTGCAGGACGTAGGCGAAGTCCTCCGCGCCCGTGACCGGGTCTGCCAGGGGCTGGACGGCTGAGGTCCCGAGGAGGGTGGTCGCGACGTCCCGGACGGTGGCGGTGAAGGACGGGTCGTTGAGCACCGGCGGATAGCCCTCGGTGAGGGTGACAACCGCTCGGGCACCGTGTGCCGCCGCCACGTGGGTGGCGACCTGCTCGATACGGTCGCGCACGTCCCGGCGTGTCGCCGGTGTGAGGGTGCGGAGTGTTCCGTGGAGTTCGGCGGTCTCCGGAATGACGTTGGTGGTGGTGCCCGCCTCGACGCGGGCGATCGTCACCACCGCCGGGTCGAAGATGTTCACCGTGCGGGTCACCATCGTCTGGAGCGCCTGCACGATCGCGCAGGCCACGGGGATCGGATCGAGGGCCAGGTGGGGCGCGGAGGCGTGGCCTCCCCGTCCGTGTACGGCGATGTGGATCAGGTCGGAAGCCGCGAACATGGGGCCCGGACGCACGTGGACGGTGCCGGTTTCGAAGCGGGTGGTGACGTGCAGGGCGAACGCCGCGTGCACACCCTCTCCGTCCGCCGTGTCGAGTACCCCTTCCTCGATCATCTGCGGCGCGCCACCCCCGCTTTCCTCCGCGGGCTGGAACATGAACACCACCCGTCCGCCGAGTTCCTGGCGCCGGGCCGTGAGCAGGCGGCAGGCCCCGACGAGCATCGCGGTGTGCAGGTCGTGCCCGCACGCATGCATGACACCACGCTCGCGAGAGGCGTACTCGAGCCCGGTCTCTTCCTCCAGGGGCAGGGCGTCCATGTCGCCGCGCAGCAAAATCGTCCGGCCGGGGCGCGCTCCTTCCAAGGTGACGGTGACGGAGCTGAGCCCCGAGCCGGTGACGACCGTCACGGGGAGGCCGGCAAGGGCGTCCAGGACGGCGTGCTGCGTACGCGGAAGATGGAGACCCAGTTCGGGGGAGCGGTGCAGGGCGCGTCGTAGGGCGATGACGTCCGGCAGAACGGCCCGGGCCTCCTCCAGCAGAGGGTTCGTCTGCTCGCCACCCTCTCCCACGCGGGGCGCTGCGGTCATCGGTGACTCCCTGGTCGCCTGACGGTGGTCGTACGTGTACGAGGTCGGGCCTGCCGACCGGCCCGACCTCGTACGGAGGGCGGCCACCAGTGGTCTACGAGCTGCTCGATCAGGCGGACGACAGCCTCGAGAACGCCTTCACGACGCTCGGTATGCATGGTTCCTCGCCCGCCTCAAGGCCTGGCTAATCCTCCGCAGGAGGACGGGCCCGATGACGCCCGTCAGAGCGGCCGTCCTCACCCTCGAAGAGGAGACGCCGAAGATCCGTACTGACGCCGGTTCCGTTTGCCCTTTCGGGGCGGAAGGGTCAGCGTGATTTGCCGGACGAGCTGCTGGAAGCAGGCGAGGGAGGCCAGGGCCGGCAGACAAGCCCCTGCGATACCGGTGAAGGTTTTGTCTGCTTGCGCCACGCACAGCATCATCGCGACGGAGGAGAAGAGCAGGACGATGAACCACGAGTGCACAGCCCTGCGCCGATGCAGGGCAGTCCGGAGGATGGAGAGAGAAGCCACCATCCAGGGGCCGTACACGAGAAGAGGCCCCGACGGAACCTTGGCGCTCGTCGACCCGGAGGGGATGTTCTGCAGGGGCTTGTAAGCCACCACTCCACCGAAGACACTGACCATCGCCACGATGACAGCGACGAGCGCGATGATGACGAAACTGCCCGTCTGCAACCATTTGAGCCGGGCTTTTCGCACGTGGAGCTTCCGGTGCCCGGCGGGCGAGCGCCGGACGGGCGGCAGTTGCGTGGTGAGCTGCGCCAGATTCTCCATGGGGTCGGTGGTGTCGACGCCGGACGCCGGTTCGCTGCGCGGTGGCGGGATCATGCTCGTCTGCTCAGCCGGAGCAGCCTCTTGCAGAAGATAGGTGAGTTCCTCCACCGGGTCCCAGCCCACGGTGGGCATGGTCAGGGGAACTCCTGAGTGCACGCCCTCGGCATACTCCCCGCTCCAGCGTGTGACCGGATCGTAGGTATACGCGCCGGAGTGATGATTGTGCTGCGGTGGATCGAAATATTCGCTAGTCACGAGAATGCGACCTGTCATATTGCACGTGATGGATGGAGGCGTCCTGCTCTCCACATCGCGAGTCGAATGTTTCCTGAATGCCTTCCAGGCGGCCGAGGAAATCATGAAGTAACGGTTCGATGGTCGACTGTTCGACCTCCGCGTCGTCCTCGCCCGGCGCGCCGGGCGCCTCCGGTTCTCCGCGGTCTCCCTGCTGGAAAGCGTAATTTCTTACCGTCAGTTCGCAGGTCCCGTGGGTTCCGCCCTCCCCGTTCGTCGTTGAGGCAGGCCACGGGATCTTGCATTCGTCATATACCGATAACGCGGAGTTCCCCCATCGGGTCGCGCGGCAATCGAGTGACCTTCGAGATCGGAGAAACTGCTATAACATTTCTCCGACTATTCGGATACTGTGTCCGATTCTATGATGTGCCGCTCGACAAGTTATCGTTCCATCAGCCTTGACGGTAGTGAGCCCGTTCCCGCTGCGGGAACGGCTGTTCGGTGCCGTTCATGGGCATTGGCGAGACCTTGCTCATGACGTTTGGGCGACATCGCCGCCCGGTACGCCGATGTCCTCCCCGGCCTCCCCGGCATCCGCCTTGCCGCCCGGTCGAGCCCGCGGCTCCACGTCGTCCTCTCGCCGCTGCGTGACGCCGGTCGGTGTGTGTCCGGTGCTCCGTAGCAGGCGGCGGCCCGTCCGGTGACACCGCGACCGCACGGCGCCACCGAAATCGCGCAGCGGGGGTCCGCCGTCTGGTGCGCGCCGTCCCCCCAGCGGGTGCCGTATCGTGGACGGGTCCCTGCGCCGAGGTGTTGGTGGCAGTGACCCTCTTCCCTTCTGTATGTCGATCTTGAGGTGACGTCTTATCAACCAGGCCGTGTAGTCGTCCGTGATCCCCGCGTGCTGATGTGTCGCACGTGTTCGGGGGCGGACGTCGCGCTGGTCTGAGTTGCGTCACCCACCCCCCGTAGTTCTCTGTCCTTCCCGGGTGCAGCTCTGCCGTCTGCCCCGGGTTCCGTGCTGTCCGGCCCCGGTGCGGCTGTCGGCAGGGTTCCCCGATTCCTCTCGAATCAGGAGTCCCCTCTCGTGTCTTCCTCCGCGCTCGGCGACGAGCCGCAGCACACCACCCTCACCCCGGTCTCGGCCCCACGCCCGGCTCGCCCGGAACCTGGATCGTCGAAGAGGGGCTTCGCGGCCCGGATCGCTCTCCTGGTGCTGCTGACCGCTGAGCTCATGGACATCCTCGACCAGTCGGTCGTACTGACCGCACTCCCCGCCATCCAGGAGACGACCGGTGCCGGACCGGATGCCCTGCAGTGGCTGACCACCGGCTATTCCCTGCCCGTCGCCATCGGGCTGATCACCGGCGGACGGCTCGGCGACCTCTACGGGCGGCGCAGGCTCCTCCTGACGGGCACCGTCGTGTTCACCACGGCCTCACTGCTGTGCGGCTTCGCGGCCGGGCCGGGCGTCCTGATCGGCGCCCGCGCGCTCCAGGGGGTCGGCGTCGCACTCATGATTCCGCAGATCCTGGCCACCCTCCACGTCACCCTCGAAGGGAAGAACCGCAGCAGGGCCTTCGGCCTCTACGGGGCCGTCCTGTCGATCGCCAACGTCCTGGGACCGGTCATGGGCGGCCTGCTCACCGAGGCCGACTTCTTCGGACTGTCCTGGCGGCCGGTCTTTCTGATCAACGTGCCTGTCGGCCTTGCCGTCATCCTCCTGGGGCGCCGCTTCGTTCCGGAGTCGACCGCGGAGAAGGCCGACCGCCTCGACCTGCCCGGCATGCTGCTGTCCGCACTGGCCATCGTCCTGATCGTCTTTCCGCTTTCCGAGGGCCATGCGCACCACTGGCCGCTGTGGTGCTTCGCCCTGCTCGCGACCGGCCTCCTGGTGCTGGGTGCGTTCGTGCGCCAGCAGCAGCGCAAGCAGGGCAACGCGCCCCTGCTGCCCCTGCCGCTTTTCAGGGGCCGCCAGTTCTCCGGCGGCACGGCCGCGCAGCTCGTGCACGGTCTGCTGTGCGGGCTGTTCTTCATGACCTGGACCCTCTACCTTCAGCACGGTCTGGGCATGAGCCCCTTCCATGCCGCCCTCGCGTTCGTACTGCTGTCCGTCGGCGAGCTGGCCGGCGCGACGATCGCCGCGAAAAGCGCCGGGCGCTTCGCCCGCCGCCTGCCCCAGACCGGAACCCTCATCACCGTCACCGCGATGGGCGGCTACGGACTTCAGATCTCCGCAGGCCCGGCAGACCTGACCCTGCTGGGGATGACCGCTCCGGTGATCCTGATCGGCTTCGGTCTCGGCATGGTCAGCGGCCCGCTCGCCGACATGACCCTCGCCAAGGTCCCGTACAAGGACGCCGGGGCCGCTTCCGGCCTGTTCAACACCGCCATGCACCTGGGCATCGCGTTGGGCACGGCCCTGACCGCCCTGGTGTTCTTCGCCACCACCAACGGCTCTCCCGACACCGCACTCAACCGCGACGCGTTCCTCACCGTGCTGTGGTGGGTCACCAGCCTCCTCGCCCTGATGTGGGCGCTGATGTTCTGCCTGCCCAAGAAGGCCGGCACCCAGCCTGACTGAGCCGCCCAGGCCCCGGCCACGACACCTCCCCCGCGGCTCAGCACGGAGCATCGCGGGAGCGACGGCCGTTCGTGCGGCGTACGTACCGCCTGTCCCGCGCCCGGGAAGCCGGGACTCAGGGGCCGGCGATCAGACCGCCCGGCACGCAGCAGCACCGAGGCGGAACGGCGCGGGGGAGTGCCTGCCGGGAGCGGCGCCGTGGTCCTGGCGGGGGAGGCCTCTCGCCTCCGCCCAGGAAGCGGTCGGCCCCGGCCTCTGCGGCAGCCACACGGGGCGCGCGGCCGCGCCCTTCGCCATCGAAGACAGAGCGTGCGGCGCGCTGAACGGGGGCGGCTGGGCCGGAAGTCACTGAGTACGGCTCCTCTCAGGTGAGCCGACGCCTGCCCCTCCGACCGTTCCGGGCCCGCGGAGACCGGCACTTCGCCTCACCGTTCGGCATGACCCGGCGGTCCTGCCGCCGCCGTCTCCTCCCTCCGCCATTCCCCACCCCGGTGCCGACCGCGGGCCACAGTGACCCATACCGAGGGTGATCGTTACTCAGCGGGCCGAGTCGGACAGGGCACTCGGACGGCCCGTGGGGAAGAGGGTGTTGCGTGGCGACGTTATGTCGGCCTGCTGTGTCGGTTCCGGAGTACGTCATCACCCTGGAGGAGACGCTTGAGCTCGCGCGCTCCCGCCATGCCGACCACCCCCACCTGGGCCTCTCGCTGCGTCTGATCGAGAACACCGGGGTACGGACCCGCCACCTGGTGCAACCGGTCCAAGAGACGCTCACACACCCGGGCTTCGAAGAGCGCAACCGGCGCTACGCGGCAGAGGCCAAGGCCCGCGTGCCCCTGGTCGTACGGCGGGCCCTCGAAGACGCCGGGCTGCGTGCCACCGACATCGATCTGATCATCTACGTGTCCTGCACCGGGTTCATGATGCCCTCGCTCACCGCCTGGCTCATCAACTCGATGGGATTTCCCTCCACCACCCGGCAGTTGCCGATCGCCCAGCTGGGCTGCGCGGCCGGCGGCGCCGCGATCAACCGGGCGCACGACTTCTGCACGGCCTACCCGGAGGCGAACGCGCTGATCGTGGCCTGCGAGTTCTGCTCCCTGTGCTACCAGCCCACCGACATCGGCATCGGATCGCTGCTGTCCAACGGCCTGTTCGGCGACGGTGTGGCCGCCGCGGTGGTCCGCGGGACCGGCGGCTCCGGCATCCACCTGGAGCGAAACGGCTCCTACCTGGTGCCGGACACCGAGGACTGGATCGCGTACGACGTGCGCGCCACCGGCTTCCACTTCCTGCTCGACAAGCGAGTGCCGGGCACCATGGAGCCGCTCGCCCCCGCGCTGCGCGCCCTCGCCGACGGACACGGCTGGGACGCGTCCGACCTCGACTTCTACATCGTGCACGCCGGCGGGCCGCGGATCCTCGACGACCTCAGCAAGTACCTGGGCGTGCCCCCGGACGCCTTCCGCTTCAGCCGGGCCACGCTCACCGAATACGGAAACGTGGCGAGCGTCGTCGTACTGGACGCGCTGCGCCGCCTGTTCGACGAGGGCGGCGCCGCCGACCGGGCGCGCGGCCTGCTGGCCGGATTCGGGCCGGGAATCACCGCCGAGATGACACTGGGACGCTGGAACCGAACACCGTGACCCTCACCGAAACGGACACCCCAACCCCATCCGTCATGGTCCCCACACCACCCCGGCCACCCGGCGGCCTGATCGTGCCGCCCGGCCGAGGCCGCGCGCTGCGCACCGCCGCGCATCAGGTGACGTTCAAGGTGACCGGCGAACAGCCGCGCAGGGCCTCCACCTTCGAGGTCGTCGTACCGCCCGGTTCCGACGTCGGCGCACACCTCCACACCCGCAGCGAGGAACTCATGGAGATCCTGTCCACCGACAGACCCACCGACGGACCCACCGACCACACCGCCATCGCGGCCCTGCGCCGCCGCTACGACTCCGAGCAGCTCACCCCGCTGCGCCACGACCTGCCGGTGAGGAGCCGGTGATGCGAGACACCGCTCCCCCCGTGTACGAGGCCGTCGACCTGCCGGCGCTGGACTTCGACCCGTTCCTCCGCGAGGCACTGAGGGAGGCGCCGGTCATCCGGGTCCGGCTGCCGCACGGCACTCCTGGTGAGTGCTGGCTGGCGACGAGGTACGACGCGGTCCGGTTCGTCACCTCCGACCCCCGGTTCAGCCGGGACATCGTCGGCCGGCCGCTGCCGAGCATGAACAGATACCTCGTGCCACTGGACCGGGCGGTCAGCTTCGTGGATCCCCCCGACCACACCCGGGTCCGTTCCGTGGTCTCCTCGGCGTTCAACCGCTCGGGAATCGCGGCGCTGCGTCCGCGCGCACAGACCGTCCTCGACGACCTGATCGACCGCATGGTGGCGTCCGGGCCGCCCGCGGACCTCGTACGGCACGTGACCTCCCCGTTCCCCCTGCACATCATCGGAGCGGTGCTGGGCGTGCCGGAGGCCGACCGGCCGCGGTTGCGCCTGTGGGCGGACACCGTGCTGACGAGGGCGACGGACGAGGCAGGCGTCGAGCGGGCCCGTCAGGCCAAGGAGGACGCCCGCGCCTTGTTCCGCCGGCTCGCCCGGGAGCGCCGGGTCCGGCCGCAGGACGATCTCACGAGCACGCTGGCAGCCGCGGTCGCGAACGGCCGGATCGAGGAGGAGGAAATGCTCGCCCTGGCGGTGCTGATGGGGCTGAACGGCTGGCACGCCGTCCGCAATCACACCTCCAACATGATGTACGTGCTCCTGACCGACGACAGCCTGATGAGCCGGCTGCGGTCGGACCCGGGGGCCGTGCCGGCGGCCGTGGAGGAGCTGCTCCGCTGGATTCCGCACAAGCACGGCGTGGGACAGCCGCGTGTCGCCACCGAGGACGTGGAGGTGGGCGGAGTCCGGATCCGCCGGGGCGAGGCCGTCTACGTCTCGTACGTCGCGGCCAACTGGGACGAGTCGTGCCACCCCGAGCCGGACCGCATCGACATCGACCGCCGAAGCCGGCCCCACCTGGCCTTCGGCCACGGCCCCCACCACTGCGTGGCACCCTTGCTGGCCCGGCTCGAGGCGGAGCTGCTCCTGACCACGCTGGTCGATCGGCTGCCCGACCTGCGGCTGGCCGTCGATCCCGGCGAGGTGGTCTGGCAGAAGGACGTGCTCATCCGCGGGCCGGTGGGACTGCCGGTGACCTGGTAGGCCCACGGGACGGAGCCGGGGCCACCCGCTCCGGACGGCCACGCCCTGGAGACGTACCCCGCGCCCCATACAACGGGACATCACCGTCGGGCCCACGCGCTCCGGAGCAGTGCCACCGAGCCGCCCCCTCCTCCCGCCGTGCACCTTCTCCCGTGACCGCCTACCGACTTCACCCGCCGCCCGGAGCGAGATCGCTGCCTGGCGCAGCGGCATCCTCACCCGCCTCTACCCGGTCGGCCCGGACCGCGACGCCGAGCAGTCGTGTCGCCTGCCGGGTTCCGGATCCCCTGTTCTGGCGTGGGTCAAGGTTTGCCCTGGACTGGCGGGCGGGCTGGCCATGGCGGGGGTGGCCGTGTCACGGTGGCAGGAGCCCAGCCTGGTCTGGTGAGAGACCCCGCGCTGTCCCCGGGCCACACCTCTGCTGGTGGCCGGAGCACGGTGCGGGTGGTCTTGCACGGCTGTGCGCGGCCCCTGCGCCGCGCTCGGCGGCCTGCCCCCAGGGGCGGCTGCGAGAGGCTCGATCCCTGGAAGGGACGGACCGTTTGCGCGCCTTCACCGTGACAGCCACCCATCACCCCGACAGAACTGTCGTCACCGTGTGCGGGGAAATGGACCTCGACACCTGCCCGCAGGTCGAGGAAGCCACCACCGGCCTGCCCGCCGGAAACAAAACGCTGTACCTGGATCTGACCGGGGTGTCGTTCATCGACTCCATGGGTCTCAACACGCTCCTGCGACTGCGACACCGCATCCAGGCAGGCGGCGGCCGCCTCGTCCTGATCGGCCTCCAGGACCGACCCGGCCAGGTGCTCCACCTGACCGATACGTACGCCCTTTTCAACACCAGCCTCTCCTGCTCGCCCCACTGACCCGCCGGGACCGGGGATGTCGTCCTCGTCGCTGCGGGCCGCCGCCGGCTACCTCCAGACCGGTCGTCCGCGCCGTGGCCGCCGAGCCGCCCGCCGTGGAGCGGACGGTGACACCCCGGCGCCACCAGCAGTTCTCGCGCGGCAGGTCCGACAGCGGTCCCGGTACCAAGTCCTGTACCGGGCGCCGGGGTTCAACCCGCGCGAACCGGGCCATCAGGACCTCGAACGCCTCCTGCCAGCGGGGAGGGTCTACGCTGGATTCCGCGGCCGCCGCGTGGTCTTCAGTCTTCAGCCACCGATGGTCAACGGCGTCCGCACCCCTCTCCCCAACGCGACAGGGGCGCGCAGCGTCCGCCTGCCGTCCTGTGCCAGGAGGACATGTGCGACGTGGCGAAGTCTGGTGGGTCGCGTTCGACGAGCGGCGGCCGGTCGTACTGCTGTCGGGAGACGACGCGTCCGGTATCCGGGTGATGCAGGTCGTCGCTCCGGCGGGCGTCGACATCAGCGGCCTGGGCGTCGAAGTGGCAGTAGGCGCCATGGAAGGACTCCCCTTTGAAGGCGTGCTGCGGATCGCGATCCCGCGTCCAGGTACTACCCCTTGCACATGGCTGACCACAGTGTCCCGGGACGACCTGATCGAGCGAGCGGGGGTCCTGCCCTCCGCGAAGCTCAGCGAGATCGAAGACGCCCTCCGTCTCGGTGGACTCGGGTAGGCGGAGAAGGAACGGACGCCCTTGACGGCGGGATCGATCTCGTCCGGACGATGAGCGCCGGCCGCCTGTGTCCTCGACGCCCTTCATGATCGAGATCACGATCTACAGCTGGCGTACTCATCCGTCCTCCCTCTCCTTTCCGTCCTCCGCCCAGCGGCTCAGCCCCGGACGAGCGGAGGACTGCACGCCGACGCCCAACGGCACGTCGGCCGGTGAGGACGTCGGGCGGAGGAGACCGCCGTGTACGAGTTCTGCGTGCCGGCGGTGACGCGCTCCTCGGGCCCTTCGGTCCGGCCGGACCAGGGGTGAAGGACCCCTCGTACGATGCGCCGGCACCGAGGCGCTCGCCCTGGTGAAGGCCGCACGCCCCGGGGCCAGCTGCCGGCGCCTGGGGCCGCCCGTCGGCACCACTTCGACATGCCGGTCGGGCAACTCCACCTCGCGAAAGCGCGGTGGTCGGAGTCACTCCGAAGCCGTGCGCCGTGGCCACGGACGACGGCATCGGGCCGGCTCGCCGACTGCGAAGGCCCGGCCGGCTGCCTCAGCTGCCGCCTCCTTCACGTCGCCGGCCAACCCGCCATAATCGCGCTCATGTTCCGTATCGCACGCACGCTCGCCCTGGCCTTCTGTCTGGCCGTCGCGGCGACCGCCGCCACGGTGGCCCCGGCCGAGGCCGCCGACGAACTGCCCGGCGGCAAGGCCAACTACGTCGTCTCCCTCGGCCACCTCAAGGACGGCAGCACCCACAACAACTGGGTCCGTCTGGGCACGTACGCCTTCGATGCCGCCTCCGGCACCGTCTCGGCGAACATGTACGTGTGGTCGCAGGCCGCCCCCAAGCCGCGCATCGGCACCGGCACCGTCCCCGACACCAGCTGCACGACCACCGACCCGAAGAGCACGACCAGGGTCCTCGACTGTGAAGTCAAGACGGTCGACGGCTTCACCACCTCCCCGAACGAAACGCGCACCGGCGTCTACACCCTCCAGACCGACACCGTCAACGGCGTGCCCACACCGACCGTCTGGATCTCCTGGAACCATTCCACCGCCTGGACCGAGAAGTGGGCGATCGAGACCGGCACCGGCCTCACCCGCCTGTCGTTCCTCCACAACACCAAGGCCACCCTGGGCTACGGCTACGGCAGCAACGCCTCCCTCGGCACCCGCCGCGCCCTGTCCAGCGTCCAGGCACACGACGCCACCATGCGGCTCGACGGCAGGTCCTGGTCCAAGGACACGGTGACCATCTCCGGCGGCGTCTTCCAGAACCAGGCGTTCACCACCTGCCAGACCACGACCTGGTGCCTCACCCACCTCCAACCCACCTCCGCGCGGGCCTGCCAGAAGGACGGCGGCTGCCCGAACTACGGCGGCGGCACGACCGCGAACATCTCCTCCATCCAGTACTACATCCAGAAGCTGAGCAACACCGACCGCCGTGACACCCTCTGGCACTGGTGCACCTGCCTCGCCATGGAGCGGGGCGAGAAGTGCTATACCGGCAACTCCCACGTGAAACCCATGCTCCAAGTCATCGACGACAACGGCACCTTCCGTGGCTGGGTCGGCGTCGAGGCCTCCTTCTGGCCCAACGGCGGCACCAACCCGCGTGCGAGCGACATGCTCTCCGTCTTCCGCCTGGCCGACTGGATCTAACCGGCACCGGCAAGGCGTTCCAGAGGGTGTGGCCTCGAGACCGGGCGCCTTCACCGCCCACCAGGTCCGGCAGACGGCCGTTCCGCCGCCACCCGGTCTCCCCGGTCCAGCCCCCCGGCGGCGGCGCGCGTCGCTGGTGAACGCTGCCGACCCCCTCCGTACGGCATGCGCGGGAAGGCCCGGCGCTCAGACGGAGCTCGGAGGGCGGCACCACCGGGCCGCCCTCTCGTTCCCGCCTCCGGCGAGTCCCTCTACCGGTCGCCGGGGGAGCGGGGGAACGCCCCCTCCGGCAGCAGGGAGGGCTGTGAGCGGTTCAGTGGAAGGGGCCGCCGCTCGTGAAGGCGCGGGCGGCGAAGTGTTTGCCCATCCGGCGGTACGCGGCGGCGGTGGGGTGAAGGCCGTCGCTCAGATCGTCCGCCTCGTCCGGGCCGAGCAGCTCGCGTCCGTCGAGGTAGTGGAGGTGGGGATCGCGCGCCTGGCGGGCCGTCACGATCCGTTCCAGCTCGGCACGGACCACTGCCAGCGTCAGGGCCCCACGAGCTACTTCTGACGGGTCGCCCAGAGCTGTGATCTTCCCGCCAGGGCCCATCGCGGTCGGGCCGGGCGTCTCCTCGAGTGCCGGACAGCTCACCGGGGACATCAGGAGAAGCGGGGTCACAGGGTGCCCTTCCCGGATCGTGTCCAGGAAGCCGTGCACCGCCGGGCCGAACGTCCGCAGCCGAAAGGCGGCCAGGCTCACGATGTTGATGCCCACCTTGAGACTGATCAGGTCGGCAGGCACATCGCGGATGGTCCGGGCGACGTAGGGGTCCAGCAGCGCGTTGCCCGCCTGGCTGAGGTTGATCACCTCGACTCCCCCGAGTGCGGCCGCCACCACCGGCCACGTGTCGGTCGGGCCGTCGGCCTCGATGCAGTGGCTGATGGAACTGCCGTGGTGTATCCAGCGGCGCCGACCGTCCGGCAGAGGCGGCAACACGTCACCGCCGGCGCGCAGCGCCACCAGTTCCGTAGGGGTCTGCTGCGGCAGCCACAGCTCGATATCTTTCATGCCGGTCGGTAACCCGGTGAACCGTACGGTCCCCGGCCTGCCCGGAACCAGTCGCTGTACGGCCCCGGGGCCCGCCATCCGCACCACGTTGCCCACCGGAGCCCGCTGACGCCCGGCCAGGGTGCCGTTCACCAGGAGGTCAATCATGCCCGTCGGACGGGGTTGAGGATCGCTGTCGAGCTGCCCTGTGGAGGTGAGCACCTCGAATTCCAGCTCACACGCATCGGTGCGGAACACCAGCCGCACGCCCGAAGGCATCACGGTCACCCCGTGGACCGACGGATCCTGGTACTGCTCCTTGGTCCATGCGGGTAACCGGCGCGGCATCACCCCCGCCGGCGTGATCTCCACATCCAGCGCACCCCGTAACTCCACCGGCCCGCCCACCAGTGGAACCGCCCGCATCACCAATGTCACCACTCCTGCCCGGGTCAATCCACGGTCATGACTCGTGTGCGCCCCTGCGCGTCCCCACTGACGCGGGCGCGCTGCACTGCGTGCCACTCGGACGTCGCTCGCACGAACCTATGACATCGACCGTCGATGACCATCCATCGGGTGTTCACGCACCGGTGCCGCCGCGGCCGCCGGCCACCCGCCTCAAGGCCGAGCGAGTGCGCGGCCGGCGGGGGCGGCCCCGTCGGCGAATAGCTCTTCATCTCGCCGAAGACGGCGAGTGTTCACGTCTCCAAGTCCTTGCCAAGGGCGGCGTTTCGGGCCGTGACGAGGGCATCGCCATGGCCCACCGCCTTTGCCTTCTCCAGAAACCGTCTGAACGCCCAGACCGGTCGGGCAGACTGGCAGCCGACCGAGACGCCGAGCGGAAGCCGTGGGGGAGCTGGAGTGAAGTACGCGATGCTGGTGGGGCCGGACCCGGCGCCGGACGGCGCGGCACGGCTCGAGATGCCGTACGGAGCCACCCTGGACGACACCGCCGGCGCGCTCGACCTGCTGTTCGCGACCCGGCCGGCGCCCGACCGTGTGGTCCTCGTCGTGGACGGCACCGTCGTAGGGGTCACCACCCGGGCCCACTTGAGCACCGTGCGCGCCCTCGGGGTCGTACGGGGCGCGGGCGAGGAGGACCGTGGCCGCCAGCCGGTCGAATCGACCCAGTACACCCTGCTGACCTTCCGCTGCCCGTCCTGCGAGCGGACGACTTGGACCGCCTTCTACGACGAGCGCTACCGGCCGAGGTGCGAGGCGGACGGCCACGGGCCGATGGAACTGAGGTGAGCCGCCGATGAGCCAGACCGGCCTCGCCGCCGTCGCCACGGCACCCGCCGGCCTCGCCTCGGCTGGCTCCGGACGGTTCTTCCTCGTCTCCTACCTCCCCACCTACACGGGGACGTTGAGCATTCTGTGGCTGGTCTGGGCGGGCGCCCCCGGCGGCGCCCTGTCGATGCGCCGCGCCTGGCGCACCGCCGTCGGACTCGGTGTCGGCGAAATCGTGCTGATCGCCGCCGGTATCACCGTCGTCGCCGTCGTCTTCCAGCCCCTGCAACTGGCCATGGTCCGGCTGCTCCAGGGCGGCTGGCCCGACGCCCTCGGCGCCGGGCTCTGCCGCGCCCGGCAGCGCCGCCGCAAGGCCCGGCTCGAACGCCGTACGGTCCTGCCCGTGGCCTCGGGCGACGGGGCGCCGCCCGAGGTGACGGCGGCGGCCGTGCAGCGAGCCGGTGCCGCCGCCGCGCGCCTGCGCCGCCGGTATCCGCTGCCCGACCACCTCGTGCGGCCCACTGCCCTGGGCAACGTCCTGACCGCCACCTTCGACACCGCAGGGCGAGACCATGGCTGGGACGCGGCGGTGGCCTGGCCCCGGCTCTACCTGGTCCTCGGCGACCGGTCGCGCTCCCTCGTCGACGACTCCCGCGATTCCCTCGACGGCGCCGTACGGCTCGCCGTCACCGGAGGAGCCACCGCGCTCACCGCCGCCGTGCTGCTGCGGTCCAGCGGGTGGTGGCTCGCCCTCGCCCTCATTCCGCTGGCCGTCGCCCGTCTCGCCTACCACGGTGCAGTCCAGGCGGCCGTCGCCTACGGAGACGCCGTCCACACCGCGTTCGACCTGCACCGCTTCGATCTGCTGCGTGCTCTGCACCTTCCGCTGCCGGCGGGCCTCGACGAGGAGCGGACCCGCGCATCGGCCCTCTGTGCCTCCTGGCGCCAGGGGCTGCCGCCGCCGGACACGTACGAGCATCCCGAAGTGACCCCCGCTGTCTGACCCTTTGAGGCACCGGACCATGCCGAAGCGCCGTACGGTGACTTCATGTCAGCGATGGGGGAGCGCCGCAGCAACGACCGCGTCCAGGCTCTGCACGAGCGCGGACTGCGGGAACTCGACGACTACATCCGCTCCCGCGACCCCGCCGCCCTCGAACGGGCCCGGCTCATGTTCCACACGACCGTGACCCTTCTCGGCCCGCACACCCCCGACCGGCACGTCCATTTCCGGAACCTCGCCTACACCGAGGAACTGACGTACGAGACGACCGGCACCCTCGGCCCGCTGCAGGACGCCCTCACCTACTACCGCAAGGCCCTCGCCGAGGCTCCGGCCGACCACCCCTACCGGCCCGCCTACGCCTACGGGCTCGGCCGCGCCCTGCGCCGGCTGTACGGAGCGACCGGCGACCCCGCTCACCTCGACGAGTCCGTCGAATGGCAGCGGCGGGCACTGTCCGGCGGAGCGGCGGCCCGGCTGGAGCCCGCCGCCCAGCTGGCCGGCCTCGCCGAGACGCTCTTCGACCGCAACCTCCTGACCGGCGAACGGGGCGACCTGGAGGAGTGCGTGGCACTGTACCGCCACGCCGTACGACTCACCCCCGAGGCCGAACAGGAAGACCTCGCGATCCGGCTGGTCAATCTCGGCTCCGCGCTCGGCGCCCTCCACAAGCTGACACGGGACCCCGCCCACCGCGACGAGTCCATCGACGCCCACTCCCGGGCCCTCGTCCTGTTGCCCGCCGACCGCTCGCTGCAGCGGCAGGCCCTTCTCGACGGCCTCGCACAGGCACTGCAGGACCGCTACGACGCCATCGGCCGGCTGGAGGACCTCGACACGGTGATCGCCCTGCGCATGCGCGCCGTCTCGAACACCGGACCCGGCACCACCGAGCACGACGAGGCCGCACTGCAGGCCGCCGACGCGCTCCTCGACCGGGCCGTCAGGACCGGCCGGCCCCACTTCACGGACCAGGCGATCGCCGTGCTCCGGCGCGCCGTCGCCGGCCGACCCACCGACAGCGCCGAACGCGCCGTGCTGATCGGCACGCTGGGATCGGCATACGACACCCGGTACGACCTGACCAGGGAGGTCGACTCCCTGAACCAGGCCGTCGACCTGCTCCGAGCAGCTGTGGACACACCCGGTATCGGGCCCCACAACGCCGGCGCCCTGCGCACCAAACTCTCCGCCGCCCTGCGGACCCGCCACTCGGCGCGCGGAGACCTCGCCGACCTCGAAGAGGCGATCGCAGTCCACCGCGACGCCTTGGCCGGCGGGGCGGACCTGGACGCGGTGATCCGGGCCCTCCACCAGGCGGGTCTCGCCGGATGCCTGCACCAGCGCTTCGGCGTCCACGGCGACATCACGGATCTCGACCGGTGCGCCGTACTGTGCCGCCAGGCCCTGCTGGTGCTGCCCGAGGGGGACGTGAACCGTCCGGTCGTCCTCGTGCTGCTCGGCGACACCCACCTCGCCCGGTTCTTCCACACCGCCCGGCCGGAGGCGCTGGGCCCGGCGCTCGGCGCCTTCCGGCAGGCCCTCGCCGTCGCCCTGCCCAAGCAGCGCGCGGCCGCGATGGGCAACCTCGCCCGCGCCCTCCTCGCCCGCTTCGACCACGCCGACGGCACACCGGCCGACCTGGACGAGGCGATCGGCCTGCAACGCCACGCCATGAGCCTGATGACCACCCAGCGGGAGGTGGCCGGATTCAGCCTCGCCCAGTCCCTGCGCAGCCGCTACGAGATCAGCCACGACCTCGCCGACCTCCAGGAGTCCGTGGACCTCCTCCGTACCGTCATACGGGACCGCCCCCGCGACGACCCCGACCGGACCCCGCCCGGCACGGCCCTCGCCGAGGGCCTGTACAGCCTGCACCTGCGGACCGGGAACCGCGACCTGCTCACGGAGGCCGTCACCGTCGCCCGCGACATCACGACGGTCACCTCCGCCCCGGTCCGCGAACGGCTTGCCGCCCACGTCACCTGGGGCCAGGTGTCCGGCGTACTGGAGGACTGGGAGACGGCGTGGCGCGCCCTGCGCACGGCCACGTCGCTGCTGCCCGAGCTGGCGACGCGCAGCCTCACCCGCAGCGACCAGCAGTACGCGCTCGCCCGCCTGCCGGGCATCGCGGCGGAGGCCGCCGCCTACGCCCTCCAGGCCGGACGGCCCGAGGAAGCCCTGGAAGTCCTCGAACACGGCAGGGGAGTGCTTCTCGGCCGGCTGCTGAGGACCCGGGACCTCGACCTCGACCGGCTGCGCCGGCAGGCACCCGCCTTGGCCGACGAGTTCCTGCGGCTGCGCGAGGAGGAGACCGGCGGGCCGACCGGGCTCTCCGGCCCGGTGGCCACGACCGAACAGGCCGCCGAGCGGCGTCGTGCCCACGCCGCCGCATGGCAGCGTCTGCTGGGCCGGATCCGGGCCCTGCCGGGGTTCGACGGCTTCCTGCGCCCGCCCTCGGCCGAGGAGATCCTCCGCCAGGCAGGCGACGGACCCGTCGTGCTCCTCAACATCAGCATCCGCTGCGATGCCGTCATCGTGACCGACGGCACGATCGACGTGCTGCCGCTGAAGGTGCGCTCCGGCACCGTGGCCGAGCAGGTCGCCGTCTTCCTCGCCGCCACCCGCGCCGCCGCCCGGCCCGGAGCCTCCCTGGAGGAGATCTGGTCCGCGCAGGAGACCCTCTCCGGCGTACTGGAATGGCTGTGGGACACCATCACCGGACCCGTGCTCCAGCGCCTCGCCCTCACCAACCCCCCCGGCCCCGGCAAGCCGCCCCGGCGCATCTGGTGGTGCCCGCAGGGCACACTCGCCTTCCTGCCGCTGCACGCCGCCGGCTACCACGGCCCCCGAGCCGACCCGGACCGGCCGCGCTGCGCACTCGACCTGGCCGTCTCCTCCTACACCCCGACCATCGGCGCCCTGCACCACGCGCGCCGACGGCCCGAACCCGCCCCGTCGGGCGCGCGGCCGCCGCTGGTCGTGGCCATCAGCGACACGCCGGGGGCCGCGCCCCTGCCGAACGCCCGGCGCGAAGCGGAAGCGGTGCGGACGCTGCTGCCCGGAACCACCCGCGCACCCCTGCTGACCGGCGCCGAGGCCACCCGCGACCGGGTGCGGGAGGCACTGCGCGCCAGCCCGTACGTCCACCTCGTCTGCCACGCCGTCACCGACTCGCACGACCCGTCAGCCTCGCGCATCCTCACTCACGACCACCTCGAAGGGGCGCTGACCGTTGCCGACATCTCCGCCCTGCGGCCGTCGGGAGCCTGCCTGGCGTACCTCTCCAGCTGCTCCACATCCGGGACCCGCCCCGAGCTCGCGGACGAGGCGATCCACATCACCAGCGCCTTCCAACTCGCCGGATACCGCCATGTCGTGGGCACGCTGTGGCCCGTGACGGACCGGATCGCCCCGCGCATCGCCCAGTCCTTCTACGGCCGACTCCCGCACGGCGCCGCGCACGCGCTGCACGAGGCCGTCCGGCAGGCGCACACGGAGCATCCGCTGCTCCCGTCGCTGTGGGGAGCGCACATCCACGTCGGTCCATGAGCGCCCGCCGGCGCTAACCCCGGGCGGCGCGGACCATGCGCAGGTTCTCCCGGGCCTCCGCCGTGCGAGGGTCGGCCGTGCCGTAGAGCCGTTCGTAGCCGGCGAGGACCAGGCGGCACTCCTCCTCGGCCTGGGCGTGCCGGCCCGCGTTGAAGAAGGTGGCGGCCAGGCTGGTGCGGTACTTCAGAACGGCCGGATGGTCGGCGCCGTGCAACCGCTCCATGCCCACGACAGCCGCCCGCAGCTCGGACGCGGCCTCCTCGACCTCGCCGAGAGCCTGGAGCATGGCGCCCAGGGTGGCGCGTGCGGACAGCGTGTCCGGATGGCCAGCGCCCCTGATCTCCACCGACTGCCGCACCCCGTCGCGCATCGACCGCGCGGCCTGGGCGACGTGCCCCAGGTGGTACTGAACGGCGGCGTGGTTGATCCGGGCCGTCAGGGCCAGCTCCGACGTCCGGCCCAGCAGGCGCTCGGCGTCACGCAGCACCGAGAGGTAGAGCGCTCCGGCCTCCTCCAGCGAACCCCGGGCCCGCAACACCCCCGCCAGGGTGTTCCGGCTGCCGAACGTGTCCTCATGCTCGGGCCCCAGCACCCGCGTCCGGCGTTCGAGCGCGGTGCGCGCCAATCGCTCCGCTTCCTCGTGCCGCCCCAGGGCGAGCACGACGAGGGCCAGATCCCCCAGGGCGGTAAGCGTGTCCGGATGCTCCGGGCCCAATGTCGCCTCGCGCTGGGCGAAGACGGAACGGCGCAGCCGCTCCGCGTCCTCCGGCCGGCCACGAGCCCGTAACAGGGAGGCGAGAGCGGCCTCCGCCGCCAGGGTGTCCGGGTGGGCGGGCCCCAGGTCCGCCCTGCGCTCCGCCAACACCCAGCGGACGACCTCCTCCGCCTCGCCGAACTCTCCTTCCCGGCGGAGTTGCTCGGCCAGTTCGAACGCGAGCCGTACGACCTCCGGATGGTGCGGGCCGTGTGCGGTCTCGAGATGACTCAGCTCCAGGCGGGTCATCCCCGACGGCGTCAGGGAGAGCGTCATCTTCATCACGGGGATGCCGTCCTTACCCTCGTGTCGGGTGATCCGGTACGAGCCCAGGCCCTCCAGCTCACCCTCCTCGGCCACCCCGTCCGGTGCCGGTGACGGCCCGGGCACGGGAGCCGAGGAGGGCTGAAACCGGGCGGCCTGGCTCTCCGCCCCCGAGCGCGCGCCCCGACCGCGCCGGCGGAACGGCCATCTGCCCCGCCCCGCCCCGTCCGTACCGGTCATCCCCACTCCTTCGTCGCCCCAGGGAGTCGTTCCCCGTCCACCGGTGGTCCACCCCCGCGCGTCCGCCGTCTCACCGCACATCCAGCCGGAGAATCCCGTCGTCACCGGGCGACCGGCAGGCCGGGCCGTCGCGCGGCGCGTGCGCTCGTTCCCGTGACCCGGGGAGCGAAGGCCTCCCGCGGCGTCGCTTGCCCAGTTCGGGATCGTCAGCACGCAGGACATGTGGGACCGCACCCGTAAAGGCTGGCGGGACTGGGGGCGACTCCTTCGAGGACGTGAAGCCGCGCAAGCTCGGGGGCGAGCAGGGCAGGCGGGGGTTGATCGAGGTCGCGCTGACCGGGCCAGTTGGTGGAGCACCTGCGCAAGCTCGACATCGAGGCTCACGGCGCGACCTACCGCGACCATGCCGATGAGCTGCTGGCCCGCCGCATGTACGACGCGATCGTCCCGGTGGTGGACCGGATCGAGCCGGGCGAGCCACGGGCGGAGGTGCCGGGCGTGGCGGGAGATGACGCGGTGGCCGCCGGCCCGCCGCCCGCCTCCCCGACGACGGCCGTCGAGGTAGCCGCCGCGGCCAGGTGCGGGGGTGCGGCGTCCTGGGCAGAAGCGGCGTCGGCGCCGCCGTCGACGGATCCCCCCGGGGGTCCCGTCCGCCGGTCACCTCCCCGGTGTGGGGGTGCGTGGTGCCGGGCCAGCCAGACATGGGTTCGACCGACCACGGCAGTGTCCGGCAGAGCGCCGCGACTCAGCGCGGGCCCGGTGCGGCTCGGTCTGGAGATCCCGCAGGTGATCGCGGAAGCGAGTGGCGCATTTGGTTCAAGCCATCACCTCATCTGCGGGCGGACAACTGCCGGGCGAAGCGGCGGACGGCGTCGGTGAAGGCGTCCGGCGCGTCGAAGTTCGCCAGATGCCGGGCCCGGGGGATCAGTTCGACGCGGGCGTCAGGGTGCGCGCGGGCAAAGTCCCGCTCGCCGGCCCGGAAGACGGTGTCCTTCTCGCCGTTCAGGATCAAGACGGGGGCCGCCACATGCCGCATCGCGCTCGCGTCGAAACGGCCGAGCACCTCTCCCCAGGCGGCAGGCAGCGTGTGGAAGGCGTACCCGGATCGGATGGTCGCCGCCACCACCTCGGGCGGGTAGAGCCGTCGCAGCAGCCGGTCGTTCCACCGCGTCAGCCGTTGCGCGGATACGCGCGGCACGAACCCCGCGACCCATCGGTACGGCACGGCCCACGCCCCGCGGGTCGAGGCGCTGGCCCCTGCGAGAACGAGGCCACGCAGTTGTTGGGGACGCCACCGAGCGAACTCCAGCGAGGCGTACCCGCCCAGCGAGTGTCCGACCACCAGAGCCGGACCGGCGCCGAGCGATTCCACCGCGGCACCGATGACGTCCGTGGCCGCCTCCAGGCTCCAGGGCTCATCAGAGCGGGCGCCGTGGCCGGGGAGGTCAACGGCTGCTACCGGAAAGTCATCTCGCAGCGCGGCGAGCTGCGAGCTCCACTGCCCCGCGCTGAACCGCGTTCCGTGTACGAAGACAATGGGCGGTACGTCTGCTGCCGTCATGAACAATCCCCCAGATCAGCGCTCTCCTGGGCCTGACCCTAGCGGTGGGAGCCCGCCGGTCCTGAGACGCGGAACTACCGGAATACGGAGGTCACCGATCGGCCCTCTCGGCCAGCGCGTTCGTCCTGGACACGGTCGTAGCTCAGCGCAATCGTTCGAGCGGAGTGGGAGCCGCGCTGGTCAAAGCAGCTGCTGAGGGATGCCGTGCTGCAGGGTGTGAGTGGCTGCATGTCGACTTCGAAGAGCACTTGCGTTCGTTCTACTTCAATGCCTGCGGCTTCAGAGACGGCGGCAGGACTGATCGCCCTGTGACCCTGGCCTCCCGGCCCTGGGGGCGGGTCCAGAGGCCGGGAGGGCTTCAGCTGGCGATGTGCTCTTCGGCTCGGGCACCCCGATGCTGCCCTGGCAAGTACCCCAGTGCTGTCAAAACTCGTGAACATCACCCGACCATGGATCCGGGTGCCTCCCGAACCTGTAAACAACTCACGTCACTACTCGTAAATAAAGCCAACCCCTGTACGGGGGACCGGTCGGGCGGCGCCAGACTCCCCGCATGTCAGAAACCTTCTGGACCGCCGCGGGAGCGATAGGCGGCACGCTGGCCCTCGGCGTCGAGGAGGTCTCCGAAGCCGTGGCGGGCGAGTCCACAGTTGCCCGGTGGAGCCCCGGGTGTCCCTTGGCGGCGCGGGAGGCGGTGGCGGTCCACGACCGTCCGCGGCGGGCGGCCTCCCGGCGCCGCCGCTCGTCCTCCCCTGCCGCTTCAGGTCCCGGATGGTGCGTTCCTTCTGCGCGAGGGCGCATCGCAGCCACGCCACGACGGTCCGGTGCTGTTCGAGACGGCCGACTCTTTCCAGCTCGACGTCGCGTACCGCCCTACGCCGCCTCCGCCACGACGATGCGGCCCCGGCATCGGCCCGGCGCTCGATGTCGGCCTGGACCTGGGGCAGCTCCTTCAGTGCCATGCGGGCCGCGACCCGCGTCGGACCCACCTCCAGGGTGTCCCAGTACGGGTGGGCGGAGACGGCTGCCGAGAGGTCGGTGACGAGCCGGCGTAGCCGTGCCTCTTCCCCGCTCTGCTCGGGGGTGTAGCCGGGGGACGGCTCACGGCCGCCGGTCACCTCCCCGAGCGGGCACTCACGCTGGGGCTGATCCCGCCCGCCGACATCGGGGGCCGCTGGCCGGCGGCCGTCGTCCAAACCGCCGCCTAGTCCAGGATCGTGGCCATCCCGCGGCGGCGGAGGTCGTCCAGGCCCGCCCGCATCGCCGCGATCTGCTCGGGGGAGTGCCCGACCCAGTCCGTCAGCTCGGCGACGACGCGGACGGGCTCGCGCGTGCGGTACGAGCGGGTCGGGTTTCCCGGGAGCTTCTTGTCGGTGACGTTCGGGTCGTCCTCCAGCTCGCCCGTCGGCTCCACGACGTAGATCCGGCCCGGCCCGTCCCCGGCCGCCAGCTCCGCGCCCCAGGCGGCGGCGTCCAGGGTCTCGGTCACGTAGACGTGCCGGGAGATCCGGCCCTCCTCGAAGTTGGAGGCGCGGCCGGGCACCAGCACGTCACCGGGCGCGAGGTCCGCCTTCGTCCCGTGCAGATACGTTCCGGCCTCGTACACCTGGAAGGGGACGGGGGCGCTGGTCATGGGGGGCTCTCCTTCGGGCCGGGGGGAAGCGAGCGGACACCTCTCGGTCCCGATCCTGCCCTGCCGGGGCCCGGATCCGCGAGCGCCCCCGGTAAGCCGTCAGCCGGACAGCAACGCCCGCAGCCGCTCGGGGGAGCTGCGCTGGGAGGCGCGCAGGGTGAGCCAGGAGCCGTCCGGAAAGGCCACGTCCACCCGGCGCCGACGCCGACGGAACCAGGACGTGGACCGCACGCCCGCGTGCCGGCACGAGACGGCCTGGTCGTCGGTCTGCCAGTGCGTCCGCACCGTCACCGTGCCCCTGCTCCCGCTCCTCCGCCGCAAAGCCTGCCAAGAACCCCAGCATCGCGTCCGCCGACTCCTCCGGAAACTCATCCCGCGCCGGAACGTACGGCACGCAGTCCCCCGCCGCCGAGCACCCGGCACCCCGCCCAGCCGCGCCGTTTGCTCCGCCCGCGCCGGCGGCCCGTGGCGCACCGCCGCCAGCGGCACCCCGCGCAGCCGCTCCCCGAGCAGCGCCGCCTGCCGCCGCCCCGCCTCCGAAAGCCCGCTCTCCTCGCCCGTGGCCTGCCCGTGCCGGGTGAGATAGAGGTAACGGGCGGCGCGTGCGGGCATGGACGGTTCCTCCAGTGGTGTGGGCGTCGAGCGGCGTCAGGCGTTCCCAGGGACGGACGGGGTGGACGGCCGCCCGATTCCGTACCGCCTGGGTGTGCTGTCTGGCGACGTTGGTGCCGCGGCTGGCGGGTGGCCAGGGCGGTAGGCGGCTTCGTCGAGGCGGCAGCGGGTCTCACCACGGCGGATGCGTCCATTGGTCTGGCCGATCCGCTCCGGGATCGCCGCGGCGCTCCCACGTCGTCACGGGCAGCCGCGGAGCTTGTGGGCCGAATGGCCCTGGTTCGCGACGACGCGGTCGGGCCGGGTCCTCGCCTGCCCGGCGCGGACGTGCGATCCGGATCCGGTCCATGACCGCCTCGCAGGCCGGTCCCGCACCGGCCGGCCACCCGGCCCGGCGCCGGCAACGGAGCGATCAACGTAAACGGCTCAACGGTCAGTGCATGTCCACGCCCCACGCACGGAGCGACGAACCATCGACTTCACACACCGCCTAGGGTGATCGGCATGTCTGCCTCTCTCAGTCCTGCGAGAACCCGCGCCGCGCTGCGCACCTCGGCCCGCATATCGGCGGAGCTGCTGCTGGTCCTCTTGGGCACCGCGGTGATGATCTGGCTGCTCGGCCGGATGTGGCCGATCGTGTGGCCGCTCGTCATCGGCCTGCTGATCACTACGCTGACCTGGCCCTCCGCCCGCTTCTTGCGCCGCCGCGGCTGGCCGCCGGCGCTCGCCGCCTCGGTGGTCACCGTCCTCTTCCTCGCCGTCGCCACCGGCGCCGTCGCGCTCATCGCCATACCGGTCGCCTCGCAATCCGGCGAGTTGACCGACGGGGTCGTCGAGGGCATCCAGCGCCTGCGTGAATGGACCGCCGGTCCGCCGCTGAACATCGGTGACGACCAGATCACCAGCGCCCTGGACACCGCAACCGATCGCCTGCAGAACAGCGTCGGCTCCATGCTGACCACGCTCGCCACCGGCATCGGAACGGTCGTCAACGGCGTCGTCACGGCCGTGCTCGCGCTCTTCCTGATGTTTTTCTTCCTCAAGGACGGGCCGCGCTTCCTCCCTTGGCTCGCCCGCCAGCTCCCCGGCCGCCTCGCCACCGACGCCACAACGATCGCCGAACGCGGCTGGGACACCCTCGGCGCCTTCGTCCGCTCGCAGGCAGCGGTCGGCCTCCTCGACGCCGTCCTCATCGGCATCGGCTTGTGGGTCCTGGGCGTCCCCCTCGTCCTGCCGCTCGCCGTACTCACCTTTGTCAGTGCCTTCGTACCGATCGTCGGGGCCCTGTTCGCCGGATTCGTCGCCGTGCTCATCGCCCTGGTCTCCAACGGCCTGACCGACGCCCTGATCGTGCTCGCCATCATCGTGGTGGTGCAGCAACTGGAGGGCAACGTCTTCCAGCCCATCATCCAGAGCCGCGGACTCGGTCTGCATGCCGCCGTCGTCCTGCTCGCCGTCACCCTCGGCGGCAGCCTTGCCGGCATCGTCGGCAGCCTCCTCGCCGTGCCCGTCGCCGCCCTCATCGCAGTGGTGTGGGGATACGTGCGCGAGCAGCTGTCCGAACCGCCTCGTCACGCCCCCGACGGTGGTACGGGTCCGGGCCCCGACAGCGGCCCCGAGGCTGTCGCCCCGGCCGTGACCCCGGCGCCCTGAGCGGGATCGCGCCCGCCGCGTACCGCGTGCCGAGCGGTAGGGGTACGTGTCGGGCGCCCTCCGCTCCGCCCAACGTCGCTCAGATGCTGCTGCTGCCCAGCGGTGAGCAGCGGTTGCCGTGGCAGACCTTGAAGTAGACCGTGCCACGCGATTCGTCGAGCTCCAGGTTGGAGGTGTGGCCGGTGCTGTTGACCGTCGGCACCCCGGAGGGTCGCCGCCTGCCCAGGGAGGAGTTGTAGGCCCACTTCACCCTGCCGGCTCCGGACTTCCCGGTGCGAACGGTGACGGTGGCCGGGTCTTGCGAGGAGCTCTTGCTCGGCCGTGCGCGGTCCTGTGCCGGGCGTTTGGCGCCCGCCCCTCCTGGGGGCTGGGGGCGAGAGGCTCGATCTCGGAAGGGACGAACCGTACGCCACTTCACCGTGACAGCCGCCCACCACCCGGAAGGAAGGCTCCTCACCGTGTGCGGGGAGATGGACCTCGACATCTGCCCGCAGGTCGAGGAAGTCACCACGGTCCTCCCCGTCGGAAACAAGACGCTGCACCTGGACCTGCCCGGGTGCCGTTCATCGACTCCATGGGCCTGAACACGCTCCTGCGGCTGCGGCGCCGGGTCCAGGCCGAAGGCGGCCGCCTCGTCCTGACCGGTCTCCAGGTCCAGTCCACCGAGGTGATGCGTCTGACCGAGACCTACGCACCTTCGACACCAGCTTCTCTTTCTTGCCGCACTGAAGAACGGCCCGCCTTGGAGCCTCACTCCAGCGGGCCCGGCGGCCTCGGGCAGGGCCCCGTTCAGGAGTGCCCGGCCGGGGCTGCCCTGGAGGTGACTGTCGCTCGGGGTGGGGTACAGAACCCCGCTCCCGCGGGGAATGCGGTCTCGTCCGGCCCGGGGCGGGTGGGTGTCTGGCCCATGCCGAGACTGCCCCACGGGCGACATACCTGGCGCATCTCCAGATCGGAGTATTCCTCGATCGCCGCCCGTACGTCCTCGGTGTCGAGAAGGGTGAGACCGCAGTTGCCCCGGTGGAGCTCCGGGTGCCCCTCAGCGGCGCGGGAGGCGGTGACGGTCCAGGACCGTTCCCGGCGGGCGGCCTCCCGGCGGAGCGGTTCGTCCTCGGCCTGCCGACAAAGTTCAGCGGATCCATAGATGCGGAAATCGACGCACCGAAGAGAGAGCCGGGTCCTGGCCGCTGTGGAGCCTGCCGCCATGCCGGGCGCCGCGGAAGACCGTGCGATGAAGCGAGCCGTCGCCCCGGTCTTGCGGGCCGGCTGCTGTCCTCTTCCTTTGTGCGCCGTCCGGGTGCCCGTGCCCCTCGCACGGGCTGCAGCGGAAGTCCGCGCCGATCCGTGGATGGTGCTCCTCAGCGCGGCGACGAAGAGAGGGTCCGGGGTGAGGGGGATGTCGATGTGCGGAATCCCGTACTTTCCACCTCCTTTACGACGGTCTGGCTCTGGAGCGCTTCACCGACCGCGCCACGCTCGACCAGGCCCGCCGCGACGACCGCCTCCTGCACCGCACCTCCGCCGCCCGCCACCTCGGCATCCGTGGCACCGACTTCAGCCACCTGACCCGCCGGGCTCCTGCACCCCGCCGTCCACGTGCACAGCCGGTTCCAGCCCCACTCCCACGCCCCGGCGGTCCCCCTCTACCGGTACGGCGACCTTCAGCAGCTCCTCACCCACCCCGGCATCGATTGGGAGGAGATCCGTACGACGCCGAAGGGCCGGCCGTCTCCGCTCGCCTACATCCCCACCGCACCCCGGGGCGGGATTCGCTGCCGGCCCGCGTCGAGATGGCAGGCGCGGGCGAGGCCCGGCGCCCAGACGGTGTTCTGGGGGCAGTACCGCCGGGCCGGTCCCGCCTCTCGCTCCCTGGCGGCCACCCCGCCCGCACGCTCCGTCCGAGCTGCTCGCCGGGGTGAGCGGGGCGCACCGAGCGCCGGGGTGACTTCCCGGCGGACTGCCCATGCTGACCTCGGCGCCGCCGGCGAGGCGACCTTCCAGCCGGGGCAGATGGCCGACCTGTCCGTGAAGTCGTCGGCCTTCCCGCTCACCCTGACGATCTCGACAGCAGCGAGCCGTCCCGGTGGCGGAGGTGCCGCAGCCCCGGGGCCGGCCGAAGCGGCGAGCGTGCCCGCGGCGACCGCGAGTGCGGTGACCAGGGATTTGAATGTCCTCGTGAAGCGCATGAATCCCTCTCCCATGTGAACTCCGCGGGTGTGCCGGCGGGGTCTACTACTCGGGGGCGCGGGTCACCCGGCAGCTGCGGGTGCCGGGGGTGGTGACGGGCGGGGCGGCGGTGACCGGATCGTGCCAGTCGGAGGTGAACTCGGCCGGCGGCGTGGGACCGGTGGGTCCGTCGGCGGCGGCCGGCGGGGCGGCGAGGAGCGCGCGGCCAGAGCATGCGTCATGTTCGTGATCAAGAAGGACAGGCATAGCGGCCGGGCGGTGCCGGCGTAGGCGAATCGGCCGCAGGTCGGCTGCCCGGGCGATCGGTTTCACCGGAGAAACGCTCCTGCCGGTCCTGCCCGGTGGCGCGCGGTGTGAGGTGCGGCTTCGTGGGCAGGAGCGGCGTCGGCGCCGCCGTCGACGTATCCCCCGGTGTCGTAACCGGCGGCGCGCGTACGGCAAGGCCCCGCCCGCAGGAGTGTTCCTGGGGCGGGGCCTTGGCGGTGTGGTGTGCCGGGGGAGTCTTCACCTCTTGCGCGGGGGTTCCGCGCGGGGATCCGCAGTTCTGTGGTGGACGCTTCCGGGTGTTTGCGGCTTGCCCGAGCCGCCTCGGGTTGCAGGGTGGGGGATGCCGCTTCGGGGCCCGTCCCTTTTGATGGATTACTTCACGAACCCGATACGGAAGGTGACTTCGCTGGCGGTGCCCGGTTGGGCTTTTTCGGTGAATGCCTGGACGAGGGCCCACCTTTTTCCGCTGGTGAAGATGCATGCGTGGGTGTCGGGGTCGCCTCCGGTGAGGCCGATGGAGCCCGCTTCGGGCGTGAGGCGGGTCCGTTTGGCGCATTGCGGGACGTCTTTGCTGTCGATCAGCCCCAGTTTGATGTTCGGGTTCGGTCTTTCGGTGGTCATGTTCATGTTGATGATGCTCGGGCCGTGCAGGGGGTCGTCGTAGAAGACGAATTCGTTGTCCTGCGGCCTGGGCGCGTTGAGTGTCTGGGCGTCGATGTCGAGGGCGTTTCCGTCGCTGACGGTGATCTCGTAGACGCCGATGAGGTGCTTGTCCAGCGCGCGGCGTGTGTCGTCGCCGTCCTCCGGAGCGGGCTCGGGGGCGGTCGAGGCGGGTGTCGCAGGCGGGGTGGTGGGGGCGCTGGAGGGCGGGCTGGTCTCCTGCGGAGTGGGCCGGGAAGCCGACGGGCTGCTGGAGGTGGGCCCCTGCGCTCCGGCGGCCGGCGGGGCGTCCTCGCGGGCCGCCCAGATCCCGATGGCCACCCCGGAGCCGACCAGGACCAGGACCGTGGCCGCTGCGCCGAGCAAGCGCCACCGGCGCGAGCGCCTGGCGCGGGGGGCCACCGGATCCGCGGGCGGCCGGTGCGGGGGTGGACCAGCGGGCATATCCGCAGCCCCGGGGCCCTCGCTGTGCTGCTCCATCAGATGCAGTAGGGCCCGGCAGCGGTCCATGTCGCCCTCCAGCTCACCGCGCTGGCGCGCCAGCCGGGCACTCTGGTGGGAGAGCTTGTCCGCTTCCGCGCGCAGACGGTTCACCCGTGCACCGCTCTGGCCGGAACTGCGCAGGCGGTCGACCTCGGCACGTAACCGGTCCCGCTGTGCCGTGACCTCGGCCAGCTTCTCGGTGACTTCGGCGAGCCGTGGCTCTCCTTCGAGCAGCCGCAGCAGCAGGGAGTTCTGGTCGCTGCCGGTGAGCTCGGCGCCCACCTCCACCAGCACCTTGCGATATTCGGTGAACAGGACCGCCGACAGCTCCATGGCGTCCACGTTGTCGCCGGCCCGCAGCGCGACCTGTTCGCGCAGGTCCCGCAGAAAGTTCCAGGGGGGCAGGCTGGTCCCCCCGACGTATTTACGGATGGTGGAGTCGTTGTAGACCGGGTCGTAGATCCGGGCGAAACCGCGCGAGCTGAGCCCGGTGGATGAGAGCAGTGTCCCGAGCTTTACCCCGAAGTCGGCCCTCTTCTCGTCCTTTTCGTCCCGCGACAGGCTCGGCGCTTTCACCCTGCTCAAGCGAGCCGGCTGTCCCTCCGGGGTGTCAGCCTGCGTCATGTGTGCCCCCTCCCACCACCATCCGGTGCCCTCCAGCACCGAAAAAAGCACCTGATGGGCCAGTCGCCCACACCAGGCAAGACACGTCACTGTAGAGGCAATCCACCGCCATGCAACGGGAGTTGCCCTCCCCCGGCGTGCCCATTTTCCCGGAGGCCCACATGTACGTGCTCGTCGTTCTCGCCCTGCTCGCCGTCGCCGGCATTGCCATCGGGCGGATCGCCTACCTGAACCCCGCCCTGGGCACCTCCATGGTCACCGCCACCACCGTCCTCGCCCTCGTCTACACCGTCCTGCAGAACTGACCCCGGGCATGAAAAAGCCCTCTGCGGCCGGGCCCGAGAACACCCGCAAGGGTGAACCCGCCTTGCGTGTCCGCCGGCACGGCCCCAGCAGAAGAGAGCGGCCCCGGCGACGCGACAGACAGAGGACTTCAGCGTGACCACCACGACCGCGAACACCATCACCGCCGTGCGCGGGCCGGGGCCCGGCGGCCGGCGGACTACGGGCCCAGGCAGATTCCGGACGGGACCGGCCTGCCCGCGCGGCAGTTCGAGCAGGGGTCCTGAAGTCCCCTCTGTGACGTCGCGTCACCGTGCCGGGTCATGGGAATGCGATCGTGTCCGGCTCTGGCCGGGTGGGTGGCTGGTCGGTGCCGAGGCTGCCCCACGGGGGGGGCAGATCTGGCACATCTCCAGGCCGGGGTACTCCTCGGTCGCCGCCCGTACGCCTTCGGCGTCGAGAAGGTCCCCGAAGCCGTGGCGGGCGAGAGCGCAGTTGCCCCGGTGCAGTACGGGTGCCCCTCGGCGGCGCGGGAGGCGGTGACGGTCCAGGAGCGTTCGCGGCGGGCTGTCTCCCGCCGGCGCCGCTCGTCCTCGGCCTGCCGCTCCAGCTCCGGGATAGTGCGCTCCTCCTGCGTAAGGGCCCACCGCAGCCACGCCACGACCGTCCGGTGCTGTTCGAGACGGCCGGCTCTCTCCAGCCCGACGTCGCCCACCGCCCTGCGCCGCCTCCGCCACAACGACCCGGGCCTCGGCACCGGCCTGGCCCTCGACGGCCTGGACCTCGGGCAGGTGCTTCAGCTCCATGCGGGCCGCGACCCGCGCCGGTCCCACCTCCAACGCGTTCCAGTACGGGTGGGTGGAGACGGCCGCCGACAGGTCGGTGACGAGACCGCACCGCAGCCGGGAGGCCGGCCACTGAGTGGACCCGACGCCGCGCACCCGATGCCGTGGTGCGCACCGACGGTGTCCGGCACCCTCTCCACCGAGTGGAGCCCACCGACCGGGAGTGGACGACATCGTGGGGGGTGCGTGGGCACTGTCACGTTTGCTGACCGCGAGCGCGCGTACGTCAGTGTGGCACGGCTTTTTCCGCATGCTTCTGAGCTGGCCGCTCGGCAGCGCCTTCTGAGCGCTGGGGCGTTCGGTAGGGTTCCAGGGTGCTGGCTGTCCGGTCGGCGTCTTCCTGGGGGGGATGAGCGAGACGAGGGTCATGCCGGAGCAAGCGAGCCCGCCTGCGATAGCACCGAAGGAACCTCTGGCCGCGTCGGCCGAGGCGGCGCGGATGGCGGCGGTGCGCCGTTACGACATTCTTGACACCCCTCCGGACGGCGCCTACGACCGGGTCGCGGCGCTGGCCGCTCGCCTGTTCGAGGTGCCGGTGGCGACGGTGACCATCGTGGATGAGGACCGGATCTGGTTCAAGGCCACGCACGGGCTGGAAGGCGTCACTGAGATCGGCCGCGACCCGGGCCTGTGCGCCTCGGCGGTCCTGACCGATGACACCACCGTCATCCCTGACACCCTGCTCGACCCGGTCGCCTGCTCCAACCCGCTGGTCGCCGGCCCGATGGGGGTGCGGTTCTACGCCGCCGCTCCGATCATCACCGCCGACGGGTACCGCCTGGGCACCGTCAACGTCCTCGACACCCGCCCCCGCGAGATCAGCGAGGCGGACTCCGCCACGCTCGCGGACCTGGCCGCGGTGGTACGTGACCAGTTGGAGCTGCGGCTGTCGGCGTTGCACGTGGTGCGCGCCGAGCAGGAGCGCCGCAAGGTTGAGCAGGAGAAGCGCCAGGCGGAGGAAGAGGCTCGGCAGCGGGCTGAGCGGGACAGAGCGGCCATCGCCGCGTTCGCCTCCACGCTGCAGCGCACTCTGGTGCCTCCCGTGCTGCCCGCGGTGCCTGGGCTGGAGCTGGCCTGCCACTACAAGACCGCCTCCCCGCAGGAAGTGGGTGGCGATTTCTACGACGTCTTCCCCATCGGCGGGGACCGGTGGGCGTTCTTCCTGGGCGATGTCTGCGGCAAGGGCGCCGAAGCCGCCTCGGTCACCTCACTGACCCGCTACACGCTGCGGGCCGCGGCCCTCGTCGACGCCGATCCCACGGCCGCACTGAAGGCCCTGAACACGGCGCTGCTGCTGGACGCGGCGGTCGGCACCCGCTTCTGCACCGCAATCTTCGGCCTGCTCGATCCCGCCCGGGACGGCGGCTTCACAGTTACGCTGGCCACCGGCGGCCACCCGCCCGCCTACCACCTCAGCCCCACCGAGGACGGCGGTGTACGGGTGGAGGCGGCCCGCGCCAACGGCGGCATGCTGGTCGGCGCCATCGCCGAAGCCACCTTCGCCTCACGCACCCTGCACCTGGCGCCCGGCCAGGGCTTGCTGCTCTACACCGACGGGCTGACCGAGGCCCGCACCGCCGATGGCCGCATGCTCGCCGACACGGGCCTGACCGACTTCCTCGCTCAGCGGCAGGCGCCGGTCAGGGCCGGCTTCCTGATCGACGACACCGTCGCGCTCCTGGACACCCTCCCCGACACCGAACGCGACGACGTGGCACTGCTGGCTCTGTCCGTCCCCACCCCCGATGCCGCTCCCGCCGGCATCACCACCACCGTTCACAGCGCCGCCGCCCCGACCGCCGACGTCTCCGTCGGGCAGGAGAACCGACGACCATGACCGCCGCACTCCACATCGACGTCCCGCTCACCGACGGCTCCCTGGCCGTGATCGCGCTGTCCGGTGAATTCGACATCAACGCCGCGCCCGCCGTGCGTGCCCGCGCCCTGGACCTGATCGCGGTCGGCCACCCCCACCTGGTCGCCGACCTTTCAAGTGTCACGTTCTGCGACTCCTCCGGCCTGGGCGCCCTCGTCGGTATATGGCGCTGCGCCAAGGACGCCGACGGCTCCCTGACCCTGTCGGCCATCCCCGACCGGCTGAGCCGCCTGCTCAGCGTCACCGGGATGGACACCTTCCTGCCCGTCTACCCCAGCGTCGAAGCCGTGCTTGCCGCCCGCCAAGGCAACCGCACCACCGCCTGGCACCCCTCGCCCGCCAAGCGGCACCAACAGCCGGGTAGCACTGCACGGCCCGAGGACCAGCATGGGCCACCGCACCGAGAGTGGTGAACAGCCATTCCTTTCTCACACCGGAAGGCTACGCAGAGCGGCCGAGCCACCGCTGACCACAATGGATGCGACAACCCGCTGGTGTGACGGGGTGTCCACCAGTTTCTGGGACAGCGGGCTACGCCGCAGCAGCGAACGGGGGAGGGGTGCATGAAGAGTGGGCACCAGAGGCCAGGGACGGCCTGCGATCCGCCACCGTTGATGACGCGCGCCCTGACCCGCGAGGCGGGGCGGGCGCGACAGCTCCTGGCCGTAGGGGAGTGGCGCCCTGCGGCGGCGGACCGTGAAGCAGCAGCGCGGGTTCTGGCCCGCCTCGCGGCCCCGCTTCCGTCCCGGCGGACAGCCGCCCCACGGGTGGTGGCCATGGACCGGGACCGGCGCCTCCAGCGCATCCTGCGGACCGTCGTTCACCACTTGGACTCAGGTGCTGTCAGCCCACCCGCGGCCGCTCTCCTGGCCGCCGTCGCCCGGGCCTTCCTGCCCTGGCACGGCGTACCGAACCCGCCGCCCGCAGCCGCAGCCCCGAGCTACGGCACTCAGGCGGCCGCACCGGACGGTCCGGCGACCCCGCCGACGGAGGCGGGCGAGGTGCTGCTCCCCGATCTGATCACTCTGTTCGCCGCTCTGGCTTCGGCGAGCGGGGCCGGGAGCGACCCGCTCACGCCGCCGGTCGAGCCCTGGCGCATCCGGTACGCGGGCCGATTCCGCCACTACGACAGACCCGCCTCCGGAGTGTGGACGGCCCGCACCTTCGACTGCCCTGCGTGCGGAGGCGCGACCGGCCCGTGGACGGTGACCTGCGACTGGCGCCAGATCTCACTTGGCTGCCCATGCGGGAGGACGACCCGGGAGCACGGTCTCGCCTTCTCCGAAGTCTGGCTCCTCCTGCCCGATGCGTGACCGGGGTCGTACCTCGGTGAATGAGACCGATCGCCTCGATCCCGATCATCCAGTCAGGGACGACGAGGGCGGACACCTCGACGAACGACTCCGCGAGGTGTGGTTTGCCCGGGAAATACTCCACGGGCAGTCCGGCGAAGTCGTCCTGCCGGGTGATGCCGGTGACGAACAGTCCCGCCGTCCGCACACCGGCCGCTGCCTCTAATTCGGTCAGCGCATGGCGTCGTTGGTGCGCGCGGTCCAGATCGCCAGGGCGGCGAGCAGGGCGCAGGCGCCGCCGAGCCAGAGCGCGCCTTGGAGCGTGAGCGTGTCGACGATGACGCCGCCGGCCAGCGCGCCGCAGCCGATGGACAGGTTGAACACCGCCACCCACAGCGAGGAGGCCGCTTCCACGGCCTGCGGAGCGGCCTTGATCATCCAAGTCTGGAGGCCCACGGACACACCGCCGAAAGCCAGACCCCAGACGATCAGCAGGATGGCGCCCCCGATCGCGGTCCGGCCCAGCAGGAGGAAAAGGGGCATCGCGGCCGTCATGGCTACGGCGATGGTCAGCACGCTGCGGTGCACTCGGCGGGAGAGCGCCGCACCGGCGACGAAGTTGCCGATCATGCCGGCCGCGCCGAACCCGAACAGCAGCGGACCGACATAGCGCTCGTCGATCCCCGACAGCTTCTGCAGCGCCGGGCTCACGAACGTGTAAGCGGCGAAGTGTCCGAACACGAGGAGCACCGTCGCGATGATGCCGACGCGCACGCCTGGGTTGCGGAGCTGCTGCATCAGCAGTTTGGGCCGGATGGCCTGGGAGGCGACCAGCCGCGGCAGTACCGCCAGCAGGGCGATCAGGGTCACGAGCGCCAGGGTGCTCAGCGAGGAGAAGGCAATGCGCCAGCCGGTCAGGTCACCGACCAGGGTGCCGAGCGGGACACCGAACACGTTCGCGGCTCCGACGCCGCCGAAAATGACCGCGGTGGCACGCGGCACGTCCGCTGGCGCGACGAGCCGGACCGCGAGGCCGGCGGCGACCGCCCAGAAGCCGCCGACCGCGATGCCGACCAGCACCCGGGAGCCCACCAGCACCGCGAAGTTCGGCGCCAGGGCGGAGCCCAGGTTCGCGACGGTCATCAGGGCCATCAGCCCGAGCAGCAGGATGCGGCGGTCCAGCGCCCCGACGATCATCGGGACCAGGGGTGCGGCGAACCCGGCGACGATGCTGGGCACCGTCACCATCAGTCCTGCCGTCCCCTCGGAGACCGACAGCGCGGACCCCACCGAGGTCAGCAGACCGATCGGCAGTTGCTCGGCGGTCACCAGCAGGAAGGTGCCCAGCGTCACTACGGAGACCGCCATCCAGCGACTTCTGTCCAGGGTTCCCGGTTCCCTCGTCTGGGCGGGGGTCTGCTCTGCGGTCGTCAACGCATCCTCCTCGATAATTCGGGAACGCTCGCTCCCATATGGTGACAGTAGTATGGGAGCGAATGCTCCACAAGTTGGGTAAGGTGAACCTATGGCACGCCCCCGACAGTTCGACGAGAAGAACGCGGTCGCCTCGGCGACCGACCTGTTCTGGCGACGCGGTTACCACGCCACCTCGGTGCGCGACCTGGGTGACGAGCTGAAGCTCACACCCAGCAGCCTCTATCGGACATTCACCGACAAGCACACGCTGTTCCTTCGCGCGCTCGACCACTACCGGGCCACCGAGTCCACGGAGGCCCGCCAGCGTCTGGACGCGACGGACCGCCCGGTCCGGGAAGTGCTACGGGAATGGATGCTGTGGCTGGTCACCTGCCCAGCCGACGGCAAGCCCGGTCGCGGCTGCTTCGTGGTCAACACCGCAACTGAACTGGGCACCACCGACGAGAAGGTCCAGCAGCGGACCGAGGCCGCATTCGAGGTCACACGCCAGGCCTTGCGCTCGGCCCTGGCCGAGGGGCGCGATCGTGGTGAGCTGTCCGAGGACCTCGACGCCGACGCCGCCGCTGAACTGTTGTTCACCACGGTTCTCGGCCTACGGGTACGCGAACGAGCCGGGCACGACCTCAAGCGTCTGACCACCGCGATTGATTTCGTGATCCGGGGCCTGGGACCCACGCCCCCGGAATCTGCCTGATCGCCCGGAGCCAGTGGAACCCGATCCGGGCCACCGCCGACTCAACGGCCTGGATCGCTTCACCGTCCTCGAAGACAGGATCACGGGATCCACATCGTCGTCGACCCGGTCCAACTACCCGCGCCCGCCTGACCCGGTTTCGTCAAGGCCTGCCCACACAGGTGCCGGCCCTGGCGAACCGGACGAAGCCGAAGAGAGGCGCCGCCCGGCGGACCGACGGCGGGGTGCCCTTGCCACGGCTTCTTCTCCAACGGTCCCTCAGCCTCGCCGATGGGCCTCGGTGTTCTCGCGGATCGCAGTGGCGACCTCAAGCAGTGCGTACGCGATGGCGGCGAGCCCCTCACCGATCGCGTCGGTCTGCTTCTCCTCCCCCTGCCGCCCCGCAGCGGCCCGCGCGTCGCTCTGTCGCCTCGTACTCGTACGACACGACGCTCCCCTCCCTTCCACCGGACCAACCGGCGGCCCATGCACCCTGGCCGTCTCCAAGATCGGGCAACCGCCGGGCCGGCGGGGCGGGGCGGATCGAGGACGTGGGGGCGCGGTGGTCTCCTGCGACGCGGCGCGGCCGCGTCGGGGGTGGGGCCTTCGGGCCATGATCCGGGCAGGAGGCCCTTCGACGGTGGTGCGGCAGCATCGGGGCGGTCAGTTGCAGCAGTCGCATCCGGGGCGGCAACCGCACGCATCGGTCTCGGAACCGGCTGACGGCACGGCCGCGGCGGCGGGGACTGCGCAGCAGCCTTTGCCGAGCCAGGCGTCGCGGCCTTCCTTGACGGCGACGGCGGCGATGACGAGGGCGGCGATGGGGTCGGCCCAGGGCCAGCCGAGGGTGGCGTTGAGGACCAGGCCGAGCAGCAGCACGGCGGACAGATAGGTGCACAGGAGCGTCTGCTTGGAGTCGGCGACCGCGCTGGCGGAACCGAGTTCGCGGCCGGCCTTGCGCTGGGCGGCGGACAGGAACGGCATCACCGCGAGCGACAGGGCGGCGATGACGATGCCAGGGATCGACCGCTCGGCTTCCCCGGTGCCGGCCAGCGCGCGGACGGCGTCGACGGTGACGTACCCGGCGAGCGCGAAGAACGACACCGCGATGATCCGCAGGGTGCGCTCCTCGCGCGCTTCGCGGACAGCGTGGTCGGAGGCGGAGAACTGCCAGGCGACCGCGGCTGCGGAGGAGACCTCGATGATCGAGTCGAGACCGAAGCCGATCAGGGCCGTGGAGGAGGCGATCGTCCCAGCGGTGATGGCGGCGATCGCCTCGATGACGTTGTAGGTGATGGTCGCGGCGACCAGTAGGCGTATCCGTTTGGCGAGCGCGTCGCGGCGGGCCGGTGACGGCCCGAGGGATATGGATGTCTCGGCGGTCATCAGCAGCACTCTTCCGTCGCGGCGTTGGTGCACGTGCGGTCGGTCTCGACGGCCACCACGGCGGTGCGCAGGTCGTCCAGGGCGTGGCCGAGGCGTTCGTCGGCGAGCTCGTATCGGGTGCGGCGGCCGTCCGGGACGGTGACGACCAAGCCGCAGTCGCGCAGGCACGCCAGGTGGTTCGACAGCCGGGTCCGTGAGACGCCGAGGGCGTCGGCGAGGTCGGCCGGGTAGGCGGGGGCATCGCGCAGGGCGAGCAGGATGCGGCAGCGGATCGGGTCGGCGAGCGCGCGGCCGAAGCGGGCCAGCACCTCGATGTCGGAGGCAACAGTCAGCACACCACGACAGTACACAGACTCCTGAATTCAGGAAATCCTGGATTATCTAGCGGCTTGACTCGAGACCACCCGCGCCCTCGCCGCACAGAACGGTGAGCACCACCCGCTTGGTCATGGCCCGCGAACCCCTGCCCACGAGCGGTCAGTCTGTGTTCCTCGCCGGGCCCACCCCCGACAAGCGGCCGGTCCCGTCCTGGCGGCCGGAGGCGGTGCGGCTCCTGCCGGACAGTGGACCGGGCCCGAGCCGCTGACCGTCCTGAGCCCGGAGTCCCGCGACAGCGTATGGGCGGACCGGTACGAGGCGCAGGTCGACTGGGAGACCGACGCCCGCGCGACGGCCACGGCGATTCTGTTCTGGATCCCCCGCGACCTGCGCACCCTGCCGGGCATGACCAGCAACGTGAAATTCGGCCTGGACGCCGGCACCGGCCGTACGGTCCTCGGCTGCCCGCCCGACTGCCCCGGCCCCGAACGGAACCGTTACCTGACCTACGTGCCCGGCGTCACGGCGTCCCGGTCTGCACGACCCTGGCCGAGAACACAGCCGCCGCCCTCGCCGTCCTCGCCGCCTCCGTAACCCTGTCGGGATGCGGGACCGATTCCCCGCCCCAGCACGAGGAACGGCTGAACAGGGCGGCCGGGGTCGCCCAGTTCAGGATCGTCAGCATGCAGGACATGTGGGACCGCACCCGGGAGGGCGGCCGGCCCCAATCGCATGACACCTCCTTCGAGGACGTGAAGCCGCGCAAGCTCTGGGGGAGCAGGGCAGGCGGGGGTTGATCGAGGTCGCGCTGACCGGGCCAGTTGGTGGAGCACCTGCGCAAGCTCGACATCGAGGCTCACGGCGCGACCTACCGCGACCATGCCGATGAGCTGCTGGCCCGCCGCATGTACGACGCGATCGTCCCGGTGGTGGACCGGATCGAGCCGGGCGAGCCACGGGCGGAGGTGCCGAGCGTGGCGGGAGATGACGCGGTGGCCGCCGGCCCGCCGCCCGCCCCCCCCCGACGACGGCCGCCTCGGCCTCCCCCCGGCCGGCGGCTCCGTCGAGCGGCCCGCCGAAGTAGCCGCCGCGGCGAGGTGTGGGGTGCGGCGTCCTGGGCAGAAGCGGCGTCGGCGCCGCCGTCGACGGATCCCCCCGAGTCGTGGCCGGCGGCGCGCGAACGGGCGAACTCCCGTCCGCAGGAATATTCCTGCGGACGGGACCTCCGCGCGTACGGGTCTAGGGCGTCGCTTTCGGATCAGCCTGAACAGCGTCGTCCTCCGCCCGCACCCAGATCAGCTGCGCGCCGCTCAGCGGGGGGTCGAACCCTTCCGGGAACATCAGCATCAGTGGTTGCGGCCACATGCTCTCGGGCCCGTGCTCTTGGCAGTGCAGGGCGATGACATGCGGTCCTTCCCCGCAGGACTCGTGCCAGTAGGGGCGGTCATGGGCCTGGCAGAAGTACCCGAACCTAGAGCAGCTTTCCTCATTGCTCGGCTCGTAGAAGCCGGGATCGCGGACAATCTGGGTCACCGGCTCCTGCCGATTGAACCGGGGAATGGGCCGTGGATCACGCCACAGCAGTCGGGGAGGAAGCACGAGCTCATCCTGCACCTAGTTCCGGGTGGTGTCCGCGGCGCCCCATCCCGGGTCCATGGTGGTGTCCCAGCCGGTGTCGCGCCGGTTCCAGTCCGGGTCGGCTCCCCAGCCGATGTCGTCGCGGTAGCCCCACCCGGTGTCGCGGGTCATGGTCCCCTCCTTCGTACGCGGGCGCGGCCGGCTCCTGGACCGCACCTCCGCAGCGCGGCACCTCGGCGTCCGCGACGTCGACTTCACCCACCTGACCCGCACCGGACTCCTGCACCCCGCCACGTACGTGCACAGCCGGTTCCAGCCCCGCTCCCACGCCCCGGCGGTCCCCCTCCACTGCCACGGCGACCTTCAGCAGCTCCTGGCCCATCCGGGGATCGACAGGGAGGAGGTCCGGACCACGGCCAAGGGTCGGCCGTCCCCGCTCGCCCGTATCCCCACCGCGTCCCCGAGCGCGGGCGGGGGGTCGCTAGGGTCGCTTCCAGCCCGCGCCGACATGATGTGCGTGGGCGAGGCCCGGCGCCCAGGCGCGCTCGGGGGGCAGTACCACCGGGCCGCCCCTCTCCTCCCCCTCTCCGGCGACCACTCGCCCGCGCGCCCCGTCCCGAGCCGCCCGCCGGGGGACCGGGGCGCACCGGGGGAGCGCTCTCCTCAGTGACAGGCGCGGGGTATGAGCGGGGCCACGGCCGATGTGCCCACTGCTGGGCACCACCGCCGCTCCCGTACCAGGGACGCTGGCCCGGTGACCGCCCTGCGACGTCACCCGCCGCCTGAACGACATCGCCACCTGGTACGCAGGCGTCCTCACCCGCCTCTACCCGATCGGCCCCGACCGGGACGCCAAGCAGCTGCTCCTCGCGCACCACCGGGAGTTCGCCCGCCTCGCCGCCGTCGAACCCGGCGCCCGCTGTCGGAGCGGCGGCCCTGCAGCGGGCGAGGGCGCTCCTGATCCTGGCCCACGCCGAACGCGACCTCGGCCGCCCCGGGATGGCGGCCGGAGCGGTCCGTACGATTCCCGCCCGCGGGGACAACCGGGTCACCGGCCTGCTCTTCGACGGCGTCTAGGGCCTGTCCGGCGGATCTTGGATCGCCTCGGGACCTGTTCATTGGCATGACCGGCCATGGATCACGGTCCGATGGCGGCGTTCTCCGCTGTGAGCCGTGCTCCAGGATCCCATGACGGATACCGAAAGGGCCTGGGCAGACCGATGTCCCAGACCATAAGGTCCGGTCATGATCCACGAAACGCCCACCAGCATCGAGCCAGCCGCGCCGTTCCAGCCGGTACTGACCCGTCACGCCGACGCTGAGACCTGCGCCGACCCCAGCAGCGTAATGAAGCTGCTCGCCGACTCCGACCGCACGGCCGACGGCTTCACCTGCTACCGATCCACGTTCGCCAAGGGAGCCGTGGGGGCACCTGCGCACTTCCACACCAAGGCGACCGAGCTGTTCTTCGTGATCAGCGGCTCCCTCCAAGTGCTGGTAGGCGAGGAGATCACCCTGCTCAACACGGGCGACTTCCTGGCGGTGCCGCCGCACACCCCGCACGCCTTCGCCGCGGCGCCCGGCTGCGAGGCGGACGTCCTGTTCGTGTTCACCCCCGGCATGGGCCGCTTCGACTACCTGCGCCTGCTCGGCCGAGTCATGCGCGGCGAGGCCGACGCGAAGGAGATCGCAGAGTCGGCGGAGCGTTTCGACAACCACTACGTCGACAGCCCGCTCTGGCGCGCGGCCCTGGAAGCATCCGCATGATCGACTCCAACGCCCACATCCGGGTGGCCCGCCCCTCGCGCGACCTCGCTGCCGTCGAACGCTTCTACGTGGACGGCCTTGGCCTGGAGGTTCTGTGGCGCACCACCGAGCGCGTCCCGGGCGAGCACGACCTGCTGATGGTCGGCCCGAAAGGGGGCGTCTGGCACTTCGAGCTCACCCGTGACCCAGAGCACCCGCTGGAGCCCACCCCCACGGTGGATGACCTGTTCGTGGTCTACCTGGGCAAGCCGGTCGACGAGCTCCTGATCGATCGCCTCGTCGCGGCCGGCGGCACCCGTGTGCCGGCACACAACCCGTACTGGGACGAGCACGGGGCGACGGTCGCCGATCCGGACGGCTACCGCCTGGTCCTGTGCTCCCGCACCTGGACCTGACACCCATTCAGTCGGTCATCAGCGAAGCCAGAGGCGGATCGAGGCATCGGTCGCGGTGCCGTGGAAGATGTAGGCGCGTTTGTCGAACCTCGTGGCCACGGCCCTGAAGTTCTTCAGGGCGTTGATCGTCCGCTCTACTTCGTTCCTGCGCTTGCAGATCGTCCTGTCGAAGTCGGCAGGCCGGCCGCCCTTGCTGCCGCGCCGTTGTCGGTTGGCCCGCTGGTTCTTCGGCTCGGGGATGGCGTGCTTGATCTGGCGTCTGCGCAGGTAGGAGCGGTGTGGCGGGAGGCGTACGCCTTGTCGCCGCCGAGATGATCCGGCCGGGTGCGGGGACGGTCCGCCACCGGGCCGGCTGACGCGGATGCTGTCCATGACAGGGATGAACTGCGGGGCGTCAGCCCACTGGCCCGGCGTAATCAGCAGGGCCGGCGGGCGGCGTCCGCCCTCGGGCCGCTTCTTGCGGGCTCCGGCCGCGTGCTGGTGGGCCGGCGCGGTGGTGGGGCCTACGCTCACATGGACCCGTCGATCCGGCTTTCCGCGTTGGCGTCTGCCAGGACGTGCGCGAAGAGCCTGTCCCATGTGCCGTCCGCCGACCAGCGCCGATGCCGCTCGTACACGGTCTTCCACTTCCCGAAACGCAGGCAGATCCCGCCACGGCACCCCCGTCCGGTTCCGGTACAGGATCCCGTTGATGAGATCTCCCCGCCTCACGGACACGCCAACGCGCAGAGGATCAAGAGGTCACATGATCCGCCGGACAGGCCCTAGCCCCGGGACGAGAACGGGCAGTTGAGAGGGCGGGCCAGGCCTGGCAGGTTTTCGGAGGTCCGAACGAGTCAGGAGCGGACGTCCAGTGCCTTGCCCTGAAGCTGTGCGCCTGTCGTAGCGGCAGGGGCGTGCGGCCAGCGAGGATGCCTGTCATGAGCACGGACGAGTCCCCCCATCCCCTCCGGCCCGCGCACTCGGCACATGTGGTGTTCGGGGCGGGTGCATCCATCGGTGTTCTGGGCGGGATGATCGGGCTGGGCGGTGCGGAGTTCCGTCTGCCGCTGCTGATCAGCCTTTTCGGGTTCGCTGCGCTCTCGGCCGTGATCCTGAACAAGGCGATGAGCCTGGTCGTGGTCCTGGTCGCGCTGCCCGCCCGGCTGTCGGCCGTCCCGGCTGCCGAGGTCGCCGTCCGCTGGCCGGTCGCGGTCAATCTGCTGGCCGGCAGTCTCCTCGGCGCCTGGGCGGGGGCGTCCTGGGCGGTCCGTATACGCAGCGCCACCCTCTACAAGGTGCTGGCCGCCCTGATGGTCCTCATGGCCGCAGCGCTCGTGGTCACCCACGCCACCACCCTTGACACCCTCGCGCTCCCGCTCTGGGCTCAGATGCCCGCAGGTGTCATGGCCGGGTTCGGTATCGGTGTCGTCGCCGCGATCATGGGAGTGGCCGGCGGCGAGCTGCTGATCCCGTCGATCGTTCTGCTCTTCGGCGAGGACATCAAGACCGCCGGAAGCCTCTCCCTGCTGGTCTCCCTGCCCACCATGCTCGTCGCGTTCGCCCGCTACAGCCGTGACGGCAGCTTCGCCGTCCTCGGCGCCAACCTCCGCTTCACGGCGGTCATGGCCGCCGGCTCGGTCGCCGGGGCCGTGCTCGGCGGGCTGCTCCTCGGCGTGTTCCCGGACCTGGTCCTCATCCCCGCGCTCGCCGTGATCCTGCTCGTCTCAGCGGCCAAGCTCGCCCGCCACGACTAGGCAGTGTCTTCAAATGATCACCGCTGGTGGATCACGGTGTCGTGACACGTCGCCATGAACCGTCGGATGCCGAGTGGGAGTTCGTCCGGCCGTCAGCGCCGTTCGTAGGCCGTGAAGGGCTTCTCCGGCGCCGAGAAGGACCTGTAGCGGGCGCCGATGAGCCAGTCCTTGTATGTGAAGACCGTGTCCGGCAAGTCGTCGCCCTCGGGAAAGGTGTGGCCGCCGCGCCGCTCGCCCGTAGCGGCGTCCAGGACATAGAGTCCGCAGCCGGAATCGCGAGGGACGGCAGTGAGGACGGTGAGTTTTCCGTCCTGGGGCAGGATGTGGTAGGGGTGGCAGCGGTCGAGGCGGTCGTCGTCGACGGTGCCTCCCCAGAGCAGCTCACCGCTGGCGAGGTCGAAGGTGGTCAGACGGTAGGCGTCGACGCGACTGTTCCGCACGGGATGGAAGGTCACGGTGTAGAGCCTGCTGCCGTCCACTGCTGCCCCGAGCCGTCGGTGGGGCTGGATCTTGCCGTAGGGACCGCTGAAATCGATCGGCGGATTCGGGCGGCCGTTCCCGCCGAAGGAGAAGTAGGCCCCGGAGTCGGAGTCGCCGCTCTGTGAGGCGGCCACGACCAGCGGGTCGGCCGAGACGAACTCCGCACGGGTGTCCCAGGGGATGACGGTCCGGCCGCCGAGCGGGGTGGACCACAGGAGGGCGCCGGTGGCCGGGGCGAAGGCGGCGGCGTGCAGTTCGGCGTCCTGCGGGATCTTGTCGCCCCAGGGGTTGTCGGTGCCGCCGCAGGCGAGGAGGGCGGCGACCTGGTGCTCGGCGACCATGATCCGGCCCGGGACGCACCCCTTGGGGAGAGACGCCTTCCAGCGGGCCTTCCCGGTGCGCACGTCCACGGCGTGCAGTTCGTCCTTCGTGAGGAGCACGGCGATGCCGCTGCCGGCGGACACCTGATAGGGCTGGAGGCGGTGGAGGCCGGACCCGGTGGGGGAGAGAGGGGCCTGCCAGATCTCACGGCCGGTCTTCATGTCGAGCGCGACGGCGGTGGCGCAGACCTCGCTCTTCCCGGAGGCGGAAGTGCCCTTCCCGTCGCGGGTGAGGACCAGGACCGAGTTGGTGGTGTCGGCAGTGGCGTGGCAGACCGCCGAGCGGCCGGGCGGTACGTACTCCCAGCTTCGCTTACCGGTAGGGGCGCTGTACCCGCGCACTGCGTCGAAGCGGCTGCGGACCAGCGTGTCGCCGGACAGCCAGGCCCCGTTGCCCGTCTCTTCGGCCTTGCGATCCGCAGGGGTGTCCCAGACGACGCGCATCTCCTCGCCTGCGGAGGAGCACCCGGCGGTAAGCGAGCACAGGGCGACCAGGACGGCCGCCATCCTTACCAGGGCGCGCCTGGCGCGCCTGCCGGATGCCACGTCGTCCACCCGCACGGTCATGTCCGCTTCCCCCGAGGTATCGCCGTCGACAGCCCACAGGATCCCCCGTGTTCCTCAGCGGCGATCATCTTAAGAAGCCGGTCCTCCGGGACGGAAGGCCCCCTGCCGGCCCAGGACGCTCCCGCTTGGGCCCGCACCACCCGAACGACGACGACTTCCGCCGGAATCGACGTGGGCGGGGCAAGATCACAGTGACCCTGGCATGTGACGACAAGCTTTAGGTCCTGTCGTCAAATTGTCACGCCCACATCAGAAGTGACGCGAGGGTGACGGCGGTTTCGTAGGACTGGGCGGCTTTGTCGTAGCAGTGGCGATGCCCCGCCACTGCTTGAGCCGGTTGAAGGCAGCGTTCTACGACGTTGCGGTGCTTGTAGGCCTCGCGGTCGAAGGCCGGCGGGCGGCCTCCGTGGCTGCAGCGCCGGGTCCGGTTGCGGATTTGGTCGGCCCGCTCGGGAATCGTGTGCGCGATGCCCCGACGGCGGAGCCGCGCGCGGATCGCTTTCGAGCTGTAAGCCCTTGTCGCCCAGGACGTGATCGGGCCGGACCCGGGGCCGCCCCGGCCCGGTCCGGGGCACCCGGATCGCCTCCATCACGGCGGTGAACCGGGTGCAGTCGTTGGTGTTGCCGCCCGTCACGACGAAGCCGAGCGGACGGCCCCGCCCGTCGCAGGCCAGATGGATCTTGCTGGTCAGCCCGCCTCTGGACCGGCCGAGGGCCGGGTCCCGGAGCCCCCTTTTCGAGCCCCGGCCGCATGCTGATGAGCCCGGACGACCGTGGAGTCGACCGATACCAGCCACTCGACGTCGCCCGCCGCGTCCGCCTTCGCCTGGGTGGCCCGCAGTATCCGGTCGAACGTGCCGTCCGCCGCCCACCTGCGAAAACGCGTGTGCAGCGTCGCCCACGGGCCGTCACGCTCGGGCACATCCCGCCAGGCCGACCCGGTGCGGAACTTCCACACGATCCCGTTCAGCACCCCGCGGTCGTCCAGCCGCTTCCGCCCCCGCAACGACTCGGGCAACAGCGGCCGGACGAACTCCCGCTCAGCATCGGACGGTTCATGGCGACGTATCACGACACCGTGATCCACCAACCGTGATCATTTGAAGACACCGCCAGGAGCGTGTCTCCGTAACGGGCACTTGACCGGGTGGTCGTGACCGGCGGGATCGCTCGCGGTCGCCGACCAGTGTCCTTGGCGATCGGTGGCCGGTCCTGGCGGTCCGGAAATCGGCCCGGATAGGGCCGGTGGCCGCGCCGGTCAGGCGATCGCCGCGGCGAGCCCTGCGGTTCCCGCGTGCCGGAAGGATTTGCGGAAGTTGTGGCAGGCGGCCAGCAGCAGCCATTCTCCTCGGGTTCCGTCCTCGCCGCGCAGGAGAAGCCGGCGGCCGTTGTGGCAGGTCATGATCTGGCCGAAGACGGGTTCGACGATCGCTTTCCGGCGGGCGTAGGCGGCCTTGCCGGATTTCGTCCGGAGCTTGCGGGCCATTTTCGGTGTAGTCGGCCAGGACGGGCGAGAGGTCGAGCACTTTGTCGACCAGGTCGGCGACGAACCGGGCCAGATGCCCCTCGGGCAGTCAGTCCTCCAGCGACGGCGGGAGCAGCAGCATCTGATCGGGGACGAACGCCCGGAAGGTCTTCTGCACCGTCACCGTCGGCGCGATCTCCGCCTTGACCACCGCCGCCGGATCCACCTCGAACAGACCATCTTCCTTTGGAAGTTCACGAACAGGAGGCGGCTTCGGGCTCAATCGCCTGATCGACTGCAAAGATCCGCGGACAGCGCCGCGTAGATGTACTCGCTGCCCCAGCGATCCCCGTCGAGGTCGTTCTCGACCAGGTGCGCCTCCCGGCGCATCCCGAGGCGCTCACAGACTCGCACAGACCCGGTGTTCTCCACATCCAGCCGTGCGTAGAGCCGGTGCACGCCCAGCGTGTCGAAGGCAAACCCGGCCAGCGCCGCAGCCGCCTCGGTCGCGTAGCCGTGACCCTGGTGACCTGGGTCGAGAGTCCAGCCGATCTCGGCCTGGGCGGCGCGGGCATCGGCCAGGGCGAGGCTCACCTCGCCAAGGACGCCGGGCTCATCGCGTCGGCAGACAGCGAGTGCCAGCTTGTCCCCGTCGGCGCGCCAGACCGTCTGCACCGTGCGCTCGGCGGCAACCTGCTCGCTGCGCTCACGCGTGTGCGCCGGCCGGTACAAGTAGCGCGCCACGCTCGGCAGGCTCTGATAGGCGTACAGGTCGTCGGCGTCGCCGGGAGTGAACAGACGCAGCGACAACCGGGCCGTGGTCAACGGCAGCAGCGAGGATACGTCCATGCGGACCTCCGGGACGCGGATGTGGATCAAGGCGCGGACTGATTTTCACATCACGACTGCCCGGCAGCCACGCCTTTTCAAGAGCAGTGCTCGGCAGCCGCACTTCACCAGGAGGCGCGGCATTCCAGGAGTTGTTTACTGACCCACGCTCCTAGCCGGGTGCCTCCGTACGAATGCGCTGGCGACCTCCCGCCGCCCAAGGCCCTGTCCCTGACGCTCCTGCGCGGCCGGTGCTGATGCGGTGGCGCCGGCACCGATGCCGAACGAGCACCAGGAGCACGACGATGTCGACCGCACGGGCGGGCGACCGATTCCAATTGGAACCATTCCGTTCGACCACAAGTCGAACGCAATGGGCTTGACCTGAGGTTTTCACAAGGTCGCAGACTTCACTCAGTTACTCACCCCGGCACTCACCCCGACCCGGGTGCGTGGTGGTCGAGGGTGTGGAACGACGAGCTCGCCGGCGCCCCCGCCCGGCTCGCGGTGCGGGGCGCCGGAATGGTTGGCCGGATCCGGATCGCGCCATCGGGTGATCTTGGACCGAACCGCCCCGCCCGGCCACGACCGTCTTGCAGGATGCGCATCGACCGATCGGCCAGCACCAAAAAGGGGAAAAACTATGGCAGACATCGCGAGCGAGAAGTACGGGCGGGCCTTCGACGCCCTGGACGCCGACAAGAACGGCCACCTGGTCTGGGGCGACTACCAGGCCCTGGTCGACCGCTTCATCACCGCCTATAAGCTGGGCAAGGACGACCTCCGTGCCCGGGCCCTGCTCACGCACTTCCAGATGGAGTGGGTGGAGCTGCTGCGCCACGCGGGCGTCGACGGGGACCGCCTCGACCGTGAGCAGTACGCCCAGGCCTCGCGCATGGCCGCGATCGACACCAGCAGGCTGAACGTCGCCGAGGGCGGCGCCCACGCGATGTTCGACGTCATCGACGTCGACGGGGACAACGAGATCAACAAGGACGAGTTCACCCGCCTTCTGAAGGACGTCTGGAAGGTGACCGACCCCACCGCCCTGGACACCTTCTCCCGGATCGACACCGACGAGGACGGAGTGATCTCCCGCCGCGAGTTCATCCGCACGATCCGCGAGTACCACTTCTCCACCGACCCCAAGGCCCCCGGCTCCATCCTCTTCGGCCAGATCTGAACAACACCCCCCTCCCTGCGCCCCGGTACCGCATCCAGGTGCCGGGGCGCGGGGCTGCTCCGGCACCTGGGTGCGGTACCGGGCAGGCCGGGTGCCGGCCCGGCCGGCGGGGCGGACCGCCGGGCCGCCCCCTCCACTCCGGTCCCCCGTCCACCCCTGTACGGGGGACCGGCCCCTCTTCGGCAGACTGGGGCGATGAGCACGCCCCACCACCGCCGGGGTCTCGGCCTCGGCCCCGATCTACCCGACCCGCCGGCCCGCGACCCCCGCGCCCTCACGGCCGCCGAACGCGCTGCCGCCAGCGAGTGGACCGCCGCACCCACCCCGCCCGCCGAGCCCGCGCCGTACGGGCGGCGCCGTCTCGGCACCGGCCCGGCCGACCCCGGCACCGCCCCGCAGGGATGAGCGCACGCCGGGACCGGGTGGGGGTGTCACGGGCTGATCGTCTTTCGATACCAGCAGGGCAACGCCCATTCCCCGGACAGCGGGGAGCGGCCACGCTTCGCCAATGACCCTGCTCAAAGACTTCGGGATGCCCGTCCTCACCGCCTTCCTCGCGTGGTGGCTCACGAGGGTGACCCACAAGAGCACCGCTCGCGCAGTCGCCCGGACGACCCTGGAGAGCCAGGCGGAAGCCCTCGTCTCCGCCGTCCTCCAGCTCCGGGGCTCCGCAGCCGCCCGGCGCACCCTCTGGGACACCCCGATCGAGACCGTGCGCACCATCCTTCTGGCATCCCTCGCGATGGCCGGCGGCGCGGCGAACGCCACCCTGGCGGGCGCCTCCCAGCGCATGAGCGGCCTCGTCGGGTTCAGCTCAGCCACGGCGTTCCTCGCGGAGGAACGCCGCCACACCAAGACCGCGGCCGTCTCCGTGATCCCGCAGACTGCGGCAGTTGTGGCCGCCGCGGTGCCCCTGCTGCACCACCAGGACGCGGCCGTCGTCGCCGGCGCCCAGGGAATCCTGGACGCCATGAGCCACATCGAGGACGACGCCCGCGTCGGCCACGCCGTACGGGCCCTGAACGAAGCCGTGCAGGCCGCCGTCCAGTCCCGCCGCCGCTGGTGGCACCGCCGCACGTCCTCCTGACGCGGGGTCGTCCAGGCCGCAGGGCGAGGGCGCACGGGGACGCTGACCTGCGGGAGTTCTGAAAATTCGACCGGAACTGAGGCGGGTGTCGGCTTCCAGCGATCACCACGAGTCAGCGACGACGCGGCGTTCGCCGGCTGGAACGAGAAGCGGCCGGCGCCCTCAGTCCGCCCCGCTGCGCGGGGTGGGTGGCACGGGCGCCGGCCTTCCAAGAGACCGCTTCATCAGGAGATGACGGGACCTCGGACGGGAGTCTACCGTCCCCGAACCTTCCCTTGAGTTGATAGCGTTTTCTTGTTCTGCGGGGTGTCGGTCGTGGCCCCCTTGCCGTTCCCCACACCCGACTTTTCAGGGGGCCCGTGATGATCCGTGCCGGACGCGAGAGCAAGGTCCGCACCCTGGCCGATCTGGCCCAGCAGCGGGGCGTCAGCCTCAACTACTACACCCAGGTCAAGCCGTACCGGGCCGAGGGATTCCCCGCGCCGATCAGCTCCCCGGGGACGCGCACGCTGCTGTTCGACGGCGAGCAGGTGGACGCCTTCCTCGCCGGCGCACCCGTCCCGGATCTGCCTACCGCCGACCACGAGGACGACCTCTTGGACCGCCGCGAGGCCGCCGCCCTGATCGGTGTGGTGCCCGCGAGCTGGGAGGTCTACAAGAAGCGCCCCGAGCTGCACGAGCACGTGGTTGTCGTCGGCGGGGTGGAGCATTGGCCCCGCGGCACCGTGGAGGCCTTTCGCGAGGCCCGCGACAACCGCCCCCGCACCGGAGGACGCCCCAAGCGCGCCGGCGACCTCGTGCCCCGCGACCAGCTCCACGACCGCATCACCCCACTCCTGGACGCCGACCCCGCCCTCACCGCCGGCCGCGTCACCGAAACGCTCGGCGTCCACCGCGACACCGCCCAGCGCGCCCTCACCCAGCTCCGCGCCCGCCGGATCGCGGACCGGATCACCGCCCACCCGGACCTGTCGCCCGAGCAGGCGGCGGCCGAACTCGGCTACCCGGCCGGACAGATCCGCACGGCACTCGACAAGGCCCGCACCGAGCTGCGCGCCCGCACCGCCGCCGCCTACCTCAACACCATCGCCCGGGCCCTGGCCGACGCCGGACTCCTCACCGCCCCGGAGCCGCCCGCTGTGGAGCAGACCGGCGACACCCTGCGCGCCGCCCTGGCCCTCACCCACGACGCTCCCGTCCCGGCGCTGGTGTGGGAGGAAGAGACGGGGTGGCGCACCGTCGGCCGCCGACGCCACCCCTACACCTCCCCCGACACCCACCCCCTCCTCCCCGGACAGGCACGCCCGGCCCCCGCCGACCTCCTCGCCGCCCTCACCACCTGACCCCCACGCCCGCGCCCGCGAAGGCCGTCAGGGAGCCGCCACGGCCCCTGGAGGCCTTCGCCCTTGGGTCCCGGCATCGAGCCCGGGCAGAGGCGCAGCAGGCACGGAGCGGCGTTCGACGGCCGAGCGGACAATTCGAACGAAATGGAAACCGTGGTTTCCATAGGGGCCGGGCCCCACCGGAGAAGCCCTCCGCCGCCGGTTCGCGTTCCGCCGGCCGCCCTGGGGCAGTGTCGGTCGGGTGCTCTGGGGCGGGTAGGGCCCGTGGCTCGCGGCGCCGAGGGGCCCTGAGGCGAGGGCATCTCTCTGCCAGGCCTAGCCGGCGCTATGGCCGCCTAGTCCCATGAGACTGCCGACCATCGGGATTACCCCTCCGGCGGCGCCGAGCTCGGCGCCGCCGCAGTGGCTGAAGGGGTCGCTGATGGGCAGTCCGGCGAGGTTGCCACCCACCGTTCCGGTGCCGTGGGCGGTGACGCCGTCGGCGTGGGCGCCGGTGTGGAGGTTGGCACAGGAGGTGCCGAAGGCAGGGGAGAGGAAGTTCCCGATACCGCCAGCAGCGGCGGGACCGGCGGTGGCCAGGGGGGTGCCCAGGGCGGTGAGAGCGAGGGCTGCGGCAGCGGTTCGATGGTTCATACCGGACCAACGAGGATGATCCCCTCCCGTCACGACAACGCACCCCGCCCGGCCAGCCCGGCCGCAACCCCGGCATGCCGACAGGAGCACCGTGCCGGTCGGCCCTGAGGTCCAACGCCGAGGCGGCGTCGGGGCGGAAGCCGGGGCGTACCCCGGGACCGTAGCGGCCGTAGGCGGCCCTACGCTTTTGCCCTCCCGTGGCGGTTCCCCGGGGGGCCTGCGGGGCGGTGCCAAGGGCCAGGACGGCGTGGAGGCCCCTGATGGGGGGCGGGGGCGCCGAAAGGCCGGGGGGAGCGCCTGCGGGCGCCGCTGGGGTGCACCGCAAGGCCTTTCCGGGGGCCCCGGGGCGTGTCCGGGCCGCTCCGCGCCCCGGGCCGAGCGCCCGTGGGGGCCGGGGCCGTCCGTACGGGCCGCGCCCGCCGTTCGCCCATGTTGCCGATGCGGCGGCAGGCGCCGCTCAGCCGCTGAGGTCGCATCGGCCCGCGCCGACACGGTGTGCGTGGGCTGGCTTGGTGCCCGGGCGTTCTGGACTCAGTACCACCGGGCCGTCCCTCTCCTCCCCTCCTCGACGCCTCGCCGCCCGGGTGCCCCATCCCTGTGCCGCTGCCGGGGGATCGGGCGTACCGGGGGAGTGCCCGCCCCCGGGCTGGGTGGTGTGTGAGCGGGACCACGCGGGTGGTGCCCACTGCTGGGCCCCGCCCGGGGACGCCAGCCCGGTGACCGCCCTGCGACTTCACCCGCCACCAGGCCGACATCGCCACCTGGTGTGCCACCGTCCTCACCCGCCTCTCTCCCGCAGGCGGCTCACGGTGGGGCAGGCGGCTGGATGCACCTGGCCGCGCCGGCCGATGCCGTGATGCGGATCATGAGCCTCTCCGGCGTTGACACCGTGATCGACTGCCCCGCGCAACCCTCCGTCGGGCACTCTTCGACTGACCCGCGGAAACCGCCTCCCCACCGGTCTGAGGGGCCGGAGCGCCGAGTGCGCGAGGAGATCGACCGCGTGAGCGGTGGCGGTCGCGCCGACCGACCTCGTCCTGGGGTCCGAAGGACGGCCGGCGGCATGCTGAGGCCCGGCCCCCAGGGCGGGTCGGTCACCGCCAGCCTCTCGCCGGTTGCGACTGATCGCTGGTGGCGGCAGTAGGCAGGCGCGGGTCAGGTGGTGTACAGGAGCTGGGCAGCGGCGTGGTGTGCCTGCGTGACGACATGGGGCAGGTGGTTGGCGTAGGGGATTCGGATGTGGGTGGCCACTCCGACGATCCAGACACGCTCCGGTGGTGCGGTGGGGTGTGACCGTACCCGCAGGTCGGCTGCGAGGTGGTCGACGACCTGCGCGGGTGCGGGGGGCGGATCGTCCAGGTACACGGCCGGGGTGGTGGGTTCCCAGTAGAGCTGCGGTGGCTGGAATCCGGTGGCGTTGACCACCTGGTCGAACGTCTCCACCGGGGCGTCCGGCCAGCACACGCGCCAGGTGTCGCCGTCGTGGTGGACCGCGGCGGGATATCGGCCGGCCAGGCGCAGGTGACCGGTCTTCAGGTGGCCGAGCAGCCGACGGGCGTTGGGCAGGGCGATCGCGGTGATGTAGCGGCCGGCGAGCGGCGCGAAGTGCTCCTGCACGGTGCGCCGCCGCTCGGCGGGCAGGGCCGAACCCAGAGCGATGACGGCCTCGATCAGAGGGACACCCACATGCGCCCACGCACACGCCCCGGTCTCGGCGAGCACGGTCTCCTCATGCAGGCGGCGGACCGGGTTGGCGGCGGTGGAGACCTGGTGGCGCAGAGGAAGCGGCCCGGCCATCCGGACGGCCTCCACCACGCAGCGAATGATGCGGCCGGTCAGGCAGGGGTCGGCCGGGTCCAGACGGGCCATGCGCTGCAGCGGAGGGAAAGGCCGGGGCGGCGGGGCCAGAGAAGCACGCACCGCGGGCAGCTGCCCGGAGCGCGAGGCCAGGGTGACCCGGTGTCCGTCGCGGCACAGCATCATCGCGGCATCCACGGCGCTCTGCCGGCTGCCCGTCACCAAGACCCGGCTGGGGCTCCGTCCGATGTGTCGGCGCAGTCGCGCACTCGGATACGGGCTGTCCAGATAGCGGGGATGGCTCTGCCACACGGCGAAGCCATCGGGAACGCGAGGGCGGTGGACCCCCGCACACACCACCACGTCGTCGGCCGGCACCCACCCGCCGCCTACCAGCCGCACCCGGTACCCTCCGGGAGCGGCCTCGACCGAGCGCACCACCGCCGACAGGTGGCCCACCTCGATCCCGCGAGCAGCGGCCCGGGCACGAGCCTGATCGAAGCGGGTACGGCAGTACTGCGCCACCCACCCCCGTGGCACGCACTCCTGCGGTGCGCCTTCCCAGCCCTGCTGACGCAGGTGATCGAGAAAATCGTCCGCCGCCTCGGCACGCAGGGAGTTGAGCGCGACCGCGCTGTTGCACAGCAGCAGCGGATCGTCGTCGCCGAACGCCAGCCCCCAGCCCACGGGATGGGGATCGACCACCCGCACCGACCTCACCCGAACCGGCCCCCCGGCCGCCTGCTGCGGGCGCAGCACCGCGTCGAGCAGCTGCACCACCACACTGCATCCCGCCACGCCCCCGCCGACGACCACCACATCCCGACCGTCCCCATGTCGCCGCGCACCCCCCACGGCCACGCCACCACCCTCACCGGCCACATCCACCACCCACTCCCGCCACCACACCGGCGAACACCCCGGCCCCGTCTCACCACCCCGGGCGGACGGGCAGCCACCCGGGGCGTGGTCCGCGCCGGCATGAGCCCCACCACCGTGCCACCCCACCAGCCCCCACACAGCGAGGCGCGCACTGCCCCGGTGGAGGAAGGCTGGGGACCGGCCATCCTCGAGGGAGAGACCGGCACCAGGCCGGTCAGAACCACCCGGAGGGCGCCGCTCGGGCCGGTGGGGGCGCAGTGACCGCTGCGCATACAGCGGGAGCCGGACCGATTCTCCGTGTGCGGCGCGGGCCCGGCAGCGGCTGCATAGCCACAGGAGGGCTGTCTCACCTGCGGTTCACCGTGTCGCCCGCCGTTCCCCGTAACGACCGTATGTGTCGGCCGCCGCCAACACCGGCACGTCGCCAGACGGGCCACCCGGCCCTCTTCGCGCGGCGAAACCAGCAGGTTCGAAGACTCCTACCGACTGCAGGCGGCAGGGGCCGGTCCAGCCCATGATGGTCGCCTCGCCGTTCAGCACGTGGGCCCGGGTACGCGGCTGATCCCGCCCTGCCGCGGCGGCGCGGCTGAAGCGAGGATCACCCAGCACCGTCGTGGCCCCCTCGTAGCCGACCGCCAGCCAGGCCGACTCGCCGTAGGGCAGGCTCACCCGCAGCAGACACACACCGGCTTGGTGCAGCTCGGCATACGCCGGGTCCAGGTCCAGGCGGTGCGGCTCACTGAACGGATAGGGGCACGGGCCATCGGCATCTGCCACAGGGCTCCTCCAGTGATCGTGCACGTTCTGTCGCCACGGCGCGCACGCAGGGCGCCATGTGCACGGCCGTCGGGCGCCACGCGTACGTGCCCCTCCTGCCGCCGCCGTCCCGCTCCGGACGACTAACTGATCGTTTCAGAATGAGGTTCGGAGGCGGCGGAGGATATGAGGCTGCAGACCATTCGAGCAGGCCCTGGTGGAGGTCGGCGCGTCGCGCGGGGCGGGCCGTGGCGCACGCCTCCTACGGGCGGGGGAACGGTGCCAGTTCGGCGTGGGTGACGGTGTAGCCGCCCTTGACGACGGGGGCGTACGGGGCCGGGGCCATACAGGTGCCGACCTCGGCGTCCTCACCGTTCGGCAGCAGGTTCACCCCGTTCCACGAGAAGCCCACCCGATCGGCCTTGCCGCCCTTTCCGCCGTCGTGCACGCTCAGTCCGACGCGCTTGCCGAGCAGGCCGGTCTCCTCGTGGCTGACCTTCGTGATGAGGGCCGTGACCGTCGCCGTGTTCGGGCCGGTGACCAGGCACTCCACTTGGCCGTCGAAGGTATAGGTGACGTTCTGGTCGGCCGAGTGGTGCGAGATGCGTACCGTCCCGCGCGCGTCGACGGGCAGCCCCGTGGGAAGCCCGGGCCGCGGCGTGCTGTACGGGGCGGCCACCGCGTCGAAGCTGAAGGAGCGTACATCGTTGTCGTTCAGGTACGGCAGTACAAAGTCCCCGCTACCGACAATCCGCGCCGCGCCAGGCCGGCGGTGGTCCGTGCGCTGCTCGGCGGACGAGGCGATGGACGAGGTGCACAGGGTGAGCCCGGCCACCAGGGCCGTGACGGTAGCGGTGGCGGTGCGCCGAGCAGGCAGCGGCAGCGAAGCCATGACGATCTCCTTTTCGGAGAGGGAGTTGACTGGAGGAACGCGACCCATCCTTCGCTTTGACAGCCGCCCGGTCGTCATTCCGAGGCCGCAAGATCGATGCGGCCTCATCGCCCGCTCGGCTGACCACATGTCAGCCGAGGGTCGTACGGGGTGGATCCCGCCGGCCGCAGCCGTTCGCGGATCAGGTGTCCCGCTGGGGCCGCCCACGCCCCGGCTCACGTGGGGCACTACGAAGACACCGTCCGCAGGAAGGACGGGATCCTGCTGCACGCCGACCGGACCCGTCCTTCGCCGAGCGTCTGGGCGGTTCAGGGGCGGATGTTGTTCTGCCAGTCCAGGGACGTGCCGGTCAGTGCCGCTTCCGCCAGGGCCTTTGCCGATGTGGTGGTGAGCGAGGCGAGGGAGGTGTCGATCCAGTTCTGTGTGAGGGTGTAGCCCTGCTCGCGGTACTCCAGGGCCTGGAAGAGGCATTCGAGTTTGTCGGCGTCGCGCGCGACCTGCGCTTCCATCGTCTCGCGGGCCTCGTACTCGTCGACCGCCGTCTGTACGCCGGCCCGGACGGCGGGGTGGGCGTTGACGACCTGGTCGGCGGTCACCTCCCCGTTCTCGGCGGCCTTGATGTATCGGCGGCCGATGTGGGGGATGTCCCCGATCCGGGTCTCCTGGGAGTCGTGGAAGGTGCACATGAGCGCGACCCGGCCGGCGTCGGCGCCTTCCATCATGGCGAGGATCGCCCCGACGGCTGCGACGCGGAAGGAGTGCTCGGCAACGGACTCGGGCTGTGGGTTGCCGGTGAACCACCAGCCGGTCCGCGCCACCTTCTTGAGGACGCCGAGCTCAGAGATGAAGCTCGCGGTGCCCCGGGCGGTGTCGCGGGTGGTGTCGTCGTCGGCCATAGGGTCCTCCGATGCGTCAGCGGGTGTGATCGAGACCGTAGTGGACACTGCCCAGCTCCCGCCGGGATCGTGCCGACAGCTCCGCCCCGTCCAACAACTGGCCGGTCCGCTCACGCAGCGGGCCGGCCAACGGCCCGGCGGCCTGCGGCAGCCACGGGAAGCGGACCATCAACGCCCAGAGAGTGTGGGCGTACAGGTCGACGTACCCCGGCGCCGTGTGCCCCGCGGGCGAGACCCCGCAGCAGGGTCACCGGATCCCACCCGGCGAGGGCCCGGTCCGCCATGAAGGTGTCGTCCGGCTGGGCAGTCCCGAGAGCGCCGACCCAGTACGCTCAGTAGTTCAGGTTCGCCGCCTCGGCGACGTCGTCGTCCGCCAGAGCACGATCGATGAAATCGAGCAGGGGCTGCGGGTCGCCCTGGCGGGCGAGCGCCGTCGCGGTCGACCGCGCCCCGGCCCAGCGAGGCGAGAAGCCCCGACGCGCGAGACCGTCACGGCCGCGGTGCAGCGCCGCGCGGGTCCATGCGGCCGCCTCCCCGCCCCGGTCGTACGAGGCCAGATACAGGGCCTGGCGGTGCAGCAGCGCCCCCGCCTCGCCCTGCCGCAACGCCCGCTCTGTCGCCTCCCGCAGGTGCGTGAAGACCGTCCCGCGCAGGCCCGCGGGAAGGGCCGGGGACACCGGTGCCGGGCCGCGCCTGGCCGGCGGGAGGCGACCGGCGAGCGCGGGCAGACGGCGCCGCAGCTCCAGCAGCCTTCCGGCCTTCACGTTCGCCAGCGGCCGCCGGCCGGACTCCCAGCCCTGCACCGTGCCGGTGTCGACACCGAGCTCCTGGGCGAGCCGGTCCTGCGTCAGGGGCGCGGCCTCCCGGGCCAAGCGCAGCACGAACCCGGCCACGGACGGTGCTTTCGGTGGTAGTTGCCTGCCCATCGCAGGGCCGCCTCCCAATCGGAAGGTGAAGGGAAAACTCGTACCCACGGTCAGTGTTACCCCACCCCGGCCGCCCGTACGGTCAACTCCGCAACGTACTCACGGGGACCGAGATCCTCACCGTGTTGACGCCCGGGAGCGAGACCGATGACGCACCTCGATCCTTCACCGCCGCCGCGCCGGCACGCTCCGCAACAGCAGCCCGACTACGGCATCCCCTCGCCCGAACTGGTCGCCCGGGCCGAAGCCGGACTCGACCGCTTCCTCGCCCGCCTCACCGACGACGAGCAGGAAACTGCGGAGCCGCCCGGATGATGTCCCTGGCCACCGGCAGCGGCGAGGACCTGGTCGGCCGCACCGTGCACGACATCGCATCCGGCACCGAGGGCGAGCTCCTCGCCATCCGCTGCGAACAACTGCCCACTCACACCGGCGCCCCCACCTGGACCCGCCGCGCCTACATCCGCACCGCCGGCCAGACCGTCCCGCTCGCCATCGCGCCCGGCAACATCCGCCCGCCGGTGGCCCACTGAACCGCCGTGTCCCCGGGGTGCCCCGCCAACCCCCGGGGACACGGCCACCACCCGAGCACCACCGACGAAAGGGAAGATCCGTGACCATCGCACCCGCACTTCCCGCCCCCGCCGCCGTCGCCGCGCGGGCCCACGAGATCCACGCCGCCTGGCAGGCCGACACCGAGATGGGAGTCGTCCTCGACGGCTGCGCCCGCTACTCGTCCGACTGGGACGACTTCTACGGCGGCCCGCTCATCAGCACCTACAGCGTCGCCCGCGACGCCGGGCCCCTCCTGGACACTGCGCTCAGGGTGATGGCGCTCAAGACCGCCGTCTACGAGCTGACCGCTGACGAGCTGCTCGCCGAGCTTCCCGAGCCCGTGCCGGTCGACGTCACCTGCCACGCGCTGTGCGCCCAGTTCACCACCCTGTCCCGCATCCAGCAGCGCACCGGACACCTGTTCGTCCACTCCACCGTCAACGAGCACACCGTCGCCACGCCGTGGGACACCGGCGACTTCACGCACCAGGCGTGCGAGGCGGCCTTCGGCCCGGTCAACGAGCGCTACTGGATCCCGGCCGCCGAGGCCGAGCGGCGCCGCCAGATCCTCGACACCGCGTACGCCACCATCGGCATCACCGACCGCGGAATGACCAGCGCCATCGACTACGCCGCGCCGTAGCCTCCGGCACGGGCTCCCGCTCCGTCCGGGGCGGCGGGGCGACCCGGTCCGGCTCCAACCCCACCTTGTCCGGGTGTACACACGCCGGCGTCCGGTCGCCCAGGGTGTAGCGGAAGCCGTCGGCCACGTCGAACGGGCACTCCCACGAGGGGCGCGAATACACGACGAACCCTTCGCGAGGCAGACGCTTCGACGGGCAGATCCCACATGCCGGATGGTCCTCGCCCTGGGCGTACGGCTCGCTCATGACCGCACGGTAACGGAGCCAAGCCACCAGCCACCTTGCAACCACCCGAACGAGCGGCGCTCCCCGCCAGGAACGGGGAGGGGCGCCGACCATCAGCAGCTCCTCGCCCGCCCGCATCCCCACCGCACCCCGGGATGGGAGTCGCTGGGGCCGCTGTCAGCCTGCGCTGGTATGGCGTGCACGGGTGAGGCCCGGTGCCCGGCGCGTTCTGGGGGCGGTATTGCCGGGCCGGCCCCTTCTTCTCCGGATTCCTGTCCGCCCCGAGGCGGGGGCCGGCCCCCTTTCGCCGGACTGGGGCGGTGAGCAGATCCCATCGCCGCCGGGCCCTCGGCCCCGGCCCCCACCTGCCCGACACACCCGCCCGCGACCCCCGCGCCCTGACCGCCGCGGAGCGGGCGGCGGCCGGTGAGTGGACCGCCCAGTCCGACGCCCCGGCACCGCCGGGGTGCCGCCGTCTCGGTCCTGGTCCGACCGACCCTGGAACCACCCCGGGCGGGTGAAGTACGGGTGCGTCTCCCGGGCCGGGGCCCGCTCGTTGTTCCGGGCATGGACGCATGGGGTGTGGTCGAGACCGGGATGCAGTTGGATGTGGGGATCGTCTGGATCTACCGGGCCTGCCCGGCGCGGGGCCGGTTCGTGCACGCCACGATGGACTCCGCCCGGCATGACGCCGCCGCCCACGCCGTCTGGTGGCACCGCGACCGCATGGCGCTCACGGACATCGCGCTGCGGTTGATCTCCCAGCAGGAGAAGGACGTGCGCGTCAGTGCGGGGTGGGACCCGGCTTCCGCGGCCGGCATCGTGCCGCCCCTGGAGCCGTTGTACGAGGGGGAGCTGTCGCTGGTTCAGCAGCGGATCGTCTGCGACGCGGTGGGCTGCCCCGAGGACTCACGGCACCGCCGGCGCCAGCGCGCGGAGCAGGCCGCTGCCGTCCCGGACCCGGCGCCGGGCCCCCTCCCCGCCGTCCCCCGGTGAGGTGCTGCCGCATCACGTCCGTGAGGGGGCCTGTATGGCGCTGTGAGCGCCTGAAACCCACCCTTGGGTGCCGATTGCCAGGAGTGTTCAGCGGCCTCTACGGCGCCGAACAGAGGCGCCCGATCCCGGGTACGGCTCCGGCATCTGATGGGGGTACGACCCCGGCGTGGTCAGCGCCGTGCGGCGGTCACCGTCCCGGGGGAGAACCGCCACGCACGGCGTAGCCCTCCCGCAGGGGGCCGCCGACCAGACGAGGACACCGGTGGCCGCGGTGGTGCCGGCCCGGACCCAGCCTCGCCGGCCCGGGCGTTCCCTGCGTCGCCCTGCCGGGGCATCAGCCGGCTAGCCGAGAATCACACCTCCTCGTCTTGGTGAGTGGAATTTCGACGTCGACAATCTGAATCACGTTGATGTCCTGCACGCTCACACATTCGAGGTTCTTGAGGTTGAGGTCGGCGCCTCCGCATTGGTTGAGGGGGCTGCCGAGGGGGAGGCCGGCGAGGTTGCCGGCGGCGGTGCCGGTGCCGTGGGTGGTGTTCCCGGTGGCGTAGGCGCCGGTGTGCTGGTTGGCGCAGGAGGTTGCGAAGGCGGGTGCGAGGACGTCGCCGATCCCGCCGGCGAAGGCGGGAGCGACGACGGCGAGAGGGGCGCCCGGGGCAGCGGCGGCCAGGGCCGTGACGGTGGCGGTGCGGTGGTTGATCATGCCGGGTGCAACGACCGGCCCCGTCGTTGTCACGTTCCGGCCCCTCGGCCCCTCACGGGCGCGCGACAGTGGATCCCCGCCTGGCATACGCCGTGGCCCACGCCGTCTGGGGGCACCGTGCGACCGAGCGGCGCTCACCGGGATCTCCCCGCGGTTGATCTCCGGGATCGCGGCCCGTTCGGGGGGTGATGCCGGGAGGGTCAGAACCGATGCCGGCTGCGTTACGGGGCGGTGGTGTAGTGGACGACGGTCGTCTGGCGGCGGGGGGGGCCGACGGCGTAGACGTTGGTCGCGTCAATCGCGGCCTGCTCGACGGCAAGGCCCCAGCGGAGTTTCGCCGCGGTCCACTCGGCGAGGTGGCGGCATGTCGCGCCCGGGGCGGGCGGCATCTACGTCGAGGGGTCCTGGTCCTTTTCGTGTTCGCGGGGGCAGTCCAGGTCATCGGCCTGGGGATGCCGATGCGAAGTGCGGAGTAATGCGTTCCACCCTCGGGTAGTAACCGTGTGTGAACAGCGTGTTGCGGATCAGGGAGGAAGGGGCCACCGCCGAAGACGTGTGGCCTGTGGTGACGGCTATGGTGGGGGATCTGCGGCGGCAGGCGCCGCGCATGCTGGGCTTTCCGGCCAACCTTGCCTGGGATGCCTCACCCGCCCACAGCCTGCTGTCCATGATGATCAACAATGCCGGTGACCCGTCGACCCACGACGACTCGGGAAACGATGCCAAAGCCTTCGAGCAAGCGGTGCTGTCCTGGTTCACCGACATCGCGGGCGCAGACCGGGACACCTACGGATACGTCACCGCCTCCGGCAGCGAAGGCATCCTGTTCGGCCTGTTCGTCGCACGGCACAGATTCCCCCGAGCACCGGTCTACCTCTCGGCCGACGCCCACCACAGCGTCCGCAAGGCAGCCGCCATCCTCCGCATGGAAACCGTCACCGTGCCCTGCCGCGACGACGGAACGATGGACCCGGCAGCACTGGCACGCCTGTGCCACCACGCCCGGAGGACGAACGGAGGCCGCAGCGACGGCGCGGCGGTCGTGGCTACGATCGGCACGGTGATGCGCGGAGCCGTCGACGACCTGCCCGCACTGCGGAACGCCGCCAGCCAGGCAGGAGGCGTCCACCTCCACACCGACGCCGCCCTGGGAGGCCTGGTGGCCGCCTTCACCCGCCCCCAGCCCGCCTGGAACCTCGCCCACGGCGCCGACAGCGTGTCCGTGAGCGGCCACAAACTCCTCGGCTGCCCCGTGCCGTGCGGCATCGTCCTGACGCACCAGCGGTTCGTGCCGCCACAGCCGACCGGCCAGTACCTCGGCGCCGACGACCACACCCTGGGCTGCTCCCGCAGCGGCCTGGCCGCCGCCTTGCTGTGGTGCCGGCTGCGCGAAATGGGCACCCGAGGCCTACGACAGACCGTCAGCCGCTGCCAGCAGACCGCGCAGTACGCCACCGAAGCCCTCACGGCGGTGGGCGCGCGCCCCGAGCGCTTCCCCGGCGCCCTCACCGTCACCTTCGACCGACCCGACGCATCAACCTGCGCCACCTGGCACCTGGCCACCCAAGGTGACCGTGCCCACCTGGTGGCCATGCCGCACGTGACACCGCAGGCCGTCGACATGCTCTGCGCCGACCTCAGCCGTGACATCCGCGGCCACTGAGAGCACGCCGAACAACAAGCGCAGGACGCCGTCAACCCGGACGCCGATTCCACCGGTCATCGAGCCACATCGCTGGAGCCTGGCGCGGGCCACCGGGCAGGGCCGGCGCGCTCGTCCGCATCTCCACCGCACCCCCGGGTGGGAGTCGCTGGGGTCGCTGTCACCGCGCCGACATGGTGCGCGTTGGGCCAGGCCCGGTGCCCAGACGGCGCTCTGGGGGGGGCAATAGCACCGGGCCGCCCTCTCGTTCCCTTCCTCCGGCGAGTCCCCGTGCCGCTCGCCGGGGGAGCGGAGGAGTGCCCTCCCCGGCAGGAGGGAGGGGTGTGAGCGGTTCAGTGGAAGGGACTGCCGCTCGTGAAGGCGCGGGCGGCGAAGTGCTTGCCCATCCGGCGGTACGCGGCGGCGGTGGGGTGAAGGCCGTTGGTCAGATCGTCCGCCTCGTTCGGGCCGAGCAGCTCGCGTCCGTCGAGGTAGTGGAGGTGGGGGACCGTGCGTCTGGCAGGACGTCACGATCCGTTCCAGCTCGGCACGGACCACTGCCAGCGTCAGTGCCCCACGAGCTGCTTCTGACGGGTTGCCCAGAGCTGTCACGGCCTGCGGGTGCCGGGCGTGCGCCGGCCCCGGCCCGGCCGACTGGTCTCCTCCTCCCTGGCGGGCTGGGAGGTGTATGCGCCCGCGAGTAGTGGTAGCCCTCGCGGTATGACGGAGCCGACGCTTCTTACCGGCCTGACGGCCTTTGGACTGCTGGCCGGCTATGGACGCGGCGACTTCTCGCCCGTGGAGGTGACCCGGGCGGTGCTGGACCGCATCGACGTGGTGCAGCCTCTGGTCAACGCGTTCGTGCGGGTGGATGCCGAGGCGGCGCTCCGCGCAGCGGCGGCCTCCGAGGAGCGCTGGCGACGCGGTGAGCCGCAGGGGCTGCTCGACGGGGTGCCCGTCTCGGTCAAGGACTTGTTGCTCCAGGCGGGTGGTCCCACGCTGCGCGGCTCGTGCACGGTGTCGCCGCGCGTCTCATCGGACGAGGACGCGCCGTGTGTGACCCGGCTGCGTGCTCACGGGGCCGTGCTTCTGGGCAAGACCACGACATCTGAGTTCGGATGGAAACCCGTCACCGACTCACCCCTGACCGGCATCACCCGCAATCCTTGCGACCCGTCCCGCACCTCGGGCGGGTCCAGCGGCGGCTCCGCCGCAGCCGTCGCGCTTGGAGCCGGCCCTCTGTCCATCGGCACGGATGCCGGCGGATCGATCCGTATCCCCGCCTCGTTCTGCGGCATCGTCGGATTGAAACCCACCTACGGCAGGGTGCCGATCCACCCGCACAGCCCGTACGGCTCCCTCGCACATCTGGGGCCCATGGCACGCGACGCGGCGGACGCGGCACTGCTCCTCGATGCCATCAGCGGTGAGGACTGGCGTGACGGCTCCCAGATGGGTCCGGTATCACCGCTGTCGGACTGTCTGCGTCTGGGTGTCGAAGGGCTGCGCATCGCCTACTCCCCCTCCCTCGGCGGCCGGGCAGCGGTGCGTCCTGCGATCGCCTCCGCGGTACACGCCGCTGTGCACCATCTGGCCGACCTTGGTGCGCATGTCGAGGAGGCGGATCCCGATCTTCCCGACCCGGCGGACGCCTTTCGCACCCTGTGGTTCAGCTCATCAGCCCACGCGACACAGCACCTGACCGCAGACCAGCGCAATCTGCTCGACCCGGGACTGCGCGAGGCAGCCGAGTGCGGCGCCCGCTTCAGCGCCTTGGACTATCTCGCGGCAGACCACATCCGTACAATCCTCGGCTACCACATGGGGCGGTTCCACACGACCTACGACCTACTGGTCACCCCGACCCTTCCGCTGACGGCCTTCGAGGCCGGCACGGACGTACCACCGCGATCGACATACAACGACTGGATGAGCTGGACGCCCTTCACCTACCCCTTCAATCTCACCCAGCAGCCCGCCGCGACGCTGCCCTGCGGCCTGGACGAAGACGGTCTCCCCATCGGACTGCAACTCATCGCAGCCCGCCACCACGACGCCATGGTCCTGCGCACCGCGCACGCGCTTGGCACAACCTGGCCATCCACCCAGCGCCCCGGCCCCGGCCGGCGAACCGCCGCCGGGCCGTCGACCTAGACTGAACCGCTGTTCCGGCCCCCGGCATCATGCTCGTCATAGCCGAGGTGACCGGTGATCTGGCCCTCCAGGGCCCACTTGGCCGACTCGAACTGAAGCGGCTCCAGGCGTAAAAATTTGATCTGGCTTCATTCTGCGCTCATGGCGCTGCGTGGATCTTGGACGTCGGGATAGGGTCCGGTGGGAGGTGCGGGGGGAATGAGTTTCCGGCTGGCTGCGTACGCCGTGTGCATCGAGGGCGGGCGGGTACTGCTCGCCCGTCACATCCCGCCGAAGGGCGAGAGCAACTGGACCCTTCCGGGTGGCAGGGTCGAGCATGCGGAGGATCCGTTCGACGCGGTGATTCGGGAGGTCGCTGAGGAGACCGGCTGCGATGCGGTGGTCGAACGCCTGCTGGGCGTGGACTCCAGGGTGATCCCCGCGGCCGACCGCCCTTTGCCCGGCCTGCCCGAGCATCAGAATGTCGGCGTCTTCTACCAGGTTCGTATCACCGGCGGCCAGTTGCGGCCGGAGCCGAACGGTGAAATCGCCGAGTCGGTCTGGACTCCGATTCCCGATGTCGCTCGCCTGCGCCGGTCATCGCTGGTCGACGTCGGCCTCGCTCTGGCGCAGACGCTTCCGCCGACCGGCCACGTCGCTGCCGTCCCGGTCGGCGGCCTAATCCAGCACTGAGGCGCGATCAACATCCGAACTGGCTGCCCCACGGGCGGCGACGTTCGTGAGTGGGGCGGCCGGCCTCGTGCGAGTTTCTCCAGTTCGACACCTTCGACTCGGAGGTCAAACTGTCCTTGAAGGCGTTGGAGCCCGACCCCCTCCAGGCTTTCGCTGGCCGCACAGCGGTGGGCCAGGAACTCCTCGGGAAGGTGAAGAAGATGCTTCTCTTCGGCATTATCGTCGACCTCGGGATGCAAGCCCGATCATCCTGGTCGCGGGCGGTCTTCCAGCCGTTCTTAAGGTAATCGATGACGACCTCGTCTGGCAGGGGCCGACGGCGTAGACGTTGATGGCGTCGGTCTCGGCCTGGTCGGCGGTAAGGCCCCAGCGGAGCTTGGTCGCGGTCCATTCGGCGAGGTACCGGCAGGTCGCGCCCGGGGCGTGCGGCATCCACGTGGCGGGGTCCTGGTCGGCATTCTGACGGTTCGTCCGCGCGGTGACGGCGAGGAGGGAGGCGGCGGCGTCCTGGTCGTTGGCGTACGCCTCCCGCCGCGCCGGCGTCCAGGCGCTCGCGCCGGAGTCCCACGCTTCCGCGAGGGGGACCATGTGGTCGATGTCGAGCTTCCCGGGGTCGGTGACCTCCTGCTCGTCGTAGTACGACAGCCACTCGCCGCCGGCCAGTTTGCAGCCGGCCGCGACGGCCGGTGCCTCGGTCGCTTCGGCCAGGAGCACTTCCGCACGGGTGTTGCAGCCGTCGGCCGGGTCCAGGCCGGCGTTCCAGTGCCGGAACTTGTCGCGGGTGTACCCGGCCCGGGACTCGTCGGCCACGACGATCTGGCCGACCGCGTAGCTCAGCGGGAACGCCCGCCCGGCCGCCGCCGGTGCTGCGGGAGCGCTCAGGTCCCCAACGGCCGTGGAGGTGCCCGCCGGGGTGGCGTGGGCCGAGACGGGGACGGCGAACGAGGACAGGGCGAGAGAGAGCGCGGCCAGACCGCGCACCATGTTCGTGATCACGAAGCACAGGCATAGCGGCCCGAACCGTGTCGGCGCGGGCGAATCGGCAGGGAGTCGACTGAGCGGGCGATCGGTCTCACCGGAGAAGCGCTCCTGCCCGCCCCGCCCCCGCTCCGCCTTGCTCTGCCCCGGCCCGCCTTGCCGAGGCCCGTCCCGCCCGGCCGCTGCGCCCCGGCCGCCCGCCCGGCCGCTGCGCCCCGGCCGCCCGGCCGGTCCGGGGCTGCGGCTGCGGTCGCGGTACTCGTGTGGTGGCCGTTCACCGGGCGGGGCGGGGCGCGCTCTGCGTGGGCAGGTGTGGGTGTAGAGGGTGCGGCCCGTATCTGCGTAGCCTGACTGCGGTAGCGCCCCATCACCGGTCAGATAGGCGGAGCCCCCTTTGAGCGCGTCCACGGACACCACCCTCCCGGCCCCCGCGGGCCCTGGCCTGCGCCAGCCCGCCTACGGCTTCCCCTCTTCGGCCCTGCTCGCCCGCGCGGACCGCGGCCACGCCCGCTTCCTCGCCCAGCACACCGAGAACCCGGACCACCGCGCCGATACCGGGAAAGAACCCACACGGTGAGCACCGGTCGGACTCCGGCTGCCCGTGCACGGCGCCTGACCGCGGACCGAAGGCACGCCCGCGAGCGTTCTGGGCGCCGGATGTGGGCCGGGCCGGTGAAGGGACCGTCGGGAACCCCGGCGGGATTCAGGCCCAAGCTGAGGATGGACAGTGCAGGTGCGTCGATTCCGTCCGCAGTGGAATCGAGAATGCCCCCGACGAGGACGCCCCCGCCAACGTCCATCCGCTGCCTAGCCTCTGGCGGGCATCGCAGCATTCATTCGACGCAGCAGTTCCTCGGTCAGTAGGCTTAAGCGATACTCATCGGCAATGCGTGTCTGCATGGACAACACCGGAGTTCCATACTTTAGTGCTGTCACTGGAATGCATCGGAATATCTGGCCATGTGAAGGGCTGCCGTATCGTCCTTGCGCGCAAGCCAATTCCAGGTTGCTGATGGCCTGATTACATCTGAGCCATCCTGCTTCCGTGGCTTTCGTGACGGTTCCCATCAAAGATGGAGCCGTGTCATTGATCACGGCTAAAGTCACGCTGTGTGTGAGTTCATACCTGACTAAAGGATGGGGGTAATTCCCCCGATCGTAGTCAAAGACTGTCGCGCGATAGGTGTCATACATGCTGAACAGCAGACAGGCGGCGAATGACGACCGCTCGAAAAGAGTGTCGAGCCTGTTTGCTGAGACTCCGTTCGAACGCCCTTTCGCCCCGAGGGGAAACTCGGTAATCAAGGACTTCGTGAGGGCGACTGCCGCCATCACGTCGGCATGCACCTCGAGACCGCGACGCAGGTGCGGAAGTACATCGTGAGGCACGAAGGGGGAGCCGGCATCGGCAAGGGCCAGGAGCTTGTCGTGACGCTTATTTATGTGCACCATCTCATGCACGACCAGATAAAAAAGGCACATGCTCATCACGTCGTGTGCCTCCGAGTCCCGAAGGTCACTGGCACCCGTTTCGCCGTCAAATGACTTCAGAGCATCCCATTGAGATTCCTCGGCGCCCTCATATTCGCTGTATACAGGCGTCAGTCCCGGTAGTACTTCCCAGCCGGGCCGGCTGTCCAGAGGGTTCCCAACGACACGAACAACTTCGTCCAGCGCCAGGTGCTGAAGCAGCCTGCGGGCGAGTGCGCGGGCCCGTGCGAGTACACCGAGGGGAATGATGATCACCTGGTCGCCGTCATCGATTCGCCTGGCCCGGCAGGTCATGGAGTTGCTGTCCACGACTTCGACCGAGAGATATCCGTCCGGCCCCTCTCCTGCTGCCTCCCGCATGAAGGTGAGTGCCTCGCTCAACGCAGCGACGCCGTCGGCCGTCAGGACGTTTTCCAAGACGTCCTCGCCTGCCACACCGCCGGACATTGCCACCACATCTGCGAGACGCACGTCATTCGGCGATCGCTGCGAGGGACGGGCAGAGTTTCTCCAGCCCAAAATGTAGAAGCTGTGCGGACAGCGCCGCTACAGGCACTTGCATTCCATATCTACTCGCGAGGACATCAGCCAGGGCGGAGAGGAGGGTGTTGCGGTCCTTGTTCTTACTTGAGAAAGCCCGGTTGACGGCCTCATTGCCGCACACAAGGGAGCGGAACTCGGCAAGATTGGCACGGAACCAGCGACGAGCCGCAGCCCGCTTCTCGGACTCGCTGTAATCTTTGGCGCCGAAGTCGTCCGCGAGCAGCGCGGCGCCGATGATCAAGTCCAGCTCGTCGGGCGTCTTCACCGCGTATGACTCTGCCGAGAACGACATGACAGCAACCCCCAGGATGTCCGACCGGCCCCAGCGACATGCTGGCAGATCGGAGGTTCCCGTGTCTGCGGGATGTCCGTACCGGCCCGCACAGCCCAGCACGGCCGACCGCGTTTCCTCGATCGCGGCCGACTTCGGACACCGGCCGAACACGTGTTGCCGAACCACGACCCGCGCGCTGGACAAGCAAAACCCGTAGTCACGAAGACGGTCGCGGCCGCTGCGGCGACGGGTGGGCCGCCGGGCCTCCCGCTCGGCCACACCGACCCCTGGTGAGGAGGTGGCCAGGCGCGTGTCCTCCCCTCACTGCCGCCAGGCATCAGCATGGTTGACGAAGGCACCACCTGTGGGTCCGGCGGCTACTCGCGCGTCGCGAAGGTCACCAGCGAGGATGGCCTGTCCCGCCCGGAGATCATCCGCGCACTGGGCCTCCAGCAGGAGAGCTGCCGCTCTAGCGGCTGGCTGCTCGACTGGCGCGACCTGTGCGTCGGAGCTAGGGACACTGGCGGGAACGCCATTGTCTGCGCCGGCTGGAGATGATGAGTGGCCGTTTGGGGCAGCGCCTCACCTTTCTGCCTGATGCGGCGGCGGGCGCGCCGCACTGTCGCTAGGGTCGCTTTCATCCCGCGCCGACAGGGTGTGCGTGGGCCACGGTGCCCAGGCGCTCTGAGGGCACTACCGCCGGGCCGCCCATCCCCTCCCCGTGCCGGCCGACCACCCCGCCCGCGCGCCCCATCCCGAACTGTCCTCCGGGTGCCGGGCCGCACCGGGGGGCCCACCTCGGGTGACAGCCGCGGGATTGTGGGCGGAGCCACGCGGGTAGTGCCCACTGAGCTGCCGCCAACCTGACGAGCAGGTCAGAAGGCTGGTGTGGGCGGTCCTTGGGGTGCTCGTGCTGGTCGTGGGCGGAAGCCCATCGAAAAGATCGTCTGGAGGGTCGGGATGGTCTCCGAAACAGAGTCAGGGGCGGTGCTCTGGCCCGTGCACGTGTGCTGGAGGCGTAGTCCGCTGCTGGCCAGCGCATGACATTCTGGCCCAGTGCTCCTGAACGATCTCTCCAGCAGTGTCGACCTCCGCCCAGTGCGCTATCAGTTCGCCACCGTTCGGGGCGACTCCTACGACGACAACTGGCTGGTCATCGAAGGCACGGTGGCGACTCCTGAAGGAAAGTGGTCCTTCGCCGATCCGTGTCTGCTTACCGATGAGGCCCGCCAGGTGTCCGCCTGGCTGCGCGCGGTGGCCGCAGGGACGGTGGACGTCTCCGAACCTGATGCCGAAGGCGAGCTGTCGCCGGACACGTGGTTCATCGAGCCGGTCGTGGCTTTCAGCCTCGCCCGTCGAACTGAGAGCGGGATCGCGGTGATCCGCCTTCATCTGTCTCTGGAGGCGGCGCCTCCGTGGCAACAGGGCGATGATGGGGCTGACATCCACCAGTGCGTCGTGGAGGTCAGGTTGGACGCCGCAGCGCTGCTGCACGCGGCTGATGAGTGGGACCGCTCTCTGGCTTCCCTCCCGTCCCGCTGATCCACCCGTCCCCGGCACTCCCCGCCCAACCGATTCCCACCTGCTGGGGTCGGGCGCCCCTCTACGATCCGGTGCATGCTGGAACCCGAGCTGCTGGAACGGATCACCGCGCGTCGCGCGGAACTGGACGGACTCGAACAGCAGCTGGTCAGACGGGTGGCGGAAGGCCGAGCGGGGCGAACTCGCAGTTGCCGAGCGTGTCCTTGCGCGGATGACCGGGCAGCTCGTTGAGACGCGCGCGCCTCAGCCAATCCGGTGCCCGGTCAGGTGGGCGGCCGGGCGGTGACGCTGATCCGGCACCGCGAATCGGGCGTGGGGGGCTGCCGTGGGACGCCGGCAGCCGGCACGAGCACCCCGGGAAACGACCCACCACCCTTTTGATCTGCGAATTCAGGATGGCGGAATCTCACTGATACGAGGCCGAGACGTGGCAGCTCGCGGTGCCCTGCTGGTGGGGCAACGGCGGATACACCGACCAGCGTGGTGGGAGGCCGAACGGTGGAGTGCGGGACAGGGGTGGTCCCGCTGGGGGGCGGTGGCCTGTCCTGCGGCTGTGGTCACCTGCCTCCTCGATCAGGACACCGCGTCGAGGACTGGTTGGCGGAAGGCCCTGTCGATCGCGGCCTTAATTCGGTCGACGTCCGCGCGCTCGGCCGCGGGCAATGGAGCGCCGAGGCGTGCCCTGGCCGTGGTGGCCGCGTCGAGCAGCCGTACCGCGCCCCGGTGGTGACCCGCCAGAGCCCGAGCACCCGCCAGTCCTTCCAGAGCCAGGGCCATAGCGCGGGGATCACCGGTGCGCCGGGCTGCGGCCAAGCCGTCGCGGTGGAGAGCGAGCGCGGTCGGCGCGTCCCCGCGCAGTTCGGCGATGAAGCCCAACTCGGCCAGGATCAGGGCGGTTCCGTGATCGCTGTCCAGCCGGCGGTTCCACTCCAACCAGTCGGTCAGGTACGCCTCGGCCTCGTCGAGGCGACCCTGCCTCCGGGCCACCAGGCCGAGACCTACCTCGGCGATCTCCCGACCGGGTCGGTCGCCGTGGCGTACGGCGAGGTCCCGGGCCTGCTCGTGGAGCCGCTCCGCCTGCTCGTGGTCGCCCGCCAGCAGGGCGATCCTGCCCAGTTCGACGAGCCGTCGGACGGCTTCCGTCCACATCCCGAGCTCTTCGCTCATCTTTAGCCCCTCGCGGTGGTGCGACGTGGCCTGCTCGTAGTCCCCGGCGATCTCCGCGAGGGTGCCGAGCACGGCCGCGGCCTGCACTCGGCCCCATCCGTCACCCAGTTCCCGGAAGATCCTCAGCGCCTCTTCGCTGTCGGTCTGGGCCGCGGCCAGGTCACCGCGTACATGCCTCAGTACGCCCCGCGTACTGAGCGCCGCGGCGGTGACCCACCGGTCATCGAGCTCCGCGGCACCCGCCAGGGCTCCCTCGACGAGCTTCTCGCTCTCCGCCGGGTTGCCGATCCGGCACGCGGCGAACCCCAGGACCCACAGCGCCTGTACCCGCTCTCCCGGATCGCCGATGGCGTCCGCGATCGAACCGAACCGCGCTTCGGACCCCCGCTCCCCGCGCAGCATGGCGAAGGCGGCCAGCCACGCCGCGGCGGTGGTGTGCGCAGTCCGCCGTTCGGGGAGGTCCACCGGGAGCGTGAGGGCGGTGGTCAGGGAGCGGACGGCCTCACCGGTCCGGCCGCGCAGGAACCAGTACCAGGACAGGGCACGGACCAGCCGCAGCGCCTCATCCGGCGCCGCGTACCGTACGCAATGGTCGAGGGCGACACGGCAGTTCGCCGATTCCGCGTCGAGCCGTCGCAGCCAGCGACCCTGCTCCGCGCTCCGCAGCCCGTCCTGGGACAGGACGACCAGGTCCGTGTAGTACCGGGCGTGGGCCAGTCGCACGGCCGCCGTCTCTCCCACCTCGTCGAGCTTTTCGAGGCAGTACGCGGCCACCGACTCGAGCATGCGGTACCGCGGGCCGTTCTCGCCGTGGGTGACGGAGAGCAAGGATCGATCCACCAGCCGGGCGAGCAGGTCGAGGACCTCGGCGGGCTTCACTCCGGCTCCCTGGCACACCGCTTCGGCGGCCTCGAGCGTGCAGCCCTCGACGTGTGCGGCCAGCCTGCGCAGCACGGTCCGCTCAGCCGCCGTCAGGAGCTCCCAGCTCCAGTCGACCATCGCCCGCAGGGTCCGCTGGCGCGCCGGAGCGTCACGGCGGCCCGCAGTGAGCAGGTGAAACCGGTCGTCGAGCCGCCGCGCCAACTGCTCGACGCCCAGGACGCGGACGCGGGTGGCGGCCAGTTCGAGAGCCAGCGGAATGCCGTCCAGACGACGGCAGATCGAGGCGACGGCCACTGAGTTGTCGTCGGTCAGGGCGAAGCCGGGGAAGGCGTCGGCGGCTCTGGCCGCGAAGAGGCGGAGGGCGTGCGGCTCGTCGAGGGGCTCGACTGTCCACAGCCGCTCTCCCGCGATTCCCAGCGGTTCCTGGCTGGTGGCCAGGACCCGGATGCCCGGAGCGCCGCGCAGCAGCATCTCGACGAGTTCGGCGGCGGGTTCGATGACGTGCTCGCAGTTGTCCAGGAGGAGCAGCAGGCGTTTGTCGCGCACTGCCTCGACCAGGCGCTCGGTCGTGTCCGTGCCGGGGGTCCCGGCGTCGTCGCGAAGGCCCAGGGCCGTGGCGGCCGCCTCGGCCAACTCATCGACCGTACACTGCAAACCGGGTTCCTCGGCCCGGCCCCGCCCCGCCAGCTCCACCAGCCAGGACCCGTCGGCCAAATCCGCGGTGGCGCGTGTCGCCGTCTCCAGGGCCAGCCGGGTCTTGCCCACGCCGCCAGGGCCGGTCAGGGTCACCAGCCGGCCGACGGACAGCAGGCCCTCGATCTCGGTGACCTCCTCGTCGCGGCCGATGAGCGGGGTGGCGGGCGCGGGGAGATTCGTCCGCGGGCCCGGGCCGGCCGACTCGTCGTCTCCTCCGGGTGCCGGGATCGCGATGCCGTCGGCCCGCAGCCCCGGCTCATGCCGGAGTATCTCCTCGTACAGACCGGTCAGCGCGGGCCCGGGGTCCAGACCGATCTCTTCGGCGAGCAGTCGGCGCAGCTCGTGGTAGGACTCCAGCGCCTCGCTCGTCCGGCCCGCCCGGTACAAGGCGCGCATATGGGCCGCGCGCAGCCGCTCGCGCAGCGGATGCCGCCCCACCGGACCGGCCAGCTCGGTGGCCACAGCGCGGTGCTCGCCCAACTCCAGCCGCGCCTCGGCACGTTCCTCCAGGGCGTCGAGCCGTTGCTCGTCGAGGCGGGCGACGACTTCCCGTACGAAAGGCTCATCGCGGAAGTCGGCGAAAGCGGGCCCCCGCCACAGGCCCAGGGCCTCGGACAGCAGCGCGGCCCGGTGGCGCGGTTCCCGTATGGTTCGCGCCTGGGAGGTCAGTGCTGTGAAGCGTGCCGCGTCCACCGCCTCCTCACCAACGCGCAACACATAGCCCGGCGCCCGATACGACACCAGGTCACGGACGCCACCGCCCGCAGTCAGCGCACGGCGCAGCCGGGAGACCCGGGTCTGCACCGCGCCCGCAGGATCGGCGGGCGGGCGGCCGTCCCACAGGTCCTCAAGGAGGGTGTCCGCCGGCACCACGTGCCCCGGTGCGATCAGAAGCTCAGCCAACAGGGCCCGTACCTTGCGCTCCGGAACCGGCACCGGCTCGCCGTCGTCCGTCCACACGGCCAGCGGCCCCAGCACTCCGAAACGCATGAGGTGAGCGTATCCCGGGCCGCCCGCCGGCGGACGGCCCGCCAGAAGGCGGACCGTCAGAGGGCCGTCAGAAATCCGTCAGAACACCTCCAGCGCACACGGCCATCGTGGTCCTCGTCCACACGAACCGCGGGAATCCACGGGAATCCAGGGGAATCCGCAGGAAAGAGGCAGGAACCATGAACACGTATGCGGGCAAGAAGGCCGTCATCACCGGTGGTACGCACGGCATGGGGCTGGCAATCGCCAAGGCGCTGCTCGACGGGGGCGCCGAGGTCGTTCTCACCGGACGCAACGAGAAGACTCTGGAGGAGGCGAGGACGGAGCTGGCTTCCAGGCCGGTCCACGTCGTCCGCTCCGATGCCGCCAGCCTGGCCGACATCGACGCGCTCGGTGCGCTCGTCGAGGAGCGGCTGGGCCGGGTCGACGCCCTCTTCGTCAACCATGGGACGGCGGAGTTCCAGACCCTCCAGGAGGCCACGGAAGAGTCGTTCGACCGGCAGTTCACGATCAACACCAAGGGATCCTTCTTCACGGTGCAGCGTCTGGCCCCGCTCCTCTCGGACGGTGCCTCGCTCGTCTTCACCACCGTCGCCAACGACGTCATTTTCCCCGGCTTGAGCGCCTATTCGGGGTCGAAGGAAGCGCTGCGGGCCATCGCCCAGGTGCTCGCCGCCGAACTGCTGCCCCGGCGGATCCGGGTGAACGCGGTGGCGCCCGGGTTCATCGAGACACCGACCATGGGTGTCGTGGGCCTGACCGACGAGCAACGGGCCGCCTTCCTCAAGCAGGGCGAGAGGAGCACTCCTCTGCAGCGCAACGGCACTGTCGAGGAGGTGGCGAAGGCCGCTCTCTTCCTGGCCTTCGACGCCACCTTCACCACGGGCATCGAACTGCCCGTCGACGGGGGATGGGGGCAGGGCCTCGTCGCCCCCACCCACGAGCAGCAGGCGCCCTGATGCGCCGGGGACATCAGCTCACCGAGGGTGTCCCACTCGGTCCGCCGGGCCGCCTTCCTCGGGTACGCCGACATGCCCCGCTTGTCGGCGTACCCGAGGACGGGTGTGTGTGGGCCGCTCGCGCAGCGGATGCCGCCCCGCCATCGGCCGTACGGGCCGCCGACGTCCCCTTGGGCGTGCCCGGGGCACCACTCGATGCCGGGTTACTCCCTGGGGAGGTCGGGCTGTCCGGCTGCGGCCCGGGCGCCGACTAGCGGGCTCCACGGTGCGCCGGTGAACAACGGGTTGCCGCCGGGCGGCGGGAGTGGACCGCCTGAGCTCAGCGAGGTCCTGGCAGCGGCGTTGACCGCACAGTGCGGCTCGGGCGTAGCGGCGCTGGGCTGCTGCGGGTCTCACGTCGGATCCGGATGGTGACTTTCTCCAGTGGCCGGCCCAGATCTGCGGTGTCGTGTCTGTGCGGTGCCGCGGATGCTCCGCTGGGCTCGCCGGGTGTGCCGGCCGCCGCTGGGCTTGATGTCCGGGGGCTGCTGCCCTGCTCGACGGCCTCTACGCCCTCTCTGCTCCCGGTCCGCCTGCTGCGGACCTGGCCCGGTGTCGGCCGGGGGACGGGTGCCGGTTACGTTGCCCTATCCCGCGAGCCTGTCGGCCCGTTCGTCGTTGGCCGCGCCCGGCTCCGGCGTCACCCGAGCGGGTCCGCTCGGGTCACGATCGGCACGCCCGATCGTGACGGCACAGCGTCGCCGCCCGGCTCCCCGGTTTCCTGCCGCGTTCGGCCTCGGAGCCCGCCGTCGGCCGGCGCGGCCCCCGGGCCGTCATGATCACGGGTTCCCTCCAGGGCACGGCGGGGCTGCTGCTCGTGGCCGCCGCCCGAACGTGACGCTGTTCCACGCCGGCTGGGCACTGGCCGGGCCTGCCACGGCGGCTCCCCTCCAACAGCCCGACCGCCCGGCACTAGGGCAGGGGTGGCGGGCCGCCCGGCGCCGGGGCCGGGCGGCCGGGTGGAGACAGGTGCTCATGCGGTCCGTCCCGCGTGGCGGGCGCGGGCGATGAGCAGCGTGTTGCGGGCGGGGGTGGGGTACATGCCGGGTTCCGCGGGTGTCCTTCTGGGGGGAGCAGGGTCTCGCCGCAGCTGGGCGGTGGCCCTGGCCTGCTCCAACAAGGTGGTCACGGCTTCGGAATCTAGTGCCGCGTCAGGCAACGTATGCCCTGCCGGTACGGTCAGGGCATGGACAACAGCGCTCAGCCAACTCTTGATGAGATCGAAGAGCGCTTCGTTGAGCTTGCCGCGGGTCGGCTGTCCCGGGACGAGGCTGACCGCTGGGCGGCGAGATGGGTGTTGAAAGACGGGGCCATCTGGGACGACCTGTCCTGGTGGGCGCTGAACTGCCTCTACGGAATCGATCTCCCTGCGGATGAGAGCGGCGGCTACCTGCACGATGACGAACAGGTACGGGCCTGGCTCGCTGAGCTGAGGAAACGCCGAGCGATGTGAAGCAGCCGCAGCGCCGTCCCAGGTTCCGGTCGCTGTCAACGAGGGCGAAGGTTAATCGCCGTGCCGGCAACGACCCGCTCCTCGGTCCCTTCGGCGAGGTAGCGGCATGTCGCTCCTGGGGCGGGTGGCATTCAGGTGGCGGGGTCCTGGTCGGCCTTCTGACGGTTCGTCCGCGTGGTGACGGCGACGAGGGAGGCAGCGGTGTCCTGGTCGTTCGCGTACGCCTCCCGCCCGCCGGACTCCAGCTGCTGGCGCCGGATTCCCAGGCTCTGCGGGCCATGTGGTCGATGTCGAGCTTGCCGGGGTCGGTGACGTCCTGCTCGTCGTAATACGACAACCACTGGCCGCCGGTGAGTTTGCAGCCGGCCGCGACGGTGGGTGCCTCGGCGGCCTGGGCCAAGAGCACCTCCCCCCTGGTGTTGCAGCCGTCCGCCGGGTCGAGGCCGGCGTTTCGGTGCCGGAACTTGTCCCGGGGGGTGTTGGAAGCGGGGCGCGGCGCTCGACCCGCCAGCTCACAGGATGAAGCCCTCGGAAGATGAGCCGGACCCGGAAGCAGGCAGCAGACGTACATGAAGGCGATGGTGAGCAAGACCGGCTATCCGGCCAGAGATCATGATGCCGGGTCGGAGAAGCGCAGGTCAGGCAGGTTGTCGACGGAAGTTCATGTGCCCAAAACGGTCTGTTGGCTCCTGTGTTGCTGCTTCTACCATCGATCTCAGTCTGCCGAGGGGGTCAGTGTGGGCGTGCGTCGTGTGCGCAACCTGTTCCAAGGGGAGTTACGCCGGGACGAGGGCTGTCACGGTGGCCGTGGCCATGTTGATGTCTTCCGCCCCTTCGAGCGGCGGCCGGGCGGGCCGCGGGTGGACTTCATCGACCTGGCGGTGGTGCCTCCGGGCTCCGAGATCGGCCGGCACCGGCACGGGGATGACGAGGAGTGGTACGTCGTCCTGGAGGGCTCGGCGACGATGCTGCTGGACGGTGAGGAGTTTCCCGTCTCGGCGGGCGACATCGTCGTCAACCGCCCCTTCGGGGAGCACGGCCTGCGCAACGACTCCGACCGCGACGTCCGGCTCTTCGTCTTCCAGGCCAGCCGTTGACCGGCGCCGGCATTTCTGCACGTCCGGTGTATCTGGTCGCGGACCTCGGCGGCACGACGCTGCGTGCCGGCTGGGCGCGGGCCGGAGACCTGACGGTGTCGGGTGTGCGGCGGGTGGCGGTGGACGGTATCACCCGGTATCCCGGCCTGTCGGCCGGGGAGCTGCAGGCGCGCGTGGTGGACCAGCTCGTCCGTCTTCTGCGGGAGTGCTCCCTGACCGCGCCCCGCAGTCCTTCGGCCGTGGCAGTCGCTTTCGCAGGTCCGGTCGGCCGCACCGGTACGGTCGTCGACGCCCCCACGATCTGGGGGCCGCGCGGTCCCGAGCTGCCGCTGGCTCGGATCCTCGGCCGCGAGTTCGCTGTGCCTGCCCTGGTCCTCAACGACGTCACCGCGGCCGGCTGGCGCTACGCGGCCTCCGACGGCGGGGAGGACGACGACTACTTCTGCATGGTGACCGTGAGCTCCGGGGTGGGCAACAAGGTCTTCCGCCGCGGTGAGGTACTCCTCCCCGACGACGGCAGGGGCGGCGAGATCGGGCACCTGAGGGTGGACTTCGCCGCGGACGCCCCCTGGTGCGACTGCGGGGATCGGGGCCACCTGGGGGCCGTCGCCTCGGGGCGCGGTGCCCTGCACGCCGCCGGTGTGCTGGCACGCCGGTTCCCCGGAGCCTTTGCCCGCTCGGTGCTGTCTGCCGCCTGCGCAGGGGACCCGGGCCGGCTGTCCGCACAGCAGGTCGCCGCTGGTGTCCGCAGCCAGGACGCGTTCGCTGTCCGGGCGGTGACGCCGGGCGTACGGCACCTCGGCCGCACCCTGGCCGCCCTGCACACCGCGCTGGGTGTGGGCCGGTTCGTCGTGATGGGAGGGTTTGCCCGCGCAGCCGGCGAACCGTACCTGCGGCTTTTGGGCGAGGAAATGGCGAAGGCCGGTGGGTTTCTGCTGCCGCCCGCCGCGGCGGGCGGTCTCCTTCAGCCCGGTGCGCCTGATGACGACGACGGACTGCTCGGGTCCCTGCGTCGGCTGGAGAGGTCCGGCAGTCCCCGCGCCGCCATCCCTAAACCCGCGTTTCCCGCCGCCGGCACATCCTGACCCGCTCCCGGTGTGCCGCCCGTGCGTCCGGATACACGGGCGGCACAGCGCCGGTTTCCCTCCGCCCGCCGACCGTGAGGACTTCCATGGACCTGCCGCTGTCTACTGATCCGCACGCCGTCGCCTACCACGAGCTCGGTCCCGACCTCCTCGTCCGAGGGGAGGGGCTGAGGGTCTGGGACGAGAAGGGGCGCGAGTACCTGGACTGCGTGTCCGGCACCTTCAACCTGATCCTCGGCCACAATCACCCGGCCGTCCTGGCCGCCGTCAGGGAACAGTCCGAGCGCCTCGTCTTCGCCAGCTCGGCGTTCCAGACCGAACCCACCAATCGCGTCATGCAGCTCCTGGCCGAGCTGACCCCGGCCAATCTGACCCGGGTCAATCTCCGCAGCTGCAGCGGATCGACGGCGAACGAGGGTGCCATCAAGATCGCACAGATGCACACCGGACGCCGGGACGTGATCGTCCCCTTCCGTGGCCAGGTCGGACAGTCGCTCGCCGCGACGGCGTACAACGGGCTGGCGCGGATGCGGGCCCCCTTCCCTCAACACCACCCCGGCGCTGTGAACGTCCCCGACCCGTACTGCCGACGCTGCTTCTACCGCCAGAGCCCCGAATCGTGCGGCTTTTGGTGCGTGGAACGCATCGACGACTTCCTCACCTACGCCGGATCCGGCAGTACCGCCTGCATGATCATCGAGCCGATCAGCGGCGTCGGCGGCAACGTCGTTCCGCCGTCCGGCTACCTCCGGCGTCTGCGGGAGTTCTGCACCGAACGCGGCATCGTTCTTATCTTCGACGAGATGCAGACCGCGTTCGGACGCACCGGGCAGCTCTTCGCCGCCGACCACTTCGGCGTCCAGCCCGACATCATGACCGTCTCCAAGGGCTTGACCGGCTCCGGGCTGCCGCTGGCCGCGGTCATCACCGAGGAACGCTTCGTCGGCATGGAACGCTCCCTGCACGGCTTCACCTATGGCAGTCACACCCTGTCCGCCGCCGCGGCCGCCGTCACGCTGGAAATCGTCAGCCGTCCGGAGTTCCTCGCCCAGGTCCGCACGGTCGGCACCATCCTGCTCGAACGCCTCCTCACGCTGCAGGCCGATCACCCTTGCCTCTACGACGTCCGCGGCGCCGGCCTCATGCTCGGCATCGAGGTCGCCGAACCCGACGGAACCCGCTCCTCCCCCCTCGCACACGCCCTGCACCAGGCTCTGGCCGAACGCTTCGTCATCACCCGTATCTCCGAGCACGGCCAGGGCAACGTCATCGAACTGCGCCCCCCACTCATCCTCACCCCCCAGGACGCCCACCTGATCGCCGACCGCTTCGGCGAGGCCCTGGAATCCCTGCCACGCACCGCGCGCTGAACCTTCCTCACACCCGCCGACGCCGCCACGAGAGGAAGAACATGAACCTGCCCGAGGGCACCCACGTGATCCACGACGCCATCGCGCTGCCCGAACCGCACCACGCCATCCGCGCCCGGGCCCTGCGCCGGGCCGAGTACCCCGTCGCCCTCGCCGACAGCATCGAGGAAGCGGTGAAACACCTGCGCACCGTCATCGGTGACCAGCGGATCGCGCTGGTCACCGACGACACCGTCGCGACCCTGCATGCACAGGAGTTACAGGCCGAGCTCCACCGCCAGGACATGGACTTCACCCTGACCACCATCCCGCCCGGCGAGCAGAGCAAGACCATGCGCACGGCCGGACGCCTGCTGGACTGGCTGGCGGACAGCCGCATGCGCCGCCGCGACGTCCTCGTCGCCCTCGGCGGCGGCGTCGTCATCGACACCGCTGGCTGGGTCGCCAGCGCCTACATGCGCGGCATGCCCTACGTGAACCTGCCCACCACCCTGCTGGCCGCCGTCGACGCCGCGCTGGGCGGCAAGGTGGCCGTCGACCACCCCACCGCGAAGAACCTGATCGGCGCCTTCCACCAGCCGGCTGCGGTCGTCGCCGCCACCCCCTGGCTGTCCACCCTCCCCGCCAGGCACGTACGCGCGGGCCTCGCCGAGGCAATCAAGAAGGGCGTCATCGCCTCCCCGGCGCTCTTCGAGCTGATCGAGCACCACCTGCCCCACATCCAGGACCTGCACCCGGGCCCCCTGCGCCGTCTCGTCCACGGCGCCGCCACCGTCAAATGCGCGCTCATCGACCGCGACCCCTACGAAGAGGACCTGCGGCGCCCCCTGAACTTCGGCCACACCATCGGCCACGCCGTCGAGACGGTCACTGGCTACGGCCCCGTCCTGCACGGAGAAGCCGTCGCCTTCGGCATGGCCTGCGCCGCACGGATCTCCCTCGCCCGCGGCTGGCTGGACGACACCTCCCACGCCCGTCTCCTCACCCTCCTCCAGCGCACAGGACTGCCATGCGAGCAGGCAGAGCTCCCCGCCCGCCTCGACCCCGAAGCGGTGATCACCGCACTCGACAAGATCCGCCTGATCCGCGACGGCCGGCTCCGATTCGTCCTTCCGCTCGGCATCGGCACCACCGCCATCAGCGACGACGTCACCGACGACGAGATCCGGCAGGCCCTCACCACCTAGGGCCCGCCCCGCCGTCACAACAGCTGAGGAGATCCCGTGCCCGAAGAAGCCATAGGCGTCGACGTGGGAGGCACCAAGACCCTCGCCGTCCGCATCCGGCCCGACGGCACCATCATGCAGCGGATCCGCGTCCTCACCCCCCGGACCGGGCCCGCCGATCTCCTCACGCTGCTGACCAGCCTCACCGACCGTCTCAGGACGCCCCGTACCCAGGCCGTCGGCGTGGCGCTTCCGGGACTTGTCGAAACCGCGACCGGCACCCTGCGCCACGCCCCCGGCTTCCCCTGTGACAACCTGCCGGTCCGCACCCTGCTGGAAGACGCGGTCGGACTGCCCGTCCACGTCGACAACGACGCACGGGCCGCCACCTGGGCCGAGTACCGCACCGGAGCCGGCCGAGGACACCGCGACATCCTCATGATCACCGCAGGGACAGGCTGGGGATGCGGTGCCGTCATCGACGGACACCTCTTGAGAGGCTCCCAGGGCTTCGCCGGCGAAGTAGGACACGTTCACGTCGCCACCGAAGGCCCCACCTGCTACTGCGGCCGACAAGGCTGCGCCGAAGTGAGCGCCAGCGGCAACGCCATCACCCACCACGGGAAAACTGTCGGCTACCCCGACGGAGAAGCCGTGACCCGCGCGGCCCGTGACGGCGATCTCCGCGCCCTGGCCGTCCTCCACACGGTCGGAACAGCGCTCGGCCATGGAGCCGCCGCCCTCGTCGACCTTCTCGACCCGGCCATCGTCATCGTGGGAGGCGGCGCCGCCCACGCCGACGGCCTGCTCCTCGCACCCGCCCGCACCGCCATGCACACCGCCCTGACCGCCTCACGGCGCCGGCCAGGCATCCCGCCCCTCGTCACTGCCCACCTGGGCAACGACGCAGGAGCGGCCGGCATCGCCCTCCTCGCACTCGACCCGCCTGCCCAGCGCCGCCAGAACGAGTCTCACGACGCCTGACATAGTCGCGGTTGCGGACGTACGACCGTGTGAAGGACCTTTGACTACGGGGTGCCAAGGTGTCGGACGTGACGCCGCGGATTCGTGGACTTGATCCCACCGCTGCTGATCGACGCCTCGAGGCATCGGCGCAGACACGGCTGGCCCGTCCCGGCAGCCGGCGACGCAGCGGTCGAACGCGGGCGAGTTGGGGGTGCCCCAGGCGCTGTCCTGGTCGTGGTCGGTGGTGCCGGCGCCCCGGGTCGGTCGCGTGGTCGTGGTGCTCGTCGTGGTCAGGATGTGTCAGTGGTGGCGTGCACTGAGTTGGCAGGGGTTTTGGACCGAACCTCGGCCGCCCGGCACCTCGGCATCCCGGAACGTCGATTTCACCCACCTGACCCGCGCCGGTCTCCTGCGCCCCGCCGTCCACGTCCACAGCCGGTTCCAGCCCCGCTCCCACGCCCCGGCGGTACCCCTCTACCGGTACGGCGACCTTCAGCAGCTCCTCACCCACCCCGGCATCGACTGGGAGGAGATCCGTACGACGCCGAAGGGCCGGCCGTCCCCGCTCGCCTACATCCCCACCGCGTCCCCGAGTGCGGGCGGGGGTCGCTAGGGTCGCTGCAGGCCGGCGCCGATATGGCGTGCGCGGGCGAGGCCCAAGGCCCAGACGGTGTTTTCGGGGCAGTACCGCCGGGCCGTCACCTCTCCGGTCCCCCGCCGTCCACCCTTGGTCGGGAGACCGGTCTCTTCGCCACCGGACAGGGCGCTACGTGACCGTTCGGACAAGTCAGGTCCCAGGCGTACTGCGCTCTACCCAACGGGGCTTGCAGTGCTGCTCATGGAGATGGGGGCGGTACTGACTGCGCTGGTCGGCGTGGCAGGAACTTTCGGGGCTGCGCTGCTCACGCAGCGCGGCGCCGACCGGACCAACCAGCGTGAGCTGGCGTTGAGCCGGTCCATCCGGGAGGCGCGTGAGGATCGCGAGCTGCGCCGCAAAAAGCTACACCGACCTGCACAGAGACGCCCGGCGGTTCGCCACGGCTCTCAGTCGGCACCTCTACGTGATGCGGGACCGGGAGATCGATGACGATGACGTGCGGACGCTTGAAGAAACCAAGGGCGCTCAGCGGAATCGCTGGTCGGAGGCGATCATGATCGCGCCCGGTGTGGTGCTCGAGGCGGCCCAGGAAGTAAATGACGCACTGATCCGCGTGTGTCGGCAGGTGAAGCGTCAGGAGAAGGGGAACCCACGGCCGGGCGAGACGCTGCAAACGGCGGCAGAGGCGCAGCAGGCACTCTGGCCGCTGATCCACACCATGGGGGACGTCATGCGCCGTGACCTCGGGGTGGCCGGCGAGATCAGCGTTTCATCGTGGGCAGGGCCCAGCCAGATGGGAGTGTCAGCCGACATGCCGAGCACAGCCCAGACAGGCGTTGCCCGGAGGACACAGGCGTAGCTGGTCTTCGCTCGATCAGTTCTTTCTCGCCACGGCGCAGCATATGTACAGCGCAAGGACGATCGGCCGGAGAACACGCCTAGGGCGGCGGCCGGCCGGCTCGCCGGACTGGACGCGGCGGAGCTCGCCCAGTTGACCTGTAGCCCCCTGGCTTCCTGCCCTGCCTGGGATATACCCCGCCAACCAGATGCAGGAGCAACTATGATCTTGCCGGGTCTCCGTGGGGGGACGTGAAAGGGAGAACCATGAGGATTCTGGCTCGACTTGCTCTCATACCGGCCGTGCTGGCGGGTGTGGGGCTCGGAGCATCCCCGGCCTCGGCGGAGGTGGGCGACGTCTATTCGCAGCAGTCGTTCGCGGTCTGTTACAAGAACTCCGACTGCAATATGGGCTTCACCTCGGGGGCTATCAGCTGGCCTGTCGCGTGCCAGCAGGGTCACACATGTTACGTTCAGGTCGAGGGCCGTGTGGTGAACCGGCTGGGCAGCAGCTACTCCACCACCGCTGTCTTCGAGGCCTTCGATTACTCCGGGACCAAGCTGGGGGGCGACACCCGCACCGTCGCGGATGGTAACAAGAACTTCACGTTTATCGGCTTTCCCGAGGCAACGTCGCGGGTGAAGATCACGGTTTGCCAGAACTGGGAGGATGGCACGCGCACCTGCGGCTACCCGGAGAGCTACAGCGGAAGCTAGACCACTTGGCGAATGGGAGGTCCGGAAGGGCCTCCCTTTTCTTCTCCAGAGCGCCCTCGTAAACGTTGGACACCCCATCTTTCATTTACGGCCTCGGGACCATCGGCGTAGCGGTTACGCCAAGCCGCTGACGACAGCATCGGGAACAGCTGACAGGCCCGGCCGCGATGTTCCGGGAAGATCCCTGAGCGGTTCTGGGCGCCGGTAGCTGGGTGGCCCGGCGGTGGTGGTGAACCGGCGCCGCCGACACCCCGAATTCCCCGACCCGTCGCCGGCACCGGTATGCACCCCGGAGTTCGATCGCCGCGATCGCGGCCCGGCTCCTCGACCACGACAGGATCGCCGTCCCCACCGGCGTACCGGTGGCCACGCCGCTCGGGCCGGAACCGCGGAAGCCCCGGCGCCGGTCCCGGCCGATGACCCGCGGCTCGCCCTGGCCTACGACGCCGAAGGCAACGACCGAATTACCGCCTGGGGCACCGACGCCGCAGGGCGGGAGCGCGTCCAGGAGACCCTGGGGGTCTTGTCGGCTTGTGGGGTGGCATGGAGTAGGGTCCGGCGGTCGTGGACGACGGCCGGGCCCCGGGTGGCTGCTGGTGGTCAGCCGTTGTGGCGGTTGATGAAGCGGGTGCTCGGTGGGACCAGGCGCCCGCGGTGGTGGTGGACCAGCTGATCTTGACAGGGTTGAAGGTGGCGGCGCTCTTGGCGAGCCAGGTGAACATCTTCACGGTGCCGTTGCTGTAGCCGTACATCACACCGAGGTCGTCGCGGCCGTCACCGTTGTGATCACCGACGACCGTCTTCATCGCGGAGTACGTCAGGTCGCCGGCGGCGGCGGTGAGCGGGTGCCCTCGCAGCGCCCGGCCCCAGGGCGCGAGAAGTGGGTGTGTGTGGACTGCGAGCGGCCCGGCCGGGGCCCGGAGCCGGCCGACGGTGTGTGCTCCGACTGCGTGGCCGCGGTGGCGGCCTCGGCGGAGGCCATCCGCCAGAAGCTCGCCCAGGACGCGGAGCAGAAGAGGGCAGCGGCCGAGGCCGACCAGCGGCGGACGAGCTGGCGGCGGAGTTGGAGCGGCAGCACCAGGAGAAGGCGGCGGCGATCCGGCTACGGGTGCCGATGCCCATGCGTCCCCCTCGACGCCGGCCCCCTCTTGGTTGGCCGCCGCAGGCTTGCCCACGGGGCCAGCGAGTGGAGTTCCAGGACAGGGGCGCCGGCTCCCACGGTGCGGGCGCGGTGCGTTATCAGGATGGGAACGAGCGTGGTGGCGCCCGCTCCGGCATCGGGTCGACAGGTAGGGGCGTTTCCCCGGGCTTTACTCTGTGTCCATGACCTCTGAAGAACCGCATGGCGTCGTCTGGTCCCTGGACGGATTCAGCAAGGACGACGAGTTCCTGCGCACGCAGCACCCCATCAGTCGAGAGCAAATCAAGCGACTGCGCGAGGTCATCACTCCCGATGAGGACGACCCCTGGATGCAGTACGCATATGACGTGCCGTTGTCCGTCTGGCCGGCGGTGGACGAGATTCTCCACTGCGGCCCCCCGGATCCCGGTCTGGACTACCAGACCGGCTGTTACGCGGCGGAATGATCGACGACGGGTTCCCGCCGATCGCCTGTACATACGTCGCGGCCCGGCGTCGTCAGTGTGACAACGCCGGGCGGCGTGGCTCGCGTCGATAGGTTCCTCACGGCTTCCGGTGACTCAACCTCCCGCTTGGTGGCGGCAGAGACTCTCCGGGAGCCGTGTTACATGCTTGATCCTCGGCGACGGGACGACTTACTTCTCTACCTCCCTTGTCGGGTCGCGAGGCTTGGTCTGCTTTCCGGTCCGGTAGTCGAACTCGCCGATGTGCTTGCCGTTCTTGGTGTACACCTCGACCGTGTCGTGCTGGCGATCGTGCTCATAAATTTTTCCCTTGGAATCCTTCCAGCGGAACCGCAGACCTCCGCCGCCCTGAACGGGAGTCTTCCTCTTGGCCGGTTTGGCATCCGGGAAGGCCGGCAGCTCCTTGGGCGTGGGGGCAGGGCCCGTCTGGACCTTCTGGGAGGCGTTCGTTCTGTCGCGGGCGTTGCGCAGGGCGACGCCGAGGCCTTCGTCGATCCGGGAGATGCCGTCGGCGGTCCCGTAGGCACCTACGGTGACGAGGCCGGCGCTGACGGCTATGGCGGGGGCTCCGGCCAGGCAGCCGACTCCGGTGAGGCAGATCGCTGCGCCGCCGACGATGCCGCCGACGCCGGCTTCCATCGAGTAGATACCCAGTGCCGTTTCGAAGGCTCCGGTCAGGACATCGGTGTTGGTGAAGATTTCCGTGGCGTAGATACCGGTCGTGTTGGCCTTTTCCTCAAGCCAGTCGGGGATCCAGCCCTCGTCGACCTCCTGCGCCTCGGCACCCGCCGCGGCCTCGGCTTCGCGCCATTCCTGCTCGACGGCGCGGAACGTGGCCTCTTCCTCGCGGTACTTCCTGACGGCGGTGCCGAATGCGTCCGTCGCCGCTGCGGTGGCCGCCTTGCTGTCCTTGCCGGCGGCGAGAGCGCTCTGCCGGGCCTGGTCGCTTGCCGCCCAGGCGGATTCGGCCTCGATGCGGGCGTAGGTCGCCGAGCCCTGTGCGGCCGTTGCCGACCAGACGGCCCGTGCGGCGGAGTCCTGGGCGTCCTTGCGTGCCTTGTCTGCCGCTTTGGCCGAGGCGGCCGCCGCATCCGCCGATGCCTTGGCCTCGGCGGCGGACTTGGCGGCTTCTGCCGCGTATCCGTCGGCCTCTGTGGCCGAGGCCGCAGCTTGGCGGGCGGCTTCGGTGGCCTCCGCTGATGCCTGCCGGGCCGTGGCCGCGACCTTCCGCGCGAGTGCGGCGTCCTTCTGCGCGGTCGCGGCGACCGCGAAGCCTTCGGCGATCAATTCCTGGACCCGGGCGCGGTGTACAGCCGCCAGTTCGTCCTGCCGCTGGGCCTTGTACTGACCGGTCTTGATGAAGGAGTGCAGAAGGTCGGACGGACCGGCGAGTGCCACACGGGCGGCAGCGACCATCTCCTCGCCCTGCCGTTGCGTGTCCCTGAGCTGGGTGGCCCGGATCTTCTCGTCTTCACGGCGGGCAAGGCGCTCCCCATCGGTGATGAACGCGCGATAGGCGTCGACCGAATTGCTGGCGAGGACGGCCCGGCCTCGCTCCTCGGTGATGGGCCCTCCGACAGATATCACTCGGGCGATGTGCAGGCGCATGTCCTCGGCAGCCACCTCGTACTGGCCCTTGGACAGGAACTGGGTCACCGCCGCAGCGTCGCCGGCGAGGGCGCGGGAGGCTGCGGCACGGATCTTTTCGGACGGCGAGTCAAGGGCGAGACGTTCGGCCTCGGTGCGCTCGTCTTCCTGCGCGGCCTTCACCCACCCCGTGCGGGCGTACTCGGCGATCTCTCCGTCCGTGCCGGCCAGTGCCACCTGTGCAGCTGTGCGGGCCCACGGTCCGCGGATCCGCATCACCGTGAGGGCCAGAGGGCGCGCCTTGGCCGCGATGACGGCCGTGTCGGCGCCGGGCTGGGCAGCTTCGGCGGACAAGCGGCGCATTGCGGTGTCGAGGTCGTTGATCTGCTGGACCAGGTCGGCCCGTTTCTTCTCGTGTGCTTCTTCCTCTGCGCTGAGGACGTAGGCCCGTTCCACGGCAGCGTTGGTGCGTGCGGTGCGCTCCTCGGCCTCCACCGCACGAGCGAGCTCGTAGGTCTCTTTCGCCTTCTGCACGGCAGCGCTGGCAATGTTCGCTGCGATGGTGGCGGCATCGGCATGAGCGGTGGACTGGGCCGCCGCGGTGGCGGCATCGCCGGCATGGTCGGCCGCCTCGTCAGCTGCCGTAGCCGCGTTCCGTGCGTGTGCGGCGGCACTCCGCGCAGCGTCACGTGCCTCGTAGGCGGCCTTCGAGGCCTTGGCCGCCAGTGACTCGGCCGCCTTCGCGGCGCGGGTGGCCTCCGCTGCCTGCTTGCGGGCCAGTCCGGCGGCTGCCGAGGCCTCGTCCGAGTGGACCCCGGCGGCGTCGGCGTAGCGGCTGGCGGCCTCGGCGGAGGCGGCGGCGGCGTCGGCGTTCGAGCCGGCGCTGATAGCGGCCGTTGCCGCTGCGCCCGCCGCGGTGGCGGCGATGCCGGCCTGGTGGGCGGCTTCCGCCGCTTCCTCGGCTCCCTTGGCCGCATGCCGGGCGTCGTCAGCGGCGCGGCGGGCCGCGCTGGCCTGGGTGGCGTCAGTGGCGGCGTTGGCCGCCGCCCCCCGGGCCCGCGAGGCGGCCTGCGAAGCGCCGGCCGCTGCGGCAGAGGCCTGAGCCGCCGCGTTGGCGGCCACACGAGCGGAGTTGCTGGCGGACCGAGCCGCGGCGATCGCGGTTTCGGCTGCCTGGGCTGCCTGGCTGGCCGCTGCGGCGGCACGGGACGCCGCAGAGGCGGCCCGCTGCGAGTCCTCACGGGCGGCCTCGGTCTCGGCGGCCGCACGTGTCGCCGCCTCCTTCGCGAGCTGTGAGGCTTCCACCGCCCGCTTGGACGCGTCTGTGGCTGCGGTCGTCTCCTGCCTGGCCTGCCGGCCCGCTTCCTTCGCCAGCGCGGCAAGTTCGGCGACCGTGGCGTACTCCTGGTCGCGAGCGCGCGCAACGTGCTGGCCGACAAGCAGGAACTCGTGGATGTCCGCGGCGGAGCCGTTGAGTGCGATCCGTCCGCCTGTACGCACGTTGGGGCCGCCTACGCTCAGGATCTGGGCCAGCTGAACCCGCTCGTCCTGCTCCTGCCAGTCGTACCGGCCTTTGTCGAGGAACGCCTTCACGTCGATGGCGGAACCTCTGAGCGCCTTCCGGCCCTCTTCTTGAACGATCGGCCCGGCGGTGTCGATGATCTGCGCAATCCGTACGCGCTGATCCTGCTCCAAGGGAGCTTTCCAGCCGTCCTTGAGGAAACTCCTCAAGTCCTGCGGAGTGCCTGCGAGAGCGTTGCGGGCCGCCGCGATGAGGCTCTGGCCGCCCACGCTGGCGATCTGGGCGGTGGCCACCCGGTCGTCCTGCTCAGCTGCCTGCGGAGCCACCTGGTCCAGGAACCGCTGCACCTCCGCGTCGCTTCCCGTCAGTGCGACCTCGGCAGCGGCCTTGACCCCGGGCCCCCCGGCCTTCCACAGCTCGACGACCCGTCCCCGAGGTGTTGCTGGAACACCATCGGCCGATACGGAGGGGACGTCCTCCGCCGTGGCAGGCGAAGGCGCGGTGCCAAGCAGTCCGGCCACCAGGGCCAGCATGACGCCGACGCGCCCGAGTGACGGGGCCACGCCGGGCGCCGCCCATGCCTTATCGGAGGGGCGATTTCTTCGCCTCAAAGTCAACTCATCTCATCATCCGGACCGCGGCAACGGGCCGGTTCTGTCAGGAAAATCGGACGAAGACGCCGCAACTGCGGCGTACAGAAGCGCACATCCTGGTAAATGCATCCTTCATGCAGCGCGCAGGCGCCAGCCCATGTGCGTCCCTTGCCCGGCCAGGGATCTTGCCATATCCAATGCTTCGCTGAAACGCCGTACCGGCAGCGCACCTCGCCGACGTGACCGCGCCGAGTGACGAATGGTCAAAAGGGTTGCCTGGCAAAGGAGGTGACCATGATCACCGAGATTTTTGTTGACAAATAAGATTCTGCACGCGATCTTGCTGATGCATTAGCTCCCGACCCTCTGCGATCCTGGTCCGGGCAGCGATGCACCGCTACTTGCGGCCAATATGAGCCGCCTTCGGAAGGACTTCAACAGGTGCAGCATCGCGCCACCAGAATGGCCATGGCAAGCATGGCCGTCGCCGCGCTCAGCGCTCCCGTCGGCGGCTCTGCCGTCGCTGCCGACGCGCCACTCGCTTCAGCCGAAATGCCGTTCGCCGTCGAGGACGGCTCCTACCCCAATGCCACGCAAATCCTGGCAGAAAAGGGCATCAAGCTCATCCGCGGTGACGGAAACATCACCCTCGCCGACTGCGACCCCAACGTTAAGCAAATACGCGTCATGGCGGTCAAGGACGAGAGCGTGAACCGGCAGGGCACCTACTGCTTCGTCTCGCGCGCAACCACCGGCCTGCTGACCCTGGAACTCGACCGGGTCTTCGCCATCGACGCGGCCGACCAGCCGCTGAGCGCCGCCCTCACCGCAGAAGACGGCACCACCAAGACCGTCACCATCGCCAAGGACGGCTACGCCAGCGTCGGCGAAGGGCAGGTGGGCGGCTCACGCAGCAAGCTGGTCGAGATCCGCACCACCGGACCGAGCGCTACGGCGCCGGCCCCCACCGGCGACAGCCCGTACCCGTTCACCGCGCACCTGCAGATTGGCGAAGGTAACTCCTACCGGACCTGCTCCGCTGCTCTCGTCGACCCCCAATGGCTGGTGACTGCGGCATCCTGCTTCACCGCCGAACAGGCCGGACTCCAGCCAGGCAAGCCGGCCCACAAGACCGTGGCCACCATCGGACGCGCCACGCTCGCCACCACAGGCGGTCACGTCTCCGACGTCGTCGAACTCGCCCCTCGCAGCGGCCGCGACCTCGTCATGGCGCGCCTCGCTACGCCCGCCACCGGCATCACCCCTGTGGCCATAGCCACCACACCGGCGGCCCAGGGCGACGTAATCACCGTCCCCGGCTACGGCCGCACCAAGGACGAGTGGGCACCTCGCAAGCTCCACACCTCCTCCTTCGCGGTCAACACCGTCACCGGAGCGGAGGTGAACATCACCGGCACGGCTGCGACCGACGCGATCTGCAAGGGCGACACAGGAGCTCCGCTGCTGCGCATGACCAACGGCAAGCCCGAACTCGTCGGCATCAGCAGCCGCTCCTGGCAGGCCGGATGCATCGGCACAGATACGACCGAAACGCGCAATGACGCCATCGCCGCTCGCGCCGACAACGCCGTGTTCGGGTTCCGGCTGAACGCGGGGCAGCGCTTGCTGCCCGGCGAGACGCTCGCCTCCGCCTCGGCCACACTCACCATGCAGGCAGGCGGCAACCTGGTGATCACCTCCAGCGCCGGCAAGACCCTCTGGTCCAGCGGCACCACCGAAGCCGGCGCCACCGCTCTGCTGGACGCCACCGGCAACCTCGTCGTCCGCAACGCCACCGACACCGCCAACCTGTGGGAGGCGAAGACCAACGCAGTCGGCGGTACCGCTGTGCTGACCGACCGCGGAAGCCTGACGGTCTACAGCGCCCAGGGCGTCTCCCAGTGGTCCAGCGGCACCGTGGTGCGCAACGACTTCGACGGTGACGGCATCGCCGACATGGTCAACTGGTACACCTACGGCGACGGCACCGACGCCATGCACATCTTCAACGGCACCACCGACGGCTCCTTCGCCGCCCCGCACTCCTCCTTCGCCCGCACCCCGGAGGACTACTGGAAGCTGGAGGCCATGAAGAAGGTCTCCGGAGACTTCAACGGCGACGGCCGCTCCGACGTCGCGGTGATGTACAAGTACGCCACCGAGACGAAGATCTGGACCTTCCTCGGCAAGGCCAACGGCGCCTTCGAGACCCCCTTCGCCACCTGGACCGCGCCGTCCTCGTCCTGGCAGTGGGACCGCGTCCAGCTGCACGCCGGTGACTCCAACGGCGACGGCCGCGACGACCTCATCGTCTGGTACGAGTACGAGGACACCAGCGACGCCCTCTTCACCTTCGTCGCCAACGCCCGCGGCGGGTTCACCACCCCCGTGAAGAGCTGGACCTCCACCACGTGGACCCGCGCCATGGGCAAGACCGTGACCGGTGACTACAACGGTGACGGCCGCGACGACCTCGCAGTGCTCTACGACTACACCGGTGGCGCCGTCAAGGTGTGGACGTTCCTCGCCCAGCCCAACGGCGGCTACGCCGCCCCCTTCCAGGGCTTCCGCCACGACACCTGGGGCGACTGGTCGGCGACCAACCTGCACTCCGGTGACTTCGACGGCGACGGCCGCGACGACCTGCTGTTCTGGTTCGACTACTCCGACGGCCGCGACATCGCCTACACCCTCAAGAGCAACGCCAACGGCACCTTCGCTCCGCCGCGCGCCGCGCTCACCGCCGCCGCCGGCGACCTGACGTACACCTCGATGAAGACGGTCGTCGGTGACTACAACGGTGACGGCCGCGACGACCTCGGTGTGATGTACGGCTACAGCAACGGCACCGTGAAGATGTTCACCTGGCTCACCAAGACCGACGCCACCTTCAACCCCGTCAAGATCAGCTGGTCCACCACCACCGCCGGCGCCTGGTCCCACCCGAGCACCCACTTCATCAACCGCCACAACGGCTGACGCACTGCATACCAGGGGCCCGGCAGTACACACACTGCCGGGCTCCGTTCGTTGGCCTTCAGCGTCGTCGGCCACCACTACCGCGAGCGCTTGTATACCCCTGGGCGAATACCCGCCTGCTTGCCGGCCGGGAGTATTTATGGACCGGCGTCCGCTTCGCCTCCGCCGGGGAGAGCCGTGAAGCTCGCGACGTCACCGCGCTCGTCCCGACCCTGTCGCCGACACCCGCCACCGATCGGGGCGCCTGGCGCCACCCAGCGCGCTTCGTACGGTTCTGGCTGGAAGGAGATCCGGAGCACGCGCAGGTGAGCGAACAACAGCCGTACTCACATATGCGCGGGCCGTCACAGAAGCGCTCCGGTGGCGGCCCGCCACCGCATCCGCATCACGCATACGAGGCCGAAGATGCCCACGCCCTGGCCGCCCCGGCGCACCACCGGCCGCGTGTCGCCGTGCCCAGGGAGTCGGTCGCTCTTGCCCGCGTCGTACGGTGCCGGGCGAAGGGGACGGATGCCGACGTCGTCGCGGCGGCCCTCGAAGACGCCCGCTTCGACGCACGTCAGGACTCCCGATACGAGGACCTGGCCGACGACGTCCGTGGCCGGGCGGAGCTCACGAAGTGGGAGCGCGTCGACCAGATGCTCGCCGCCACTCCAGCGGGCACCGTGTACCGCCCGGACACCGGCGTCGTCGTCCAGGCTGAGCTCGCCGCCGAGGCCGCGGCCGCAGCCGAGCGGGAAGCCGCCCTATGCGAGGTGCAGCGGATCACCGCCCACGCCGCCGTCGCCGTGGGGGACCACCGAAATGTGAGTCGTAGACCCGTAGCAGCCGCCCCGAACAGCCCACGAACCGGGACCGTGATCGAGCGCCACCGGATCTTCGCGAAGATCCTTTCGGTATGACCGCGCTTCCTGCTGACCGTAACGGCCCAGACGACCCTTCGCCGAGGTCGGCGATCCCGTCCTGGCCGTCACGGGCAACCGGTGAGGCCTCGTCGCGGTGGCCGGTGCGCACGAGTACCACGAGGCGAAGACCGTAGGCGTCTCCCACGTCACCGACCGCGCCCGCCGCCGGCTCCTGAGCTCGCAGTACCCCGTGTGACGCGATGGCCTTCCATCCCGCCCTTCCCTTGCCGGCCGTGGGGGCCGGCGAGTACGACGGCGGTTTCCTCCTCGAGGGGGAACTCCTGCTTGTCACCGAAGACCGCCAACACGCAGTCGTTCAGCGAGCACGACTTTGGTCGCCTGGTCCTGGGACTGGAACGACTGAATGACCAAGATCTCCGCGTCCTGATAGCACCGCCCGACGGCGAGCACCAGGCGGCCGTGCCGATAAGTCCGCCAATTGGCAGGGCACATGAGGCTGCTTTTTCCCAGGCGACAAGGTCCGTCCCCGAGCGGCGTCGGTGACCGCTACGAGACCGGCATAGGCTGCCTTGGAGAGTCCGTGTGTTCGCATGGTGTGATGAGGTTGTATGGGTGAGCAGACGAAGCCCGAGGTCGACGTTCCGAGGGGTGCCGCTCCCACCGAGCTGACCATCCGCGACCTGATCGTCGGGGACGGCCCCGAGGCGAAGCCGGGCATGGTGGTCCTGGTGCATTACGTGGGGGTGAGGTTCGAGTCCGGGACGGAGTTCGACGCTTCCTGGGACCGCGGGGAACCGTTCAAGTTCGCCCTGGGCGGCGGCAGGGTCATCAAGGGGATGGACCGGGGCGTGCGGGGAATGAGGGCCGACGGTCGGCGCGAAATCGTCGTTCCTCCGCGTCTCGGCTACGGCAAGGAGTCTCCCTCACCGTTGATCCCGGCGCACTCGACCCTCATCTTCGTCGTGGACCTGCTCGACTCGTACTCCCGGAGCGCCGGGTGGAGCAGCACGCCTAGCGGCCCGTCCTGAGGTGGTTCCGCTGCCCCGCGCAGCCGCGGGGCGGAACCACGGACAGCCGCCTCGCCCTGGTGGCGGCTTCGTCACGGCCGGCACGGGCGGCAAGGGGATGCTAGGTGCTGTCAGGTAGCGGGAAATCAGCAGCCTGTGGACGGGGCTTGCCGACCCCCGGCAGAGTTGCGGGGCCTGTCCGCCGGCCGGGGGGGTGCGGCAGCCGGTGCCGGGAAGCGGAGGGGACCCGCCGGCGGGGCAGGTCCCCGGCGGGGACTGCAGGAGTGGTGGTGCCGTGGGTCAGTCGTCCCCGCCGCCTCCGCCGTTGTCGCCGCTTCCGCCGTTGTCACCGTTGGAGGTGAGGGCGGTGACGGTGACGTCGGTGATCATCGCGCCGCAGCCGCCGTTGTTGGTGCTGGACTTCGAGGCGAACTGGATGTTCTCGGTGTCGTCGGAAGCGGTGAACCGCATCCCGGTCTTGAGCCAGTCGCCGGCGTCGCCCTGGGGCTCGAAGCGGCCGCTGGTGTTGCCGATGACGGTGACTTCGTAGGGCTGCTCGGGGAAGCGGTCGCAGCCGGGGAACGTCTCGCGGGAGTGCTGCCAGCGGATGGCGTACTCCTTGCCGGGCACGGTCTCGATCGTCTGACGGATGGTGCCGGGCTGGGAGCCGGTGAGGTCGGCGGCCTGGTTGCGCTTGGGGCTCTGGGCGAGGTCCCGGTTGTAGATGTCGATGTCGCCGCGGACGACGTCCCACCCGGGCAGCAGGTGGTCGTTCGTGGCGTCGATGCGCGTGTAGCCGTAGGGTCCCTCGGGGGCGGTGGGCTGGTTGAAGGAGCCGTTGGTGATCAGGTTGTGGCCGCCGGAGGCGGCGGTGACCTGGGGAGCGCCGGTGGTCAGACCGGCCAGGGCGGCGGCCAGGACGAGGGTGGTGATGCCGGCCTTGCGTGCGGTGCGGTTCATGATGCTGTCTTCCTGTTCGAAGGTGTGATGAAGAGGCCCGTGGGCCGCTCGTCGGGGGGAGGGGGATCAGTCGCCGCCCGGGGCGCCCTGGCGCTCCAGGTGGTAGATGTGGCCGGAGTCGTCACCCAGCCAAATCTTGTGCTTCAGGGGGGAGTTGGCGTCGCGCAGCGCGGGGGTGTCGTACACGGCCAGCTCCTGCGCGCCGGAGAAGACGTGGACCCGGGCGCGTTCGATGACCCAGTCGCGGTGATCGCCCGCGGGGTGGAGGCGGAGGTAGACCTCGCCGTCCAGGGCGGTGGCCGGCAGGCGGGGCTCGCGCGGGTCGTTCCGCTCGGGCTGGGCGACGTTGGGGTCGGCCCCGAGGTAGAAGTCCTGCCGGGCCCCAGGGGCGAAGTCATTGCCGGGGCTGCTCTGGGTCCGCAGCCGGAACTCGCGTCCGCCGAAACCGAGATAGATCCTGCTGGTGGTCTTGGCCGGCGTTTCCGATGCGGTCTGAACGTCCACACGGATACGACTGATTTCGGGCATGCATTTCTCCTTTTCCGCTGTGCAGGGGAAGGGGTGATGCCTCCAGTGGGGCCGGAATCGGAACACAGGCCAATATCCGTGTCCGGCAGGTCAATCGTTACCCCGCCGGTTCCCCGGAAACAGCAAAACCCGCACTCGCTGGCTCCCTCGCAGCGCGCGCACAGGTTGTGAAGAGGGCGCACTATTACTCGCCGTAAAACCACAGGCTTCTGCTTTCCGGCTCCCCCGTCACCTGCGAACCACCTGTCACGCGGAACCGTGGAAGGACGGTTTCTGCACCAGAAAAGCCCTGCCGTCAGCGGTTTTGGCGGGCGCTCGCCATTGTAGGAAAAAACCACGGTTGTATAGTTCCCGAGGTGTTCTCACCCGATCAGGTGAAGGTGTTCGTCATGCCTTGCGCTTGCTGCCGGTGAAAGCGCCATGGTGGGTGGGGGACGTAAATGCGTCCGTGTGGGCTGCCGAACATTGCCGGCCGTACCCATCGACGCGTTCCGTGCACAAGGCACATCAATGGCCCAGGGTCCCGGTTTTCCGAGAATCCCGGGTTCTCAAAGGCTCCGCCGGACAATTCAGCTCAAGGAAATCCGGCATCCGGATCAACTGTCACGTCCCCGCCCGGGGGCTTTCCCGCCTCCGCATCCTCCGACGGAAGGAACCCTCATGAACAGGCCTCGCCTCGCCCTGGTCACGGCGCTGAGTAGCGCGCTGCTGGCCGGCCTCGCCCTCGTCCCCGCCACCTTCGCCACCGCCAGCACGAACCTGGTGACCAACGGCACGTTCAGCAAGCCCGACGTCGAGAGGGGCGCCGCGACCTACAAGCGGGTCACCTCCGCCAACTCCGACCAGATCATGACGGGCTGGCGGGTCACCAAGGGCAGCGTCGACATCTTCAGCAGCCAGACCGCGCGCTACCGCCACCAGGCGGCGAACATCAACGGCGGCTCCAACGGCACGATCCAGCAGGACCTGGAGACCGACAGCGGCCAGCGGTACAAGCTCGAATGGCAGCACAGCCCCGAGACGTGGGACGGCTGCGAGAACCACCCCGACCAGCCCTACGACGTCAGCCTCGACGGCAGCGACATCGAACCCAAGCGCTTCGAGCCCACCGGCGACCCCGGCACCTACCGCAAGCGGAGCCTGACCTTCACCGCCGAGAGCGACTTCGTCACCCTCAGCTTCGCCTCCAAGGCGCCCCCGTCCAACGGCCATTGCGGCGCGCTGATCGCGGACGTGGTGGTCAAGCCGGTCGCCAACAACGACAACAACAACGGCAACAGCGGAGGCACCGGAGGAAGCGGAGGCAACGGGGACGATTGACCTGCCCTCCCCACGCTCAGCGCCCCGGCCGGCGGGTCCTTCCCGGACGCGGGACCCCTCCCGGGGCGCTGTCCGCCCCGCCCGACCGCCCACCCGCCCGACCGCCCACCCGCCGGCGAGCCCCCGCGCCCGCCCCTACACCTCACCGCGGCAGCCCTCCCGCACTGTTCTCACAGCCGATCAGGAAGGCCTTGACGTTCCATGCCCCACACGCACCGGGTCCTGCTCGTCGCCGGCGCTCTCCTCGCCTCCGGCACGGCCATGCACCCGCCGGCGACCGCCGCCGACCACAACCTCGTCAACAACGGCACCTTCTCCCGCCCGGCCGCCCCGGACACCGAGCTCGGCCACAAGCGCATCAACTCCGGCAACGCCCACGAGCTTCCGGAATGGCGCCTGCGAAGCGGCGACATCGACATCGTCGGCCGCAAGCTGGCCGGATCCCCCTCCTACCACCAGGCGGCCAACCTCACCGGCGGATCCCCCGGAAGCATCGAGCAGAGCTTCGAGACCACGGTCGGCCAGAGATACGTCATCCGCTGGGAGCATTCCCGCGAAACCTGGCCCGGATGCGACGAGATCCCCGAACAGCCCTACACCGTCGAGATCGTCGACAACAAGCGCAAGCAGTTCGACCCGCCGGCACAGGACGAGCGGTGGCAGCCGGCCAGCCTGCAGTTCATCGCCGAAGGCGAGACAGAAACCCTCCGCTTCTCCTCCGCCTCCCCACCGGAATCCGGCCACTGCGGCGCCATGATCACCAACGTCAAGGTCGTCCCGTTCAACGAGGACACGGAAGATACCTCGAACCCCTGACATGCCGACGAGGTCCGGGCGGCGGTCGGCATGGTGCCCGATGCGGGCGCGGTGCCCGCCCCCGGCTTCCTCGCCGAGCGGTTCGACATGCCCGTCACCGCCGACTCCACGCGGGCCCTGGAGCAGCTGCGGAGCGCGCAGTGACACGGTCGCCTTCGACGGAGCCTCCTTCCACGGCGGCAGGGGCAGCTTCGACAGGGCTGCCGGCTCTGCGCCTTTTTGGCCTGGGTGCGGGGTGCGGCTTCGTGGGCGGAAGCGGCGTCGGTGCCGCCGTCGACGGCCCCCCCTCGTGGCCGGCGGCGTGCTTACGGGTGAGGCCCCGCCCGCAGTTCTCCTGCGGGCGGGGCCTCGGTGCGTTCGGGTCTATTTGAACTGGTTCCCCCGCCCGGTGAGGGGTGTCTGCGCCTGGTCGGGCCGGTCGACGTCGGACCGGGAAAGCCCGGGGGGCGACACTGGCTGAGTCGGCCGGGGTTTTTGCCGGTCGGCCTGGACGATGCTCTGCTCGGAGGGTCCGGTTACCTGTACGGCGCTGACGGCCGCCGTGCCTCCGAATGCGAGTGCTGCCGCGAGCGCCGCTGCTGCGGCTGTGCGGGTGATGATCATGATGTCACCTCTGGGGTGAGAATCCCCGACAGCTCCACCCTCCGCGGCCCCCCGACGCCGCAGGCGAGGGTCGTTCATCGGGCCGCTCACCGGCACGTCTTCCCGAGCCGGCCGAGCTGCGTGCCCGCAGTGCTTGGCGCCCGCGCGGTCCGGCGCCTATGGGGCGGTGGTGTAGTGGACGACGGTCGTCTGGCAGGGGCCGCCGGCGTAGACGTTGATGGCGTCGATCTCGGCCTGGTCGGCGGCAAGGCCCCAGCGGAGCTTGGTCGCGGTCCATTCGGCGAGGTACCGGCACGTCGCCCCCGGAGCGGGCGGCATCCACGTCGAGGGGTCCTGGTCGGCCTTCTGACGGTTCGACCGCGCCGTCACGGCGACGAGGGAGGCGGCGGCGTCTTGGTCGTTCGCGTACGCCTCCCGCCGCGCCGCCGTCCAGGCGCTCGCACCGGAGTCCCAGGCCTCTGCGAGGGGGACCATGTGGTCGATGTCCAGCTTCCCGGGGTCGGTGACGTCCTGCTCGTCGTAGTAGGAGAGCCACCTGCCGCCGGAGAGTTTGCAGCCGGCCGCGACGGACGGTGCTTCGGCGGCCTCGGCCAGGAGCACCTCCGCCCTGGTGTTGCAGCCGTCGGCGGGGTCCAGGCCGGTGTTCCAGTGCTTGAACTTGTCGCGGGTGTACCCGGCCCGGGACTCGTCGGCCACGGGGATCTGCCCGACGGCGAAGCTGAGCGGGAACGCCCGCGCGGCAGCGGGGGCCGCAGGCACCCCGGCGGGGACGGTGCGCGCGGCGTGGGCGGTGGTCGGGAGGGCGAGCGGGGACAGGGCGAGGGAGAGCGCGGCCAGACCGCGCACCATGTTCGTGATCACGAAGGACAGGCATAGCGGCCCGAGCGGTGCCGGCGCGGGTGAATCGGCTGCGGGTCGGCTGCCCGGGGGATCGGTTTCACCGAAGAAACGCTCCTGCCGGTTCCGCCCGATGGCGCGCGGTGTGGGGTGCGGCGTCGTGGGCGGATGCGGCGTCGGCGCCGCCGTCGACGGATCCCCCCGAGTCGTGGCCGGCGGCGCGTACACGCACCGAGGCCCCGCCCGTAGGAGTGTTCCTGCGGGCGGGGCCTCGGTGCGTGTGCGTGGGCTAGTTCCAGGTGGTGTCGGCGGCGCCCCACCCCGGGTCCATGGTGGTGCCCCAGCCGGTGTCACGGCGGTTCCAGTTCGGGGCGGCTCCCCAGCCGATGTCGTCCTGGTGGCCCCAGCCGGTGTCGTGGGTCATGGCCCCCTCCTTCGTACGCGGGCGCGCGGTGCTGCGCCGCTGGGGGTGACCGTAGCCCGGGCCCGGACGGTCCACCAGCCCCTTTGCCAGGCCAGGCAGACGCCTCGCGTGCGCACCAGCCGGAGCCGAAGGAGAGGTGGCCGCCGCGACGAAGGCCGTCGTCGTGATGGCCGTGCCCGGGGGCGAAGCGGCACCCAGGGGGTCAGTTGGCGTCGTTGACGCCGCCGTTGTCGAGTTCGCTGGGGTCGGCGGTGTAGGTGCGGTGGTAGAGCTTGTTGTCACGGCCGCGGGCGAACAGTTCGATGTTGCCGGGGGCCCGGGAGACGGCGGCGAGGTTGTCGTCGGTGTGGCTGATGCCCAGGTCCTTCCATTCGCTCCAGCTCTGGCCGTTCCAGAAGCGGTGCTGGATCTGGTGTTCGCGGCCCTTGGCGAAGACGTCCAGCCGGTCGGGCCCCCAGGTCGCCACGGCGGGGCCGGAGATGATGTTGGAGCCGATGTCACGCCACTTCGACCAGGTGCTGCCGCTCAGCACGCGGTGCCACAGTGTGTTGGTGGCCGCGCCGCGGGCGATGAGGTCGACCCGGCCGCTGCTCCAGGATGCGGCGGCCATGGTGCCCTGCATGGTGCCGCCGATGTTGTTGAGGGGCTGCCAGGAGCCTCCGGGCAGGTAGGTGCCATGCTGGACCTGGTTGGTGCTGTTGAGGGTGAACATGTCGATGCGGCCCTCCCGGGAGGAGGCAGCCGCGATGCCGGCCCAGGCGGTTCCGACGTCGTAGGTCTTGGTCCAGTCGGTCGCCCAGCCGCTGCCGTCGGTGTAGCTCTTGCGGTAGACGTTCTGGTTGCTTCCGGCGGCGTAGACGGTGTAGAGATCCGGCTTGGCAGAGATGATCGCCGGGTCGTAGGTGACTGGCCCGCCCAGACCACCCCATTCGCTCCAGCCGCTGCCGTCGGTGTACGAGCGGATGGCGACCTTGTTCTTGGTGTCACGCGCCACCACGGTGAGCCGCTCCTTGACCCGCGAGGCTACGCTGGGGGCCGAGATGATCGCGCCGCCCAGGCTCTCCCAGTCGCTCCACGTGCCCATGGTCCACTCCCCTTTTGTTCGGCGTTGCCTTCGGTGGTGAAAGCCGACGGATGCAGCCCCACCGGTTCACAGGCTGCGCAGCGCCTGACCAGCGAAAACGGCCAACGGTCGGAGATCGCCAATGCGTGTGGCTCTTCCTGGGATCCGGACTTCACCAGCGCTGTCGTGTGCTAACGCGGGGCGCGCCGCCATGCCGTACGCGGTCGGCGCAGTCACAAGGTCGCAGACTTCACTCAGTTACTCACCCCGGCACTCACCCGGGTCGGAGGGGCGTGGGGGGAGGGTGCGGAACGAGGAGCTGGCCGGCGTCCCCCCGCCCGGCTCGCGGGGTGGAAGGGCGCGGGAGTGGTGGTGGCCGGATCCGGTTCGCGCCATCGGGTGATCTTGGGCGAACTCCTCGTCCCGGGGCGGGAGGGACGAGGAGGATGCGCATCGACCGATCGGCCAGCACCACCAAAAAGGGGAAAAACTGTGGCAGACGTCGTGAGCGAGAAGTACGGGCGGGCCTTCGACGTCCTGGACGCCGACAAGAACGGCTACCTGGTCTGGGGCGACTACCAGGCCCTGGCCGACCGCTTCATCACCGCCTACCAGCTGGGCAAGGACGACCTCCGTGCCCTGGCCCTGATCACGCACTTCCAGATGGAGTGGGTGGAGCTGCTGCGTCACGCGGGCGTCGACGGGGACCGCCTCGACCGTGAGCAGTACGCCCAGGCCTCGCGCATGGCCGCGATCGACACCAGCAGGCTGAACGTCGCCGAAGGCGGCGCCCACGCGGTGTTCGACGTCATCGACGTCGACGGGGACAACGAGATCAGCAAGGACCAGTTCACCCGCCTGCTGACGGACGTCTGGAAGGTGACCGACCCCACTGCCCTGGACGCCTTCTCCCGGATCGACACCGACGGAGACGGGGTGATCTCCCGCCTCGAGTTCGTCCGCACGCTCCGCGAGTACCACTTCTCCGACGACCCCAAGGCCCCCGGCTCCATCATCTTCGGCCAGCTCTGACCAACACCCCCCTCCCTGCGCCTCGGTACCGCATCCAGGTGCCGGGGCGCTGTGCTGCTCCGGCATCGACCCGCGACGCTGGGCAGGCCGGATGCCGACCTGGCCGGGTCGTGGCGGTGGGGGTGGGACGAGAAGTGGCCGGCGCTTCCGCCCCGCTGTGCGGGGTGGGTGGCACGGGCGCCGGCCTTCCAAGAACCAGGTCATCCAAGAAGGCGGTGCGGACCGGACGGCGCCGCCCGCGGGTCGGTCACCGGTGGTCTTATCGCTGCGTGGGTCGCGGGGCGGCGGTCTGATGTGGGCATGTCTTGAAGCCACGTTTACCTGGCTGAAAACGGGTATTCGCGGGTCGAGAGCGTTGATCTTCTACGCGGCTTCCTCACCTTGTGAAGTACAGCGGGTACTTCCGGTAACAGATGGGATGCAGTGCCATGAGCATGGAAAACCCCCTCGGTAGCCCGGCCCACCACGCGGGTGCCGATCCTGTCGCGCATCGCACCCGTCGGCTGTCGACCGAGACGAAGTCGGCTCTGAAGACGACTGAATTTTTCGTCTACCTCGCGTCCGTGGTCGCGGTACTGATCGCTTCCATGGTCGTGGGCACCGAGGACGGGCACGCCGACTACTTCCGTGCCGACAAGGCGTGGCTGTACATCGTGATCCTGACCGTCGGCTACATGATCAGCCGAGGGCTGGCCAAGTCCGGCAGCCGCGAGCCTTACGACGACTCCCACTGACCCGTCCACGGGCGCAGGAGCGTCCGGTGGCTTTATTCGGCAGTAGTGAAGTCGGTTGTCGATGGGTTGGGGAGGCACCCTGTTCTGCCGGAGGGCGGTGTTGACGAGTTCCGGAGGCACCGAACCTCTTGCCAGGGCTCCGTGGGATGCTCCCGGCGAAGGGTGCTGATCACAGCAGATGCCCCAGGTCGACCTGTCCGCGGTGATCCGACGTGATCATCGCGACGGGCCGCCGATGCGCAGTCATAGGAAGCCAACTGGCCGCGGGCGCTCACTCAGCGCTTGCGTGCTCCCGGCGGATGGTATGGGTCCGAATCCAGTACGAGCGGGCAGCGATAGCCAGCGCGACCCCGTACACGGCGAACGCGCCCAAGCCGATCCAGGCGACCAGCAGGGCATCGCTCGGGGAGTGGAAGTCGCCTTGAGGCATCGTCACCACGCCGGCCGTGGCCAGGGCCGCGTAGCCGGCCCCGAGCACCCCGTACGGAGCCAAGCTGGCGGCGCCGATCAAGGCCGGGGCCATGGGGAGCCAGCGCGGGACGCGCCGACCGCTCAGCCACCGCGTCCAGCGCGGGAAGACCTGGCCCCACGGGCGAACCAGGCCCCACAGCAGGAAGACGCCGAGCGCGGCCAGCAGCACGGTTCCGTCCAGGCCCCATGACTCCAGGGTGAGCCAGAGTCCCGACGCACCGTTGCGCTTGGAGATCGCCAGCATTTCCTCGCCGGTTATCCCGGCGAAGGTGCCACCGGAAGCCCAGATCAGCTTCATCGCCGCGTAGGGGAGAAAGGACACCGTTCCGGCGCAGGCAGCGAGCTGGACCGGCCGGGAGGCGGCAGAAGGGGGACGCACGACGGCTGCTCCGGACAGGTGGCGGACGGATCGGGCAGTGGCCGCGAGCAGCACGACCCCGGCCGCCGCCAGCGCATGGTTCGCAGCGGCCACCCCACTGTCCACCCCCTGGCCGAACGCCAGTGTGATGACGTCCATCAGCAGACCGAACGCGGCGATCCCGGCCAGCAGGCCGACTGCCCACAGAACCACCCGCAACGCCGGCCGCAACCCCAACCGCCCCACCACCCAACAGGTCACCGCAGCAAGCGACCCCACCGCCACGACCGCCCAGCCCAGCGCGGAGGGCCCCGGCGCGCCGCCCAAGTAGAGCAGCGGCGTCCCGCTCAGCGCGCATGCCAGGCCGAAGCCGGCGTACACCACTGCCCAGAGCATGGTGGCCGGGCCTACCCAGTACGGCCACCGCTGCAGCCATGTGCGCCCACGCGCCTTCGTCGTCCCTGTCGCATCGATCACGCAACAACCCTCGCATCGCCCGCGGCGACGCGACATCAACACCCAGAACGACCTCCCTCCCCCTGTCGGGTGAGTGACCTCTACGACCTAGGCACGCATCACCAGCGTGGTGTCACAACTGGCCGCGGGGGACTCGGACCGGTCGCCGTCAGCGTGGCTGACGGGCGGCTCACCGTCTCGGCTTCGGAACCACGACAGTGCCGTCATTTCGCATCGACCCCAACTGACTCCGGATCCCGTCGACAAATGCTGTCCCCAGAGATGAACGAAGCCAGTCCGGGTTGCCACCCGCCGCAGCGCCGGCGTGCAGCAGCATGACGAGTGGATGAGCGCGCGCCGCGACCGATGTACGGTCGCGGCGCGCGCTTCGCTGTGTCCCGCCCCGCGCGGGATCGGCGGCTGTTTCCCCGCCGGTGCCCGCCGGGCATGCGGGGCAGCCCCCGCCCCGCCCCGGGCCGCCGGCCCGAGGGCGCTGTTCCTTCCTGCGGGAGAGGGGGGGGGGGGGGGGGGGGCCGGGGGGGCCGCCGCGGGCCCCGCGGCGGGGGGGGCGCCGGGGGGCGGGGCGGGGCCCGCGGTCGGGAT
>NZ_JBEORS010000016.1:0-148221 GCF_040302405.1 Streptomyces sp. NPDC126503
CCCGACACCCCCATCATCACCACCGACGCCCGCCACCGGGCCGACGCCAAGAGCGCGCTCATCACCCTCGTCGAGCACGCCCTCATGGCCCGGCTGCGGTAACCGTCCCGACGGGTCGCCGGACACGCGAAGGCCCCCCGCCCCCTTCCGGGGCGGGGGGCCTTTCGTGTGGTCCGGCGGGCCCGCTCACGCGGCCGGCGGGCCCGGAACGCCGAAGGCCCCCGTCCCGGGCGGGACGGGGGCCTTCGGGCGGCGGGCTCAGCCCTGCCAGGAGTGGGAGGGCCGGAAGCCGGACTGGCGCTCCAGGCGGCGCCAGCCGGCCGTGGAGCGGCCGTACGGGGCGGTGTCCCCGGCGGGCTGGGCGGAGGCGCGGGCGAGGAGGACCGCGGTGAGGGCGGCCAGCTCCTCGGGGTCGGCGTGGCCCTTCTCGACGCGGAGAAGGCTGGCTGTGGCGGGTGTGGTCACTTCGGGGGTCTCCTCTTACTGAGGCGGGTTGCCGTGCTTGCGGGACGGCAGGTCGGCGTGCTTGGTGCGGAGCATCGCGAGGGAGCGCACGAGCACCTGGCGGGTCTCGGAGGGGTCGATGACGTCGTCGACCAGACCGCGCTCCGCCGCGTAGTACGGGTGCATGAGCTCGGCCTTGTACTCCTTGACCATGCGGGCGCGCATGGCCTCGGGGTCCTCGGCCTCCGCGATCTGCTTGCGGAAGATCACGTTGGCGGCGCCCTCGGCGCCCATGACCGCGATTTCGTTGGTGGGCCAGGCGTACGTCAGGTCGGCGCCGATGGACTGGGAGTCCATCACGATGTAAGCGCCGCCGTAGGCCTTGCGCAGGATCAGCGAGATCCGGGGCACGGTCGCGTTGCAGTAGGCGTAGAGCAGCTTCGCGCCGTGCCGGATGATTCCACCGTGCTCCTGGTCGACGCCCGGAAGGAAGCCGGGTACGTCCAGAAGAGTGATGATCGGGATGTTGAAGGCGTCGCACATCTGCACGAAGCGGGCGGCCTTCTCGGAGGCCTCGATGTCGAGGACGCCGGCCAGCGACTGGGGCTGGTTGGCGACGATGCCGACGACCTGGCCGTCCAGGCGGGCGAGGGCGCAGATGATGTTGCGCGCCCAGCGCTCGTGGATCTCCAGGTAGTCGCCGTCGTCGACGAGCTCCTCGATGACCTTGTGCATGTCGTACGGGCGGTTGCCGTCGGCGGGCACCAGGTCGAGCAGGACGTCGGAGCGGCGGTCCGCCGGGTCCTCGGAGGCGACGGCCGGCGGGTTCTCGCGGTTGTTCTGCGGGAGCATCGACAGGAGGTAGCGCACCTCGGCGATGCAGGTCTCCTCGTCGTCGTACGCGAAGTGCGCGACGCCGGAGGTCTCGGCGTGCACGTCGGCGCCGCCGAGGCCGTTCTGGCTGATCTCCTCGCCGGTGACCGCCTTCACGACGTCCGGTCCGGTGATGAACATCTGCGAGGTCTCGCGGACCATGAAGACGAAGTCCGTGAGGGCGGGGCTGTAGGCGGCGCCGCCGGCGCAGGGGCCGAGCATCACGGAGATCTGCGGGATGACGCCGGAGGCCTTGGTGTTGCGCTGGAAGATGCCGCCGTAGCCGGCGAGGGCGGAGACGCCCTCCTGGATGCGGGCGCCGGCCCCGTCGTTCAGGGAGACCAGCGGGGCACCGGCCGCGATGGCCATGTCCATGATCTTGTGGATCTTGGTGGCGTGGGCCTCGCCCAGGGCGCCGCCGAAGATGCGGAAGTCGTGCGCGTAGACGAAGACGGTCCGGCCCTCCACCGTGCCCCAGCCGGTGATGACACCGTCGGTGTAGGGCTTCTTCGCCTCCAGGCCGAAGCCCTGGGCTCGGTGGCGGCGCAGCTGCTCGACCTCGTTGAAGGAACCAGGGTCGAGCAGCAGCTCGATGCGCTCACGTGCGGTCAGCTTGCCCTTGGCGTGCTGGGCCTCGGTCGCGCGCTCGCTCGGGCCCCGCATCGCCTGCTCGCGCAGGACGTGCAGCTCGGCCACTCGGCCACGGGCGTCAGCGGGCTCGCTCGGGATCTGGTCGACAACGGTCATGTACCGACCCTACGAAGCCGACCAAGAAAACCCCGCCGTCCACTCCGTACAGTCCTCCGTGTCGAATCCTGGTGGAGCCGGACAGAACCCGCACCCGACCATGCCGAGTCAACAGCTCAGCACCCCTTGTGATTGTAGGGGTCTCACAAAAGGCTAGACGAGCACCTCGCAACGGTGGGTCACGCACGCCGTACCGGGGGTGACCCGCAGACGCAGCGCGCGGCCGGTGGCGAGAACCTCCACGGAGGGATCGTGGGCGAGCACCCGGCGGACGGGCCGGTTCCACAGGACGTCCAGGGGCTGCCCGGTGCGGGGCGGTTCGGCGAGACGGAGATCGAGGACGGAGCGGCGGCGCCGGACGAGGACGCTCGCGGGCGCGGTGACCGTGAGGGGACCCACCGTACCGGCCTCCCAGAAGTTCGCGGCGGTCAGGCCGAGGGAGGGGACGGCGACCGCCTGGACACCCGGGCCGTTGTGGAGAACGTGCAGCCAGTCCGGGTCGGCCGCGCGTGCGGCGACCGACCGCCGCGAGGCGCCCGGCATCAGCAGATAGGCGTAGTCCGCTCCGGTGGGGTCCGGGCCGTGGTCCAGCCAGAGCGTCTGGAAGCGGCGGGTGCGGCGCTCGGGGGAGCCGGCGCTGTTGATGTCGCTCCAGGCGCCGGTGCGGTCCTCCCGCAGGGTGCGCAGCGCGCCGGTGCCCCCGGGCAGCACCCAGCCGCCGTGCCCCTCCAGGTGGGCCCAGCGCTCGCCGGTGGTCAGGGCGGCGGTGCCGCTCTCACCGAGGAGGCGGTTGTCGACGACCGTCTCGACGGGCACCCCGTCGGCGGCGGTGATCCCGGCGCCGAGGCAGATGATCGCGTCGGCGGCGCAGAACCAGGACGTGCGGGCCTCCAGGGTGGAGCCGAGGCCCTTGAGGTGCTGGCCGATCGCCGCGTACGTACCGTCGGTGACGCCGCCGACCCACCGCACGTCCGGCCTGGCCGCGCCCCACTCCCCGCCGGCCCGGTCGGGCAGGCGCCGGGTGGAGACGGTGGTGCCGGGCAGGCGGTACGGGTCGACGGTGGGCCAGAACCAGTCGGTGTACTGGTCGCCGTGGTCCGGGGTCCACCAGGAGAGCATCCCGGCGCCGGTGTGCCAGCCGCGCGGGTTCTCGCCGTTTCCGCACTCGTAGTACGCGATCCGCCGGGAGGCCATGGCGATGTTCGCGGCCCAGCCCGGGCGGCGGTGGACGGCCCGGTCCATGGCGGCGAAGAGGCGGTGGCCGGTGGGTTCGGGGGCGGCGGGGACCGGCGAGGCGGCGACGGCGTGCAGCCGGGCGAGGTCGGCCACCGGGAACTGGCGGGCGGTGAGGACCGGGGAGACGGTGTCGCGCCGGATCCAGCCCTTCACGCGCGCGTGCCACCGGTCGCGCTCGGCCGGGGAGGCGGCGCCGGCGAGGAGGGCGATGGCGGCGATGACGCCCTGGCCGTGGAAGTGGTCGGAGCGCATCACTTGGCGGTCGTCGTTCCTGAGCAGGCCGCGGCTGACGGCCCGCCCGTTGACGCTGTCCATCATCAGGCCGTCCAGGAGGAGGGGCGCGTAGGCCTTCTCCACGCTGTCGAGGACGATCTGCCGGTTCGGGTCGGTGACGGCCCAGGGGGAGCCTGCGAGCAGGGAGAAGAGGCGGCCGAGGCCGTCCAGCATCACCTGGCCGTAGGTGCCGGTGTAGGCGACCCAGGTGTGCTGGACGAAGGAGCCGTCGGCGTGGAGCCCGTCGCCCTCGGTGACGTACGGGAAGACGGGCGAGAGGGCGTCCCGGGCGAGGGCGATCCTGTCCGGGCGCGCGCCGAGGACACCGCGCAGGGCGACCGAGCGGCAGAGGTCGACGCGGTTGGCGCCGGTGGAGGTGCCGGTGTAGCGGGTGAGGGCGGAGTCGGGGACGAAGTGGTCGACGGCGGCGCAGGCGGCGTCGATCCGCTCGGCGCCGAGGTGCGGGTGGAGGGCGGCGACGATGTCCATGAGCAGGCGCGGGCTGCCGATCTGCCACTCCCACCAGTTGCCGGGGCGGGGGGCGCCCGCGCGGTAGACGGTGGCGGAGAGGTGGTCGAGGCCGCGCAGGACGTCGGCGAGGAGGCCCGGGTCGCCGGTCAGGCCGGTGCCCGGCTGGACGTACGCCTGGGTCATGGTCCACAGCCGGCCGTAGCTCTGCGAGATGCCTGCGGGCGGGTCGAAGGGGGCGTCGGGCCAGAGGGAGCGGGGGGTGGGGGCCAGGGCGGCGCGGAAGGCGCGGGTCAGGGTCCCGGTCTCGGCGAGCCGGGAGGCGTAGGGCTCGGCGGCGGGGTCGTAGCCGGTGCCGAGCTGGAGGTCGAGCCAGCGCAGCCGCAGCGCTTCGAACGCGGCGGGGAGGGTGTCGCCGCCGCCGGCCGGTGCCCCGGTCGCCCGGGCGGCCGGGAGCGGGAGGGCGAGGGCGGCGGTGGCGGCGGCCGTACCGGCGAGGAGGGCGCGGCGGGGCAGCGGCGAGGAGGGGGACGGGGACACGGGAGCCTCCCGGGGGTGGGGTGGGGTCCGGTGGGCACGGGGTCCGGCCGGCCCGGTCCGGACGGGTCGGGCACGGCCGCCGGGGAAGACCGGTCCCCGGCGGCCGTGGGCGTTCAGCCTGCGCAGTGGAAGCGGGCGTTCCCCCAGTCGGCGTGGTCGTTGCCGTTGCCGTCTCCCCCGTCACCGGCCACCAGGTCGACGGAGGTGGCCCCCGTGACGTCGGCGGTGAGCGACCAGGCGGAGTCGGTGGCCCGCAGGACCGGCGACGTCACCTTCTCGGTGCCGTCGGCCCGGACCGAGAACCGCACGGTTCCCCGCGTGGCCTGGGCGTCGTCCACCCCCACCTCGGCGGTGAAGGAGGTGCAGCGGCCCCCCAGGTGGTAGCGGACGGTGGCGGGGGCGTGGGTGCCCAGGCCCTTGGCGTAGGTCACTCCCCCGATCCGCAGCGGGGTGCCGTCGCCCGCGCCGGTCCCGCCGTTGGACAGGTCCCGTTCGACGGGCCCCCAGCCGTTGGTGGCCGAGACCCAGTCGAGGTCGCTCGCCCAGGTGTCGGTGGTGGGCGGGGGCGGCAGGGTGCGGACGGAGGCGGCGGCGGTGAGCGTGCGCTCCGCTCCCCCGAGGGCGTAGGTGAGTTCGGCGCCGACCGGGTACGTCCCGTGGGCGGCGTCCGCCGGAGGCGTCACCTGCCAGGTGGCGGTGGTCCGGCCGCCCGCGGGGACGGGGCCCAGGGTGACGGTGTCGGCGGGTTCGGCGGTCCAGCCCCCGGGCAGCGTGAGCCGGGCCCGCGCGCCGTCGACGGCCGCGGTCTCGTCGTTGGCGTAGGTGACGGTCACCTGGTTGGGGCGGCCGGGCGCCAGGCCGGCGGGGGCGGCGAGGGAGAGCGTGCCGCAGGCGGCGCGGGCGGGAGCCGGGCCGAGGTCGGTGACGGTGAAGCCGTCGAGGACGAAGTCGGCGCCGTCGGGGGCGTCCGCGCGTTTGCGCAGGCCCACCCAGGTGTCGCCGCAGCCGGCGGTGACGGTCTCCTGGAAGCGTCCGGTGGTGCGCTGCTCCCCGAGGGGTGTGCGGCGGCTCTCCACGGCGGTGCCGTCGGCCCGGTCGTAACCGGTGACCCACTCGTAGGCGCCGGCGTGGCTCGACTGGTAGGCGTACTCGACGCGGTAGGCGTGCCCGTCCCTCAGCGGGACGGTCCAGGGCGCGGTGCGGTAGACGAGGCCGGTGTTCTCGTCGTGGGACTTGAGCGACTCGGCGCCGGCGAGGACGTCGTCGATCCGCTTCCCGTTCCAGCCGGCCTGGGTGTACGGGGCGTGGAGCTGGGCGATGTGGGTGCGCGGGTCCGTCGTCCCGCCGGCGTCGCCCTTGAGGAAGGGGCCCCAGCCCTGGTCGACGGCCTCGAAGTCCTCGTACACGGCCGCCCCGGCCTTGGTCGCGGGGTCGTTGGCGACGATCCGCACGTCGTCGGCGCGGACGGTGCCGGTGCCGGGCGCGGCCTCGACGGCGAGGGTCGTGGCGCCGGTGGCGGGGGCGGTGAAGGTGACCTTGGCGCGCTGGAAACGGGTGCCGTTCCAGTCGGAGGCGGCGACGCGGTCCTGGAGGACGGAGCGGGCGACGGTCACGGAGCGGCCGCCGGCGGACAGGGTGGTCGGGCGGGTCCTGCCGGGTTCGACCTCGATGAGGGCGGAGGCGGTGTAGCGGGCGCCCGGGGTGAGGCCGGTGAGGTGCTGGCGGACGGCGGCGGTCGCGGAGCCGGTGAGCCGGACGCTGTTGCGGCCCTGGGTGTCGGTGTCGCGGGTGACGGTGCCGGTGGTGGTCCACGCGGTGAGCCCGGCGTCGTTGAAGCCCGGGTCGCGGACGGGGGTGCCCTCGCCCCAGCGCGGGTCGGGGGTGGCGGGCGCGGTCCGGTGGAGGACGTACGCCTGGCCGGGTTCGGCGTCGAGGGTGACGCGGCCGTTCACCGGACGGACGGTGGCGGTCCGCACCCGGCCGTTGTCGGTGAGCTTGTGGACGGTGTAGGCGGAGGTACGCGGGACGGCCCAACTCGTCCGGCCACCGGCCTTGTTGTAGTGGTAGAGCTTGGTGCCGCCGGCCCACGGGAGCAGGTAGGCGTCGCCGTCGAGCACCTTGCGGCCGTTCTCGTGGAAGGTGCGGCGGCCGTTCTCCACGGTGCCGCGCACGCCGCCGGTGAAGGTGAGGTCGTTGCCGTTCCAGCGGGTGATCTTCTGCTGCTGGAGGTATTTGGCGGGCAGGTTGCGCTGCCAGATGTTGGCGGTGAAGGCGTTCCAGTCGGTCTCGCCGGTCCAGCCCTCGAAGTCGACGAGGGCGGTCTGGCCGAGGACCGGGTGGTCGTTCCAGACGTCCTTCTCGCCGTTGCGGATGAAGCGGATGATGCGCGAGTTGAGGCCCTTGTTGGTGGCGCCGCCGTAGTCGAGGTCGTTGGCCCAGTGGGACCAGAGGGAGGCCCGCTCGAACTTGTCGGACCACTCGGTGGCGACGTTCCAGCCCTGGGCCTGCACGGTCTGGACCGTCTTGTCGGCGATCCAGCCGTGGGTGTAGTAGACGTCGATGTAGAGCGTCGACAGGTTGGGGTCGGTCTCGTCGCGGAGCTGCTGGAAGCGGCGGGCGAGGTCGCCGCTGGTGAGGTCCCGGCGCTGGTCGATGTAGTAGCTCTGGTTGAGCCAGTTCCAGCCGGGCTTCGTCTTGTCGACGAGGGTCTCGCTGAAGTTCTTCGCCTCCGGGTACGACTCGGTGGCGTTGACGTGGACCCCGAAGTCCGCCCCCCACTTCCTGCCCTGCTTCAGGAGGGTGTTGAGGTCGGCGAGGCCGCCGGCGCGCTTGTTGTAGTTGCCGCCGTAGTCGGGGTGGGCCGAGTCGTGGCCTTCGGAGCCGTACCCCTTGAGCAGGGCGAACTGGCCCAGTCCGTCGGTGGCGAGCGAGATCCGCTTGACGTCGTCCAGGGTGCGCAGGAAGGGGTGGGTGGCCTGGGAGGCGAAGTTGAACGGGATGTGGGCGACGACCCGGCCGGGGGTCTTCTCGCTGCCCGGGGCCTTGATCCCGATCGTACGGAAGGCGATGGCCGCGTCCTGCCAGTCGGTGGCGCCGTCGGCGTTGGCGTCGGGGGTGACGACGACCTTGGCCCAGGGCAGGTTCGCGCCGCTCTCGGGGGCGGGGGCCCCGGCTCCCCGGTAGGTCCACTGGCCGGACCGGACGCCGACGCGGGTCTCGGTGCCGGTGGTACGGGCCTGGTGCCAGAAGCGGGCGCCGTCGCGGGCGCTGGGCCCGGAGGGCTTGTCGTAGCTGGAGTTGGACTCGATCGCGGCGGCGAGGGAGGCGGTGTTGACCAGGGCGTAGGTCGCCCCGACGGGGGCGGGGTCGGCCGGGGTGGCGGCGGTGACCGGGGCGAAGACGTCGGCGGTACGGGTGGAGTCCGGGTCGAGCCGGGTGAAGGCGGTGGCCGCCCCGGGCTCGGAGGAGCCGACGGAGACCAGGTCGTGTCCGGGGATGTCGACGGTGCCGACCCGGAAGGCCTCGGTGTCGCGGACGGCGGTGATCCGGAAGGTGGTGGCCCGGCCGGTGACGCTCAGGACGGCGTCGATCTCCACGCCGGGCAGCTCCGGGAAGGCGAGGGCGTAGGCGGCGGAGCCGGGGGTGAGGACGGGGGCGCCGGTGGTCCGCACGGTGTGGGCGGTGCCGTTGAGGACGACGTGGGTGACCGGGGCCGTACTGCCGAGGAGTCGGGCGCCGGTGGCCCGGTCGGTGTACGACAGGACGCGGGGGAAGTCACCGGCGACGGCGACGGACAGCTGGTCGGAGGTGATGACGGGGGTCGCGGCGGGGGTGTGGGGTGCGCCGACGGCGGGCGCGGGAGGTGCGGGAGCCGCGGCGGCGGTCGGGGGGCCGGCGTGGGCGGGGCCGGTCAGGCCGAGCACGGCGGAGGCGGCGACGGCCAGCGCACACGCCGTGCGCGGCCGCCGTGCCCCGGCGGGAGGGTGTGGGAGCGACATGCGCACCAGTTGGCCCGGGTGACGGACCACCGTCAACGAGATCACGCTCCGGCGGCCCCTCCAGTCCAACAACCCTCTGCGGTTAGTCCAAGTCGCTCAGCAGCCGCCGCAGTTGTAGTACGTGACGTCCCAGTGGTTGCCCTCGTCGGCGTAGATGTTGCCCGAGCCGGACTTCCACTGCGGGGCGCCGTCACCGCGTACGCCGATGTAGGTGAAGGTGTTCTTGATGTAGTTCCCGATGCACGTGTACTTGCTGTAGTCGAGCTTGTAGCCGTTCCAGTGGGAGTACGTGCCGCTCGAGTGCCCGGTCTCCGTGCCGCCCGTGATGTTGAGGGCGCAGCCGCTGGCCCGCTTGAGGGTCTGGGCGCCCTGGGCGCTGGCGAGGTTGAGCTGCTCGAAGGACGTGCAGGTGGAGTTGTAGCGATCCGAACAGTTGCCGGAGGACGACCAGGTGATGCCGACCTCACGGAACATCGAGGTCGCGGTGGAGTGGCTGATCTTGGTGACCGCGTGGGCGTCGGTGGCGGTGGAGAGGGCGCCGAAGCCGGGGGCGAAGAGGGCGCCCAGGACCAGGGCGAGGGCGGTGAGGACGGAGCGGAGCTTCACGAGGGGTTTCCTCCTGCGGGTGACCGTGACGACGGGACGGACGGTGGTGCAGGTGGTGCTCGGGTCGCGCAGGGAGATGGTGCCGCAGTTCTACGCGCGTCCGCCAGAGGGCGTGGGTGCCGTTGTGGGGACGGGTCGGAGCCGTCCGGGTGAACATCCCCCGAAGATGTTGAATGTTGAACGGAATGGGTCTACAGTCGTTCTCGTTGAAGCTTCAACAACACCACTTCGCCCCGCTCCCCCGCGGGACCGACCAAGGAGCAGTCATGGGTCTCTTCAGCCGCAAGAACAACGAGTCCGCCGTCGCCGTCGCCGACCTCCCCGTCGACCCCGCCCTCGCCGCCCTGACCGGCGAGTACACCGTCGACCCGGCCCACAGCAGCATCGGCTTCACCGTGCGCCACGCGATGGTCACCAACGTGCGCGGCACCTTCGCCGACCACGAGGGCACGCTGCGACTGGACGGCACCGACCCGGCCGCCTCCACCGCGCGCATCGACGTCCGGATCGCCTCCGTCGACACCGGCATCGCGGACCGCGACGCCCACCTGCGGGGCGAGGACTTCTTCGACGCCGAGCGCTTCCCGCTGATGACCTTCCGCTCCACCGAGGCCGCGCAGCTCGGCGGGGACAAGTACCGTGTCATCGGCGACCTGACCATCAAGGACGTCACCCGTCCGCTCTCCATCGACCTGGAGTTCAACGGCGCGGCCACCGACGTCTACGGCAACGAGCGCGTCGGCTTCGAGGGCTCGGCCGAGATCCTGCGCTCCGACTGGGGCCTGACCTGGAACGCCGCCCTGGAGACGGGTGGAGTGATGGTCAGCGACAAGGTGAAGCTGACCTTCGACATCTCCGCGATCAAGAACGCCGGCTGACCTCCGGGCCCCCGGCCCCAGGTCCCCGTACGCGCCGGGCACTCCCCCGGCGGCACCACGAGCGCGCCCGCCCTCCGCAGCAGCGGACGGCGGGCGCTCGGCGTTCGGCGCTCGGCCGGGCCCCGGTGACGGAGTCCTCCGGCGAACGCCGCCCGCAGCCGGTTCGGCTCAGGCACCCGCCCTGACCCGGGCCGCCGCCTCGACCACGGCCGGGACGAGACGGTCGTTCTCCGGTGCGCCGGGACCCCCGGCGAAGGCGAAGCGGCGGCGGGCGTAGCTGTACGCGAGCCCGGTGGCCGGATCCGCGAAGGCCTGGGAGCCGGGGGCGCCGCTGTGGCCGATGGCGGCCGGGCTCAGGGAGGGGTAGCGGGTGGCCAGCGGGACGAAGCCGAGCCCGAAGGCGTTCTCGGAGCCCGTGACGAGGTCGGTGCCCCGGGAGTGGATCCGGGCGACCTCCGCGAGGGTGGCGGGAGCGAGGAGCGGCGGGCGGCCGTCGAGCTCGCCCGCGAGGGCCGCGTACATCCGGGACAGGCCGCGCGCCGTACCGACACCGCCACCGGAGAGCGGCCCCAGGGCCCGTACCGTACGGGAGTTTCCGTAGGCGACCGCGTCGAACGGCGGCTCGGCGTGCTGGTTGAACGCGATCCCCATGAGGCCGGCCGGACCGGCCGGTCCCGCGGCGAGCACGGCCGCCTCGGCGGGGCTCGGCACCAGGGGCAGGGCCGGACGGAAGCGCGGTTCGAGCTCCTCGGGGAGGCCGAGGTAGTAGTCGAGCCCGTACGGGGCCCGGACCCGCTCCTCGAACAGCTCCTGGACGCTGCGGCCGACGGCCCGGCGGACCACCTCACCGACCAGGGCGCCGACCGTCAGACCGTGGTAGCCGTGCCCCGAGTCCGGCTTCCAGTAGGGGCGGTGACCCGCGAGCCGGGCCGCGATCCGCCGGTCGTCGGCGAGCTCCTCCGCCGTGAAACCGTCCTCGACGCCGATCGCCCCGGACCGGTGGGCGAGGAGCTGGCGCAGGGTCACGGACTCCTTGCCCGCGGCGGCGAACTCCGGCCACCAGAACGCCACTTCGCGATCGAGGTCGAGCGCGCCCTCCTGGACGAGCAGAGCGGTGACGAGCGCCATGGCGCCCTTCGAGGAGGAGTAGAGGGCCAGCAGCGAGTCCCCCTCGACGCCGTCACCGCCCCAGAGGTCGACGACCAGCCGGCCGTCGAGATGGACGGCGAGCTGGGCCCCGCCGTCCCGGGCCTCCTCCGCGGCGATCCCGGCGAACACCTCCCGCACCGACTCGAATCCGGGTGCCACCGTGCCCTGGACGCGGCTCATCACGTTTCCCCCTCGTTCTGCTGTCGTGGTCGCTCCCTGGAACGATCAAGAAGGCCGTTCTCTTCCCGTCCGGCGGGGCTGTCCGTGGGGAGATCCAGCGTTCCCGGCACGGCACTCCGTATCGACAGCGGCACTCGACCGAGGCCGTCGCCCGGCGGTGCGCGAGCTGTCCGCCCGCTCAGAAACCTCCGCCGCCGTCGAAGCCGCCGCCCCCGCCGAAGTCGCCTCCGCCGCCGAAGTCACCGCCTCCGCCGAAGTCGGAGGAGGAGAAGTCGGCGCCGGAGAAGTCGCCGCCCTCGAAGTCGGAACCGCCGTACTCCTGGGCGTAGGCGGGGGTGGTGAGCATCGAGCCGAGCATGGTGCCCATGAGGAGGCCGGGGAGGATGCCGCCGCCGAAGTAGCCGCCGGCCCAGGGGCCGTAGGCGGGGCCGGCCTCCCAGTAGGGGCGGCGGCCGGTGTCGGTGTCGACCGTGCGGGCGAGGGGGGCGAGGCCGTCGTCGAGGCGGGTCGCGTCGGCGGCGCAGACCGGGACCTGGCGGGGGGTGCCGGACGCCGGGGTCCAGGTGCGGTCCTCGGTGGAGGGGCCGTGGCGGGGGTCGAAGAAGCAGGGGGCGCGGCGTTCGGGGAGCGGGCGGGAGGCGCGGCGGGCGGCCAGGACCGCGAGGGAGAAGCGGCCGTCCTCCAGGGCCTCGGTGACGGCGCGGACGTCGTGGGGGTGCGTCGCGGAGGCCATGAGGGACTTGGCCTTCTCGTACGCGTCGAGGGCGCGCTCGTAGTCGCCGCGCATGGCGTCGTCGGCGCCGGGCTCGGCGGGGTGGAAGTCGAGGCGGTCGAGTTCCTCGCCGAAGGCGGTGATGTCCTCGTCGACGACGACCCGGAGGCGGTCGAGGGCGGCGCGTTCCTCGGCCTCCTTGCGGCGCCGGTTGCGGCGCACGACCGCGTAGGCGCCGGCTCCGCCCGCCACGGCGACCGCGCCGAGGGTGACGAGCCCGCCGACCGGGACGCCGCCGTCCGTACCGGCCGCGTCCCAGCTCGCGGGGGCGGAGCCGCGCACGGTCGGCAGGGCCAGGTCGACGAAGGCGTTCAGTTCGGTGGCGGCGTCGACGCCGGGGGTCCGGACGGAGCTGACGAGGTTCCGTACCGCGTCACGGGACATCACCGAGCGGTCGGCGCCCGCGTCGAAGCCGTCACCGAGGCGGACGGCGTAGAGGCCGGTGACCCCGGTGCGGGTGCGCAGGTCCTGGAGCAGCCGTTCGGGTGGGAACCGGTCGTCGGCGGGCAGGACCGCGACGAAGACGGGCTTGTCGGCGTTCTCGATCTTCCGCGCGAGCGCGTCGGCCTCGGCCCGGGAGAGCTGGTCGGCGGCGCCCGGGTCGACGTAGACCGGGCCCTGTCTCAGGGCGGCGGCCACGTCGGGGATGCCCGTGGCCCTGGCGCCCGTGGAGGGGGCCAGGGCCAGGAGCAGGAGCAGTATCAGCCCGGCGAGGGCCGACAGGGCGGTGAGCGGCCTGGTCCTCATGATTCGACGCTACCCGAACAGCATCGAACAGGACATAGGTGGGCGAAGTGACTATTCGGCGGGGTTGATCCCTGCCCGGAGCAGTCCGTAGGTGAAGGCGTCCTCCAGGGCCTGCCAGGAGGCGGCGATCACGTTCTCGCCGACGCCGACGGTGGACCACTCGGCGTTGCCGTCGGTGGTGGTGACCAGGACCCGGGTGGTGGACTCGGTGCCGTGCCGGCCCTCCAGGATGCGGACCTTGTAGTCGGTCAGCTCGAACTTGGCGAGCTGCGGGTAGATCCGCTCCAGGGCGACCCGCATGGCGCGGTCGAGCGCGTTGACCGGGCCGTTGCCCTCGGCGGTCGCGACGATCCGCTCGCCCTTGGCCCACAGCTTGACGGTGGCCTCGTTGGCGTGGGTGCCGTCGGGGCGGTCCTCGACGATCGCCCGCCAGGACTCCGTACGGAAGTAGCGCCTGGCCCGGCCCTCGGCCTCCTCGCGCAGCAGCAGCTCGAAGGAGGCGTCGGCGGCCTCGTACGTGTAGCCCTGGAGCTCCCGCTCCTTGACCCGCTCGACGACCCGGGCGACGAGGGCGCGGTCACCGCCGAGGTCGACGCCGAGTTCCTTGCCCTTGAGCTCGATGGAGGCGCGGCCCGCCATGTCGGAGACCAGCATCCGCATGGTGTTGCCGACCAGCTCGGGGTCGATGTGCTGGTAGAGGTCGGGATCGACCTTGATGGCGGAGGCGTGCAGGCCGGCCTTGTGCGCGAAGGCGGAGACGCCGACGTACGGCTGGTGGGTGGAGGGGGTGAGGTTGACGACCTCGGCGATGGCGTGCGAGATCCGGGTCATCTCGGCGAGGGCGCCCTCAGGGAGGACCCGCTTGCCGTACTTCAGCTCCAGGGCGGCGACGACGGGGAAGAGGTTGGCGTTGCCGACCCGCTCGCCGTAGCCGTTGGCCGTGCACTGGACGTGGGTGGCGCCGGCGTCGACGGCGGCGAGGGTGTTGGCGACGGCGCAGCCGGTGTCGTCCTGGGCGTGGATGCCGAGGCGGGCGCCGGTGTCGGCGAGGACGGTGGCGACGACGGCCTGGATCTGGGCGGGCAGCATGCCGCCGTTGGTGTCGCAGAGGACGACGACGTCGGCGCCGGCCTCGTGGGCGGCCGAGACGACGGCCTTGGCGTAGCCGGGGTTCGCCTTGTAGCCGTCGAAGAAGTGCTCGCAGTCGACGAAGACCCGGCGGCCCTGGGAGCGCAGGTACGAGACGGTGTCGCGGACCATCTCCAGGTTCTCGTCCAGGGTGGTCCGCAGGGCGAGCTCGACGTGCCGGTCGTGCGACTTCGCGACCAGGGTGATCACCGGAGCGCCGGAGTCCAACAGCGCCTTGACCTGCGGATCCTCGGCGGCGGTGCCGCCGGCCCTGCGGGTGGCGCCGAAGGCGACGAGCTGGGCGTTGTGGAAGGTGATCTCTTGGCGGGCACGGGCGAAGAACTCCGTGTCACGCGGGTTGGCGCCGGGCCAGCCGCCCTCGATGAAACCCACGCCGAACTCGTCGAGGTGCCGCGCGATGGTGAGCTTGTCGGCGACGGTGAGGTTGATGCCCTCGCGCTGCGCGCCGTCGCGCAGCGTGGTGTCGAAGACATGGAAGCTGTCGTCGAGGCGCCGCGGGCTCTCGGCGTTCTCCGTGGTCATGACTGTGATGGCTCCTGTCGGACGTGGCTCCGGAAGGGATGGCTCCACTTGCCCCCATTCTCACGCGCCGTCCGCCTCCGGCGTGGGTGGGGCCGGAAAACGAAAAAACCCCTCGCGGGTGCGAGAGGTCTGCGCGCGGGTCTGGGGCACGGTGTCCACCGCCGCGGGGGTCGAACCGCGGGTCAGTGGTCACTGCGGACCGGCGCGCTGCTGCCGATAATCATCGTGGTAGCAAGCACGCCGGAAGTCTGCCACAGGGCGGCGCCGTGCGGGACGCGGGTCTCACCATGCGGGCAGGACGCCCGCGACCGACCGGGGCGGTACGGGGAGGGGCGGCGCGGCTCCGGTACGTCTCGGGCCCGGTGGGCGGCTACGGCTCCCACGGCCCGGCCCGCCGCCCGGCGTCACAGGGCAACAGGGGCGACAGGGACGACGACCGGGAGTGCGCGCGTGCGTCACGGTCGCGGCAGCAGGTCCTGCTCGATGAACTCCCGTACGTGGCCGATGACGTGGTCTCTGCCCGTACCGGGGAGCCCGACGGCGACGTGCACGCTGAAGCCGTCCAGGAGGGCCCGCATCCGGGTGGCGAAGCGGTCGGGGTCGACCGGCCGGAACTCCCCGCGCGAGACGCCCTCGGCGAGGATCGCGACGAGGTCCCGGTGCCAGGCCCCCTCGATGGCGGCCTGGCGGGCACGGGCGTCCTCGTCTGCGTTCTGCGAGCGGTTCCAGACCTCCAGCCAGAGGGTCCAGTGGGGGTCGCGCGGGCCGTCGGGCACGTACACGTCCACGTATCCGTCGAGCCGTTCGCGGGCGGTGCCCGGCCCGGAGAGCAGGGCGCTGCGCTCGGCGCCGAGCCGCCCCTCGCTCCACTCCAGGGTCCGCAGGAGCAGTTCGTCCTTGGTGCGGAAGTAGTAGAGGAGGTGCCCGCTGCTCATCCCCACCTGCCGCCCGAGCCCGGCCATGGTCAGGCCGTCGAGCCCGCGCGCGGCGATGGTGTCCATGGCCGCGGCGAGCACGTCCTCCCGTGGCGGAGCCGCCTGGTTGCGGCGTCGGGGGTGGGGCGGGTTGCTGCTCTCACTCACCCGTACGTTGTACCTCACCCCCCGACGCCGGTCAGACCCGCGGCTGCTGCTGCGTGATGCAGTGGATCGCCCCGGATTGAACTCCCCCGTGCTCCTGAGCTGGGCGGCAAGAGCCTCGCACTCCCTCAATGGGAGACGCATGGGAGATAGCGGCCAACATCTGCCACCTCCCATCAGGATTGTTCCCTTTCCCAGCGCCTCTGCAACACGTCCACGACCTTCCGCTCCATCTCGGGCGTGACGTGTCGGTAGACGCCGCGGACGCCCTGAACAACGTGGCCCAAGCGCTCCTCGATGGCCAGGTCCGCGACACCGTCCTCCTCGAGGTGCGGCCCATGGGCATGGCGCAGCAGATGGATGCGCTTCTTCGTGAAGGACGGAACCGCCGGCAGGGCAGGGCGGGCGTAGCGGCCGACCCGCGCGTCAGAACCGTCTCGAACCGGCTTCCAGTAGTACGTGTTGAAGTCGGTGGTCAGCAGAGGGCCGCCGTCCATCGCCGGGAACAGCCACTCCGAGTCGTGGCTCGCCAGGAGCTCGCGGTGGAGGTCAGCGAGGAAGGGCGGGATCACCAGGGTCCTGACGCTCGCGTACTTCGGCAGGGCCAGCGTCGGCACCCCCTTCTCGTCCGGGCGGTCGGGGTCCTTCACGTACTTGTGCTGCCACTGAACTCTGATCACGGGCATGGGCTTCTTGCCGCAGTAGCGTTCAAGCGCCCGCTCGCGGACCTTTGGGTCCGTCTCGCACTCGGGCCAGTTCGGGCCGACGAACTCCCGGCGGAGGCCGAACATCTCCCCCAGCCGCATGCCCGTGTACGCCTTCGTGAGCATGAAGACATACCCGGTGAACCCCCAGACCTGCCGAGCGTTCTCCGCGAGCAGGTGAAGGTCCGCCGTCGGCACCTCCGTCTTCTCCTCCCGTTCCGGCCGGACGTAGCGCCCGCGACGTTTCTTGTGCGGGGGCACCGGGGTCATGGGGATGAGAGGAGGCCTGTGGGTGACGGCGTCATCCATGATCATGCCGAAGAGGATGCGCAGACTGCGCGCATAGTTCGCGGAGTAGGTGGATTTGATCCGCCTCATCCACGTCTGGTAGCGCAGCGTCGTGATCTCATTGAGAGGCGTGGGGCCCCACTCCGGGATGAGCTGCGCCCGAAGAAACTTCTGGTAGCTGTACACACTGCTGGGGTCGAGCTCCAACGTCTGCAGCCACAGCTGGGACCACGCCTCGAAGGTGATGCGGCCGTCGGCCCTGGCGACGTGCCGGTGGTTACGGATGTCGCTCTCGCGGTCGAGGCCGTAGTCGTAGGCCTCCTGCTCGGTCCACTCGGTGCTGGACTTGCTCTCGTAGATCTTCCGGCCCGTGACCGGGTCGACCTTTCCGGTCTCCCACCGCACGCGGCAGCTGTTCCCGCGCCACTCGATCCACGGCATCGCGCTCGTCCCTCGTCCCGGGTCGCGGCGACCCGGCGATGTCCCCGTCGCCGGATGCCGCAACATCTGACTGCTACCGCTACGCGCCGAGGCCCAACTCGCAGCCCCTGCACGTGGCGCAGTCCCCACCACTACGCCTGACGACAGCGCGCATGCTCCGCTGCCGGTCGGCGTCCTTCAGGACGCCGGGTGGCGCTACACAGATCATCTTCCCATCGGCTATGCCGGCCCAGCCTTCGAACGTCGGGTCAAGATCGGCGACGAGCAGACTTCTGCGCATACCGAGTTCCCCCCTTCCGGGTACTGCGGGGAACCCCCAAGGTCCTTCGACTCTGCCATGGATGCCGCTAACTGTGGCCAGTTAGAGCCAAGAATCTAGGACGACTTTCAATGAAAACTTGATGGCTCGAAAAGGTTGTACTCCGTTTGGCCGAGTTTCAGTCCTGAAGGATGCCGCGCTGGCGCAGTTCCTCCATGAGCTTGGCGTTGAGCTTCAGGATGTCGTCCCCCGTGAGATCCCCCCTCGTGGCGATGACCGCGCTGCGGACGGCGTCCCCGAGGGCGCGCTCGAGCTCGCTGGGCGGGATCTCGGTGATGCGCACGTCCGGGTCGGCGTCGGACGGCGCGCTGATGAGGGGCTCTCCCCCGCGGGCGACCGTCATGCACCCGCCGGGGGCCCAGCGGAGCACTCTCTCGATCTCTGTGTACTTGGTGTCGCGGACCACCAACCCGTTCTCGACGCGTTTCCAGGTGTCCTTGCTGATGCCGGCGGCCCGGGCGGCGGGTTCGACGCCTAGGCCGAGGTCTGTCCGGCGGAGTCTGACGTACTCCGCGAGGCGGTGAAGGTCGAGGGCTGCCATGGGTCCATCTTGACAGGACCAGCTAGGAGCAGCCAGGAGCAGGGCCAAGAGAGGCTAGAAGTGACGGCTGCGCGACCAAGCGTGACCGGGTTTGACGGGCGGACGGAGCGGCCGACGCCACTACCTCGCGGCAAACTCCCGCTAACTCCTGCTAGACGAGACCCGCTATCTCCCGCTAGCTTCTAGCCATGGAACAACCCCCTCCCACCTACGAGGTGAACGGGGCGGAAATCCGCAAGGCCCGCATGCACGCAGGTCTGGGAACGGACGAGGCGGCGAAGCAGGCCGGCATAAGCCGGTCACACCTCAACCACCTCGAAACCGGCTACCGCACCCGCATGAGACCGGACTCCTACGCCCGGCTCCGAAAGAGCCTCGGCATAGAGGCGGACGACACCCGCCTGCTGCAGCGAGACAACACGACGAAAGAAGAGGTGACATGACCACCCGCCGGACCGCGCCGAAGACGCTGGAGCGCGTCTACGACATCAAGCAGGCGGCCATCGCGCTCGGACTCGCCGACCCGAAGAAGCCGGAGTCCCTGGCCGGCCAGCGATTCCTCCGAGACGGCGTCAACCGGGAGCACGACCCGTTCCCCCACACCCGGATCAACGGGCAGCTGCGGTTCACCGAGAGCCAGCTCGCCGAGATCCTCGACCGGCATCGCAACGCGCCCAACACTCGCACCGGACGCCCCCGCAGCAAGAAGCGGGCCGCGACGCGACGCACGGCCTCGAAGCCGTCTGTCGCCCCTCTCGCCGCGTAGCGCGGTATGCGGGCCGCCGCCGGAGGTCGTAGCCCGACGGCCGGCCCTAGGTACCACCCCTCAACCATGACGAAGAAAGGGGCTTCCCATGCCTCGATTCAATCAGACGCACCCCGAGTCGGTGCCCGTCCCTCTGACTCCGCGGATCGTCGAGCTGGTAGTGGACTCTCTGCCGGAGTCGGTCCGCCAGGCCGTGATGGACGCGGAGGACGCTGTCCGTGAGATCCGCCGGTACCGGCCGCTCGCTTCGGACGAGGACCGCGCGGACCGCGAGTTCGAGCTGGCCCGCCTGGCTGCCGCGAACAAGCAGCTGGCCGCCCACCACCCGAACCTGATCGTCACCGGCTGGGAGCGTGCCGCATGAGCGCGAAGCGTGTGAAGGCGGCGGAGGGTGTGATCCTCGCGGCGCTGGTCGGTAGGGACCCGTCAGCGTCGGGGATCGCGGCGGCGTTGGAAGCGGCGGGCCTGCTTCAGTCGCCAGAGACGGCCGAGGCGCTGCGGCTGCAGCGGGACCGGATCGCCGAGCTGGAGGCCGACACCGAGAAGGTCGCCAAGTTCTGCGCCGCCCGAGCCGAGTACGTCGACAACATCAACAACTGCTCGCCGAGCAACGACCGCGACTACTGGCGCTGGAACGGCCACGCCGAGGCTCGCCGTCAACTCTCGCAGCTCCTCGGACTGCCAGTCGCCTGGCCCGCTGAGGACGCGGCCACGCCCATCACGGACGGCAACCCACTCACCTCCGTCCCGCAGCAGAGGGGTGGTGCCCGATGAGCGCCGCCGACATCGAGCGTCTGGACGTGCCGCTCGCTGACCTTGAGCAGCAGATCGCCGACATCCGCGCCCACGCCCGCACCGCCTGCCCCGACCCCGACGGCGCCCACTGGGACCAGTGGCACGCCTTCCTCGACATCGACCCCGACCTCGCCGGCCGCGACTACACCGGAGGCACCCGATGAGCGACAAGGCCGCCGCTCGGTTTGCCGAGGACGTCGCCGAGCACGAGCTGGAGATCATCCTCGACCAGGGTGTGCACCGGCACCTGCGCTTCAAGGCCCCGGATCACAGCTTCTACTGGTTCGAGATCGTCACCTGGCCCGGGAGCCTGGTTATCCGCGGCGACGTCAGCGACCACGCGTTCTCGCAGCAGACCACGTACATGCTCAGCCTGGCCGAAGACATGCTGCCGTACTTCCGCGGCAACGGCTTCAATCCGTCGTACTGGGCGCAGAAGGTCCGCGGCGGCGAGGCCGTCACCCGCTTCTCGTCGGATGCGTTCCGCCGTCAGGTCGTCGAGGAGCTCAAGACCTACGGCGCCGACTCAAAGCTGACGGCGGCTGTCCGCGAGGAGCTGCTGGAGGGCTTCTCCTTCGGCACTGAGGAAGCAGCGCGCGAGGCCCTGGACTCCTTCAGCTTCGGAGACTTCCGCTTCCACGACATCTTCGAGTGGGACCTGACCGAGCCCACGCCGCAGTTCCTCTGGTGCCTCCGGGCGATCTTGTGGGGCATCGCCCGCTACGACGAGACGAAGGCCGGTGAGGACGAGTGACCAGCACGATGGAGTGGATCCGCCGCACCTACGACGTGCCCGCCCGGCACAGGATGCGCATCGAGTACGACGGTCGGCCGGCCACGATCGTCGGCACCCGCGGCCCCTACCTCGCCTTCCGGATCGACGGCGAGACGCGGATCACGTGCGACCACCCGACGTACCGCATCGTCTACCCGGCCGTCCCCGAACCGCCCCGCCCCCGCGGCTGGTGCAAGCACTGCATGCAGGACCGGGTCATGACCGTCGACGGCCTGATGGGCCGCCACCGATGGCGGGGCCGGGACTGGTCCGAGCCGTGCCCCGGTAGCGGCAAGCCCCCGTGGAAGCGGGTTCGGAACCAGACCCACCCCGGCGAGCAGAGGACCGCGGCGTGACTGCCTACCTGCGCTGTCCGGCGCCCAACTGCACGCACCACATCAACGTCCGGACCCTGCCGGCGGCGGCCGAGGACATGACCGACCACCTCGTCGACAAGCACGAGTTCCCCGAGGTGTCGGCCAGCTACCAGGCGCAGATGCTCCTCCCCATCACCACCCAGCCCGCCGCGTGACCGCCCGGCGGCTGGCCGTGCCACACAACCGGCCGGCCGCCGGGACAAGCCACCACCCATAGACCGGCGCGTCGAGCCTCCCCCCGGCTCCGCGCCACCCCGGGGGCCCGCCCTGCCCCGAATCAGGGCGGGCCCCCGGTACCTCACACCCTCAGGAGCCCCTTCATGGACAACGGCAATCGCACCCATCTCTTCGGGCAGGAACGAACCCGCGTCGGCTACGAGGACCACGAGTGGTCCGTCTGGATCCTCGGCATGGACGACATCCACCCCCAGGCCAGCCTCGACGACGCCCTGCAGTTCGCTGCCGAACACAACGCCGCCTTCGCCGAACTCCGCCTCCGCGACGGAGAACACGCAATCCCGCTGCACGCCGTCGTCCTGCACTTCGGCTACGCGTGGACCCAGGCCACCGAGCACGCTCACGGCGTCGACTGCGGTGTCGAAAACTGCGGCCCTTGCTCCTTCACCAAGAAGGCAGCCGTCTGATGTCTACACCTACCGAAGGCCGCTGCCAGGGCTGCCGACAGCTCCGCCCCCTCTTCACCTTCTCCTGGATGCCGACCGGCTGGTACGAGTTCACTGAAGCCCAGCTCTGCTGCCGCTGCCACAGCAACGCGACGATCGTCGATGAGCGCGACGAGCTGGCCTACGACGCGTTCAGCGAGGTGGTCGCGTGATCACCGCCCAGCCGCCGACCGGGGTGCTCCTCGGCCAGTACAGCCCCGGCACCCCCGAGTGGGAGCAGGCTCGTGCCGGGCTGTGCATCACCGCCACCGAGATCTCCGCTGTCGTCGGCCTGTCCCCGTGGCAGTCCCGCTTCAGCCTCTGGCACAAGAAGGCCGGCCTGCCGACCCCGCCGTTCCAGCCCGACCCGGCCGTCGAGTGGGGCAACCGTCTCGAGGACGCCGTCGCCCGCAAGTTCGCCGACGAGCATGGCATGGCCCTCCACGAGACCGGCACGTGGCGGCACCGTGACCGTGACTGGCAGCGCGCCACCCCTGACCGCATCGGCGACGACTGCCTCGTCGAGGTCAAGACCAGCCCGTTCGGCGAAGGCTGGGGCCCGACGGGCAGCGACGAGATCCCCGTCTACTACCGCTGCCAGGTCCAGTGGCAGATGGACGTCACTGGCTACCGCACCACACACATCGCGCTCCTGGTCTCCGGCCACGACTACCGCGAGTACACCATCGCGTACGACGAGGCTGACGCCCAGATCCTCCGCGAGGCGGCCGAGCGGTTCCTCGACGACGTACGTCGCGGCAACCGGCCCCCCATCGACGGTGCTGACGCCACCTACCAGACCATCCGCGTCCAGCCCGACGGTCGCGAGGACCGAGACGTCGAGATCCCCTTCGGGACCGTCTGCCGGTGGGACCAGGCCTACGAGCAGCACCACGCGGCCGAGGCTCAGCTCGCCGCCGTCCGCAGCGAAGTCCTCGACCTCATCGGAAACGGCTACCGGGCCGTCTGCGAAGGACGCCGCATCGCCTACCGCGCGGTCAACGCCGACGGCACCACCCTCGCCCTCCAGCCCTACAGGAGCACCAGCGCATGAGCCAGATCGGCAACGAGATCGCCCGCCAGGAACAGTCGCCGGCGAACCTCATCGAGCAGTACAAGCCCGAGCTCGCCGTTGTCGCCGCCAGTCACGTCCGTGTGGACACCTTCGCCCGCCTCGCCGTCGGCGTACTCCGGCAGAACGAGAAGCTCGCCGCCGCCGCACAGAACAACCCTGGCAGCCTCATGAGCGCCCTCATGACCGCCGCCCGCCTCGGCCTGGAACCCGGCACCGAACAGTTCTACCTCCGGCCCATCAAGCGCCGGGGCCAGCTCGAAGTCCAGGGCATCGTCGGCTACCAGGGCATCGTCGAACTCATCTACAACGCCGGCGCCGCCCAGTCCGTCGTCGTCGAGGTCGTCCGCGCCAACGACGAATTCGTCTGGACCCCCGGCGCCCTCGACGACGACCGGCCGCCCCGCTGGCCCGGCGCAATGAAGCAGCCCCACCACAAGGTCGACTGGTTCGGCGACCGCGGCAGGCTCGTCGGCGCCTACGCCTACGCCGTCATGCAGGGCGGCGCGATCAGCAAGGTCGTCGTCCTCAACCGCGATCACATCGCCCGCGCCAAGGCCAAGTCCGACGGCGCTGATACCGACTACAGCCCCTGGCGCACCGACGAGGAAGCGATGTGGCTGAAGACCGCCGCCCGCCGCCTCGGCAAGTGGGTGCCCACCTCCGCCGAGAAGCGCACCGGCGTCCTCGAGCGGCTCGACGCGCCGGCCGCCCCGCTGAACGAGATCGACCCCGACGAGGACGACGAGCCCATCGACGGCGAACTCGTCGACTGACACCCAGCTCCCCGACCGGAAGGACACGTCATGGCCCGCCGCCTCACCGCCGCCGAGCGTCTCGCCGCCGCGACCGCCGACATCCGCCTGGAGACCTTCGCCGACCAGTCGTCGTGGGACCGGTTCCTCGTCGAGCAGGCGGTTCTCCACTTCGGCACCCGACACGCCGAGTTTTCTGCCAACGACGTTCGAGATGTGCTGCCCGAGCTCGGCCACGGCTACCTCGGCGCCGCCATCAGCAGCCTCCACGGCGGCGGCATCATCCGTGCCACCGGCCAGACCGTCCCCTCGACCCTCGATTCCACCCGCGGCCACCGCATCTTCGTCTGGGAACTCACCGCCCGCGGCCGGGCCATAGCCGCTGCCCGGGCCGCCGCACGACAGCAGCCCGCCGCATGAGCCGCTCCGACCGCCGGCAACGGGAGATCGCCGCCCGCTGGATCCTCATCGACCTCGAACGCTGGCAGAACGCCCACAACCGCCGCACCTGCGAAGCCATCTGGAACCTCCCCGCACCCCAGCCGAACCGGAAGGAGAACAACCGATGACCAGCCTCCAGGCCCTGCGCGCCGCCCAAGCCCGCCGGGCCCGCCTCCGCCGGCGCCTCATCGCCTACGGCCAGTGGCAGCCCTTCGTCGACGCCCAACCCGCCCGCGCCCACGTCGAAGCCATCCGCGCCACCGGCATGAGCATCGCCAGCATCGTCAAGCACACCGGCGTCAACATCGGCACCATCGACCACCTCATCTACGGCAAAAAGCCTTACCCGCCCGCCGCGAAGATCCGCCCCGAGAACGCGGAGGCCATCCTCGCCTACTGGCCCGTCCTCGACGACTACGACGACGGCGCCGTCATCGACGGCACCGGAACCCGCCGCCGCGTCCAGGCCCTGGCCCTCATCGGTTGGCCTCGCCGCTCCATCCATCAGCACGTCAACCACATCAGCGTCCAGGCCGTCGAGAAACTGCGCACCAAGGAGAGGGTCACCGCCCGCACCGCCCGCGCCGTCCGCGACTTGTACAACCGGGTCTCCGAGCAGCCGGCCGAAGCCCACGGTGTTACCCCCTGGGTAGCGGCCCGGACTCGCCGCAACGCGGCCAAGCTCTCCTACGCGCCGCCGTCGGCCTGGGATCCCGACACCATCGACGACCCGAACGCCATCCCCGACTGGACCGGGTACTGCGGGACGGACCGGGGCTGGTGGAGCCACCGCCTCGAGAACATCCCCGTTTGCCCTCCCTGTGCCGACGCCCACGCCGCGTGGCTCGCCAACATCAAGCACGTCAGCCTGCCGGAGCGGTCCAGGCTCCTGGCGCACGCACGGGCCCAGGCGTCCAACCGCGCGGCCGCCGTCGCCGAGAACGCCCGGGAGCTCCTGGACTGGGGCGAGACCTACGAGACCGCCGCTCTCCGCCTTGGCATCAGCCGCAACCACCTCTACCAGGCGATGCTCCGCCACCCCGAGCAGACCGCCGCCTAGACCACCACCAGTCAGAGAGAAGACCTTCATGGGCTACCAGCTTCGCCGCGATCTCCGCGAGGCATTGGGACCGGGCATCAAGGGTCTGCAGCGTGCGGTCGCCCTGGAGATCGCCGATGACGCCAACGACAGAACCCGCGAGTCGATCGTGAAGCTCGAGACCCTCGCCGTTTGGACGGGCGCCGGAAGCACGGACGTCGTCCGCAACGCCCTCAAGCGTCTGTCGGAAGCCGGCTGGGAGTTCCGTGTCCCGATCGGCGAGGGGCGGGACGGTCGCACCCTCTTCGCCATTCCCGGCGTTCGGATGACCTTCAAGGTCCCCCTGTTCACTATCGAAGGGGGAGCAGGGGCTCCCTCTAAGGGGGAGCAGGGGCTCCCTCATGGGGGAGCAGGGGCTACCCCTCAACCCCCAGAAGGGGGAGCAGGGGCTCCTTCAGAAGGAGCAGGGGCTCCTTCTGAAGGAGCCGGGGCTCCCCCCTACTCCTCACCCCCTCACTCCCCTCAAGAAGAAGAAGCATCTACGGCAGGGGGAGCCACCGCTTCACCTTCGCCTGCGGCGCGAACTCTCACCGACGCCGAGAAGCAGGAGTTCGGCAACTTCTGGCTTCTCCACCCCAAGAGCAAGAACCAGGACAAGACCCGAGAGCTCTGGACCGCAGCCGTACTCAACGGTGTCGACGCCTCCCACATCACCCAGGCCGCTGCCGCCTACGCCCGAGAAGTCGCCGGCGAGGAGTTCCGGTTCATCAAGCAGTCCGACAACTGGCTCCGCGACCGGCGCTACCTCGACAAGCACGCCCCCGAGCCCTCCGGCAAGCCGAACCTCCGCGCCATCCCCGGTGGAGCCGGCACCTACCGCCCCCACCCCGCCACCGGCGCCGCAGCCCCCGCGCCCACCGCAGAGGACTACGAGAAAGCGAATCCCTTCTGATGACCACACCCGAAGACCGGCGCCGACGGCACGACGCCGAACAGGCCGACGCCCGAGCAGAGATCCGCAGCCAGACCCTCGACCGCTACATCTCCCGTCGGCCCAAGGCATTCACCGCGGAAGGGGACATCCGAAGCGAAGTCCGCCAGTGGGTCGACAACTACCTCGACGGCGCCACCGCCTCACTGCTGCTCCTCGGTGAACCCGGCACCGGCAAGACCTGGCACCTCTGGAAGATCGGCGAACTCCTCATCCGTCGCGGCTGGCAGCAGCGCTACTACATCGTCAGCGACTTCGACTTCAAGCTCGCCGCAGACCGGCCCGTAGACCACGACCGGCTCCGCACCTGGGCCGAGGCCCCACTCCTCGCCCTCGACGACCTCGGTGCCAGCCAGCTCTACCCCTGGACCGTCGACGCCATCGCCCAGCTCATCGACGCCCGCTGGCAGAACCAGCTCCCCACCCTCATCTCCACGAACCTGCTCACCCTTGAGCCGCTCGGCGCCCGCACCATGTCGCGCTTCGCCGACGGCGGCTCTACAGCAGTCAAGTTCACCGGAACCGACTACAGGAGGTCCGCCGCATGACCCTCGACTACGACGAGCCGCCCGTCGATGACAGGACCGGCCCGCCCCCGCCGCCGTTCGACCTAGACGCAGAAAAAGCCGTCCTCGGCTCGATGATCATCTCCGCTCGGGCCGCCGAAGAGGTGATTGAGATCCTCAAGCCCGCGCACTTCTACCGCACCATCCACGAGACGATCTACGAAACGCTCGTCGACCTTCACACCAACGGCGAGGCGCACGACCCCATCGCTCTCGGCAACCGCCTGGAGAAGGACGGGGAACTCAGGCGCTGCGGCGGCAGGCACTACCTGTTCGAACTCGTCAACGCCGTCCCCACCGCCGCCCAGGCCGAGACGCACGCCGAAATCGTTCGCGAGAAGGCCGCCCTGCGGCAGGTACTCGAAGCCGCTACCGGGATGACCCGGAGTGTTTACGGCCGCGAGCACGCGCCCGACGAGATCGTCCAGAACGCCTTCGACACCCTCGAAGGCCTCGCCGGCCTCACCGACCCCGGAACCGACGACCTGTCCGTCGGAGTCGACATCATGGACACCGTCGCCGAGGTCGTCGACATCCGCCAGAACGGGCCCAAGGAAGGCCTCACCACCGGCTTCACCGACCTCGACGACCTCACCGGCGGACTCCAGCCCGGCCAGGTCATCCTCATCGCAGCCCGCCCCGCCATGGGCAAGTCCGTCCTCGGCGGTGACTTCGCCCGCCACACGGCGATCCGGAACAACATCCCCACCCTCGTTTTCTCACTCGAGATGGGGCGTAAAGAACTCGAGAAGCGGTTCCTGTCCGCCCAGGCCCGCTATCCGCTCCACTGGATGAAGCACAAGGGGCCCGTCGACGACGCGGCAGTCGCCCGGCTCATCAACGCCGGCAAGGACATGCAGGCCTCGCCCCTGCACATCGTCGCCGACACCGGCATCACCCTCGCCAAGATCCGCTCTCATTGCCGACGCATCCAGCGACGCCAGGGACTGGGCCTCGTCGTCATCGACTACCTGCAGCTCATGGGCGGCGAATCGACGGGCTCCAACGACAACCGGCAGCAGGAAGTGTCCCGGATCAGCCGCGGCCTCAAGACCCTCGCCATGGACCTGCAGGTCCCGATCGTGGCCCTGTCGCAGTTGAACCGTGGACCCGAGCAGCGGCAGGACAAGCGGCCCATGGTGTCCGACCTTCGAGAGTCCGGGTCTCTCGAGCAGGACGCCGACGTCGTGATCCTCCTGCATCGCGAGGACGCCTACGACAGGGAGTCTCCGCGCGCCGGGGAAGCTGACCTGATCGTGGCCAAGCATCGCAACGGGCCGACCGCCACGATCACCGTCGCCTTCCAGGGGCACTACGCCCGCTTCGTAGACATGGCCCTCACATGAGTACCGACAAGGACGACATCGCTGCGCTGCGGGAACAGGGTGACCTGATCGACTACATCAAGTCGCTCACCGGCCGGCCACCGAAGCAGCGGACGTCATCGGACGCCGATGCCCCCTGCTACCACATCCCCCGCCCCGGGGCCTGGCCCTGCGGCACTGCCGCGACCGGCCCCACCCCGCCGCCCTGCAGCGAATGCGCCTCCAGCGGCTGGACCATCACACCCCAGGAGACACCGTGACCGACCCCACCACACCGTCCGTGAAGCCCCTCACCGACCCCGAGATGGAGGGCACGTACTTCGGCATCCCTGTCGCCTACTTCGGCGAGGAGGGCAACATGCTCGCCCTCGGCCACCACACCCCCCGCCGCGCGCTCGCCGCGTTCAACCGGCACGCCCGCGTGCAGTGCGGCCTTCACAACCTCGCCGACGACCCGCAGGCCGACATTGAGGACTGGATCGGCGGCATCCGGACGGAGTGGATTCTGTTCAGCGCGCCCGACGAGCCGGACTACCTCTGGTTCGGGCGCCCGGTCGTGGAGGGGACGCCCGGCGCTCTGCCCGTCACCCTCCTCATGGCCTGACCCGGTCCCACCGCAAGCCCATGGAGCACCCGATGCTGAACACGCCCATCCCGCGTGACCTGTGCCCCACCCACCGGCAGATGGCCTTCAACTGGCGAGAGAACCACTACGACTGCCGCAACCCGGGCGAGTGGCCGACCGGCAAGTCCGTCTCGTACCGGACCCGCATCATCGACAGCCGCACCAGCCACGAGCAGCGCGAACGCTGGTTCGACGAGAAGAACCAGGAGCAGATCGACCTGGTCGTCCAGGTTTGCCGGTCTGGCCGATCGCCGCAGTGCACGCCGGCCGTGGAGGTTCCGGGCCCGCGCCCGGTAGTCGACGTCCACCTGCCCGCCGCCTGATCACGCAGATGCCCTCCCCGCTCGCGGACATCGAGCGGGGAGGGCCCCCCGACCCTACCCACCCCAGGAGCAACCCATGACCGCTGGCGTCATCCCGGTCATCCGCTGCGACTACCGCGACGCCGACGGCGAGCAGTGCGACCGCGAGCGCGGAGCGCCCGTTCACATGCCGCACCACCGCGCGCTGCGGGCCTTCCTCCGCGAGCAGGGGTGGCGCCGCCGTCGTGACGGCCGCGACCTCTGCCCAGACCACGCCTCCGCCTGATCCGTCCACGCCCGACAGGAGCCACACCCCATGACCGACACCGCCCTCGCCGAGATCCGCACCGCCGTCGACAGACTGCGCGCCCTCGCCACCGCCGCCGCCCACGATGGGGACCGCACCCGCTGGGAAGTCGGCCACACCCTCGGCAGTAAGTCCCGCGTCGTCGTCGACAACCACGAGCAGCCCACCGTCCTCATCGAGACCTGGGCAGCACACCGCGAGCAGGTCGATGACTATCTCGCTGCCTTCGCCTCCCCGGCGGTCGGCCTCGGCGTGGCCCTGCTGCTGGAGAGGACCGCAGACGAGATCGCCGACTGCGGGGGCTTCGCCACCGGACCGGTTGACGGGCCCATGAACGACCGGGATCACAACGCCTGGTCCGCTGCCCTCGCGGTCGCACGCCAGATCAACGCCGCCTGATCGCCCGCCTCGGGGCCGTCCCTCGCCCGGGCGGCCCCCACACCCCGGAGACCCACCATGTACCGCTTCTCGCACTCCGACTCCGACAGCAGCCTGACCGCCGAGGCCGTCACCCTCCGCCCCGGCCGGCCGAACGCCGAACAGGCCGTCATGATCCGCACCAGCCGGGGCGTCGCCGTGTACGTCGTCCTCGACCGGCTGGAGGAACTCTTCGCGGGCATCCGGGCCGAGGCTGGACAGCCTGCCCCCGCCGCCCGGCAGGCCACCGGACAGGCCGACATCGAGGCCGTCCCCACCCCCGAGGAAGGCATCGAGGACGCCCGGAAGGCGATGCAGCACGTCCTGCAGCTCTTCCTCGACCGCGTCCCCCGCGACGAACTGGACGCCGAGACCATGGCCGACTCGCTCGCGGACGCCCTCTCCGACGGGCTGACCGAGCTGTACCGCACCGCCGCCCGCGCCGAGACGGCCGCCCCCGTGGTCGGGCAGCCGGCCGCAGCACCCGCCGACGAGGCCCACCTGGCCGACATCACCCTGATCGTCCAGCGGCGCGGCGCCGCCGGCTGGCTCATGAGCAGCACCCACTACGACCTCGCTGACCGCGACCAGGCCCTCGCCTGCCTCGCCCGGCGCCGCAAGCAGTTCCCCAACAACGATCACCGCCTCGTGCGGGAGACGACCACCTGGACCGTGGAGGACGTGGAGCCCGGCACCTGGGTGCCGCAGTACGGCCGCCCCCTCACCCCCGAGGAGCAGGCCGCCGAGACCCTGGCCGCAGCCGACACCGTGGAGGACGAGACCCGATGACCCAGCCCACCGCCACCGACGACCTCCGCGTCATCGTCCGCACCACCCTCCACGACAAGGGCATCAGCCAGGCCGAAGCCGCCCGACGCCTCGGCCTGTCGGCGAAGTACATGAGCCAGATGCTCACCGGCCGGGCCCCGCTCACCCTCGGCTGGGCAGAGAAGATCCTCGCCCTGTGCGGGAAACGGCTCGCCGTCCGGGCCGTCGCCGCACGCAACCACCGCCGCGCTGCCGGGGAGGCCCGCTGATGCCCACACCCGCCCACCCGCAGCGCGTCCAGTACCAGGGCGAGAAGACCGTCCACGCCGCCAGGCCCATCCTCGCCGGCGGCCACAACACAGCCTGCCTGACCTGGCTCGACGACGCGGACGACCGTCTCCGCTGGCTCCCCGACACCACCACCGTCACCTGCCCGGCGTGCGAACGCCGACTCACGAAAGCAGCCACCCGATGACCCAGCCCGAACCCGGCCAGATCTACCGGTCCTGCAAGCCCGGCTACGAGGACTTCCGCATCCGCATCACCTCCGTCGGCGCCGAGAGGGTCAGCGCCGTCTCCGTCGACGGCGGATGGACGCTCCTCAATCCGCCTCTGATCCGCCAGCTTCACGCCAGCCCGACCACCAAAACCGGCACGTCCCGCCGCACCGGCTACGTCCTGGAGACACCGTGACCCAGCCCGAACCGACCGTCGACAGCATCTGGCGATCCCGGTACACCACCGGCCTCCGCGTCCTCGTCACCGACATCAACGACTTCGGCGTTCGGATCGCCGTGCTCGACCCCACCACGGGCCAGCCGCGCGGTCGGGGCCGCTGGACACCCATCCGCATGCTGCAGAACGCCTACACCCAGGAGACGTCGTGACCACAGCCCTCACCGTCCTCGCGTGGCTGGCCGCCATCTGGATCGCGCTCAGCATCCTCGGTGGCTGCCACGCCCTCTACCGCTTCTGGAAGGACTGGCGATGACCCAGCCCGAGCCCGAGCCGCTCGACTCTGACGAGCAGGCGTTCCTCGACCTCCACGAGGCCCGAGCGTTCCCCCTCGCCGACCACGGACGGTCCCCCGCCCGCCGCGACATCCCCCACCTCCGCCCCATCAACAACGTCCTGGAGGGACTGTGACCGGCCGCATCCCCGTCACCGTCCAGGGCCTCCGCGGTGACGACGCGGAGATCACCACCCCCACCGGCATCGAGCGGTACCGCGCAGCCGACATCGCCGTAGCGCTCGGCGTCAGCGTCGGCCAACTCCCCCAGGCCAGGCTCACCGCCCGCCGCGACTCCCGCGGCCGGCTCTACGACTGGGCCCCCGCCACCTGACCACCCGCCGGCCGCCCCGACCACCCGGGGCGGCCCCCACCGCAGGAGCCACCGTGAGCAAGCCGACCGTCGACCAGCTGCTGAACCTCGCCGACCGGGCCGAGTACGGCGGCGGCCTCACACAGGCCGAAGCCGACCGGCTCCGCGCCGGCATCGCGGCGCTGAGCGCGAGTGAAGCCGCCCTTACCGCCGATAAGGCGTCGCTGATACACCGGCTCAGGGCCTACACCCGCCAGTCCCGCAGTGAGACGGCCGCAGATCTCACGGCAGTTCACCGCCTGGTCGCCCGCAGCGCGCTACGAGGCGTCAGCCACCTGCCCGTCTGGGCCGTTGCCGCCGCGAGTGGGGCACCCATACCCCACCGTTACTCGCGGGCGGAACAGAACGGGCCCGAGAGGGGGCCTGAGCGCCCGCCTAAGCGCCTCGCAGGCTTCCGGGGCACTCCTGGGACTTGAGCCCCAAGAACGCCAGCGAGGCGCCCCGTCCCGCGAACCAGACCCATGACCCACCCGCACCGCCCCGAACGGAGCCCGCCGTGAACGACCTCGACACCTGCCTCCGCTGCCGACGCGACCTCCGCGACCACGAGGCCGGCAGGTACCTGTGTGAGCGCTGCGAGACTCATGCGGCCCGCGCGCTCACCGAAATCCCCGGGCTCTACAAGCAGCTCGGCACCCAGCTCCAGCGCGGCGCTGGTACCGCGCCGGCCGTCTCCGGCAGCAAGGCCGCGCCCGTCCCGCTGCGGCTCGACATCCTCGACCTCCAGATGGAGAAAGGGCCCATCCTTGGAGTCCTCCAAGGGTGGGTGCGGGACTGGGAGTTCTACGGGCACGCCGAGCTCGCCGAAACGAACACCCTCCAGGAACGCGTCGCGGGTGCCTGCCGCACCCTCCGCTACAACCTTGGCTGGGCCGTCACCCACCATCCCGCCGTCGATGAATTCGCCGACGAGGTGCTGTCCGCGCACCGCACCCTCGCCCGCGTCACCACCGGCGAGACCCCGCCCCGCCGGATCGCCGTCACCTGCCCCTGCCAGCAGACCCTGCGCATCACCCTCGACACCCGCGGCGTCACCTGCCCGAACTGCGGCACCGGCTACGGACACAGCGACGTTCTCCGGCTCCCGCTCGCCGAACGCCGGGCCGCAGCATGAACACCCCGCCGGCCAGCTCGACGATCCCTCGCCATCGATCCTGATGGCCACGCCTACATTCCGGCCGCCGCCGTTAGCCTCTTCCTTCGGGCCATAGCCACCTGCTGTCAGAACCTCGTCGGCGACCCCGAATACACGCTCGCCGACATCGCCGTCGTCCTCGCACAGGAAGCCGACGCCATCGACTGCCGAGCCATCGAACGGGCGCGGTGACTACTCGCCGGGCAGTCGGCGGGCCAGGTCCGACGCGAGCTGGCCCGCCGCCGCACCCCGCGGAGAGAGGTCGAGCTGTTCCAGCAGGAACAGGTGCCGAATGGCCGCCCGCGCCTCTTCCAAGGTCAGCAGCGGCAGGCGGGGCGCATCCGGATAGTCGCCGGTCACAGGCTCAGAAGTCTCCACAACCAGACAACCGGCCGGCGACGATCCAGGACACGGGCTCGGTCACACAGCCTTGACCGTTAGCGTCGATCGTTAACCCGAACCGTTAGCGTTCACCGTTAACCCGGATCGTAAGAACGCTAACGTTTTGCGCTACGGTGGAAACACGATTGGTGATGCCACCGGAGGGCCTGGATGAGCAGCGAACCGTGGACGATCGAACGGATCTCCGGAGCTCTCGGGAACCCCACTCTCACCAAGCGCTTCCTCAGCGAGATCAACCGGGCACCTGCCCACCAGCTCCTCACCGTCTTCGCCAAGTGGGAGCGCATCGCGAAGGACACGATCGCCGCCGCCGAGAGAGGCCGGCAACTCGCCGCCTACGACGCCTGCGGCGAAGAACCCCCCGGCCCCTGGGTCGACGCCACAGCCAGAACGCAGGCCATCGCCGATCGCTCCCAGGCCAGCGGAGCCGCCTGACCTCGTCGGTTCATCCGACAGTCGGCAACCCGCTACCCTGTGTCGCGGAAGGGTCACTGTTGCTGCCCAGTGATTTCGCCGCACCCACGCGGGTGCCCGGAAATCAAGGACCACCGCCTTGCAGTACCGGCTCAAGTACGACCCGGCAGCCGAAGCCGTCCACGAAGCGATGCCGCACGGCCCCAGCGAAACCCTCACACTCGCCCTCGCCGCCGCATGCGAGAACCCCCTCGCTGCCACCCAGCCCTACGGCGAAGACGACGGCGTCATCCGCACCCTCGTCACCGACGACGCCTTCGCCGTACTCCTCATCGGCGACACCCTGAAGACCGTGACCGTGCTGCAGGTCAGCTACCTCGGTTGACGCTCGCCACCCATCGAACAGAGCACCCCTTTCGGCTCCCGGATGGTGCGATCACGGGCGGCGTCTGCCTAACCTGGGAATCCGCCCGCAGGGGGGCCCTGGGAGGTACGGATGCCCCGCCCGCTGTGGACCGGCGCCGTGTCGTTCGGCCTGGTCACGGTACCGATCAAGCTCGTGGCCGCGACCGAATCGCATGACGTCTCGCTGCGCCAGGTGCACCTGGAGGACGGCGGCCGCATCCGCTACCGGAAGGTCTGTGAGGTCGACGGCCAGGAGCTGGGCGAGGACGAGATCGGCAAGGGCTACGAGATCTCCAAGGACAACGTCATCCCGATCACCGACGCCGATCTCGCGGGCATGCCGCTGCCGACGGCGAAGGCGATCGAGATCGTGGCGTTCATCGACCGGTCCGAGGTCGACACGCGGCAGTTCGGCGCCGGCTCGTACTACCTCACGGCCGACGGGCCGGTCGCCGCGAAGCCGTACACGCTGCTCCGCGAGGCGTTCAAGCGGAGCGAGAAGGTCGCGGTGGCGAAGTTCGCCCTGCGCGGCCGCGAGCGCCTCGGCCTCCTCCGCCCCCTCGGCGACGCGCTGCTGCTGTCCGGGCTGCACTGGGCGGATGAGATCCGCTCCCCCGCCGAGCTCGCCCCGCCCGCCACCGAGGTCACCGAGCAGGAGATCCACGGCGCCCTCGCCCTGATGGACACGCTCAGCACCGAGCACCTGGCCGACCTGGACACCACCGACCACTACACCGAGGCCCTGCACGAGCTGATTGCCGCCCGGGCCGAACACCGCGCCCCCCACCCCGTCGAGGCCGAACCGGCTCACGCGCCGGTCATCGACCTCATGGCCGCGCTGGAGGCGTCCGTCGCCGAGGCGAAGCAACGCCGCGGCGAGGCCCCGGCCGGCGGGGGTGAGGCGACCGTGCACGAGATGCCCGCCCCGGCGAAGAAGACCACCGCGAAGAAGGCGAGCAAGAAGGCCCCGACGAAGAAGAAGGCGGCCGACAAGAAGACGGCGCCGCGGCGCCGGAAGTCCGCCTAGGGGAAGTCGAGCTCCCCGGCCGCCGGCCGGGCGGGCGGCTTGTCGATGCCGAGGCTGCCCCACGGGGCGCACACCTCGCACATCTCCAGATCCGGGTACTCCTCCACCGCCGCCATGACCCTCTCCGCGTCGAGGAGATCCCCGAAGCCGTGCCGGGCCAGGCCGCAGTTTCCCCGGTGGAGCACCGGATGCCCCTCCACGGCCCGGGACGCGGTGACAGTCCACGACCGCTCCCGGCGGGCGGCCTCCCAGCGGCGCCGCTCGTCTTCTTCCTGCTGCTCCAGGTCCCGTATCGCGCGTTCGGTGGCCGCGGTCTGGTGCCTCAGCCACGCCAACACGGTCCGGTGCTTCTCCAGCCGCTCCGGGATCGACAGGTCCATCACGGCCACCACTCTCAGGCCGCCGCGGCGGCCGGCGCCTCCCCGGCCGCGGCCAGGACATCCGGGTGGGACTTCAGCGCCATCCGGGCGGCCACCAGCTCGGGCCCGCGCTCCAGCCCGTCCCAGTACGGGTGCGTGACGACGGCCTCGGACAGGTCCCGGCACATGAGACGCAGCCGCTGCTCCTCCACGATCTGCTCGGGGGTGTAGCCGGGCGACGGCTCACGCCCGCCCGTCACCTCGCCGGTGTGGGGGTGGGCGGTGCCCGGCCACCCGGGAAGAGGCTCGACCGACCACGGCAGCGTCTGGCACAGCTCCTGATACTCGGCGCAGGCCCGGTGCAGGTCCGCCTGGGCGCGCTTCAGATCGTCGGGGAAGTCGTTCGTCTCAGCCACACCAGAAACATACGCCTGTTCGAATTACGGAAGCCAGTCACGGCGCCGACCTGCGCTAACAGTCACCCGTCCGGGCCAGGGCGCGACGAAGCCCGCCACCGGACAGGTGGCGGGCTTGCGCGCAAGTTCAAACGGCAGCGATGAGCAGTGCCGCCACCCCCAGCCACGCCACATGCCAGCTCTGGTCAAGCGCATACGCTCCCGTCCCCAGCGTCGGCGCATACCGGCCCTCAGCCGTCACCGGATGCGCCGCATGCCCCGGCGTTCCCAGGCTGTAGAACTCCGCCTTTCCGCACACCCGTGCCAGCTTCTGCAGCGTCGTCCGCCGATCAGCCCAGTAGTGCGACACCGCATCCACCCCCAGCCCCAGCGTCAGCCCCGCCGCCGACAGCGGCAGATCCAGCAGCAGGACGACCGGGGCCAGCGCGACACCTTTCGTTGCCGTCAGGCCGGCCACGTGCCGGCCGCACGCCAGACGGCCCGCCCAACCCGGCAGCCCCTTCGACGCGGCCTGGCAGGATGACTGCACCCAATGATCACCCACGGCGTGGCCGACCCACAGGGCGATGAACACGGCAGCGAATACAGCAGCGGACTCGTGCATGATGGAACCTCTCTGGTCTGGTGACGGTTCAGGGAGAGCGGGGGCCGTGCGCCTGGCAGTGAACGGCCCCCGCAGTCAGTTCTCGTGCGGGTAGGTGCCGGTGCGTACCCAGCCCTCCCACTCGGTCGGTTCGGCCGGCGGCAGGGTGCCCTTCTGGCGGCGGGACGCGACCGTCGTGCGGGACAGGCCCAGGGACGTGGCGATCTCGGCGTGGCTCGCGTCGGGCATTTGGCGCAGTGCCGCGTCCTGCACTCCGCCCAGCTGCCGCATCAGCTGTGACACGTCGGTGAGGACCGGCCACCATTCGGCGCGACTCTTACCCATGCGCAGGTCGGCGGCGGCCCACAGGGCTCGGCCGAGCGCGGCCATGAGGGCGTCGGCGTCGCTGCCGAGCATTTCGGTTTCGATGGCGGTGAGCTTGAGGCCGATGGTGCGGCCTCCGTCTCCGGTTGGCTGGCTGGTCATTTCCATGGCGTTCCTCCCGAGTGGTGTACGAACCTCGTACACCCTGGACTGTACGAGGTTCGTACAGCGAGAGTCGAGGGGGCATGAAGCCTGCCACCGGACAGGTGGTGGGCGACTGGGGCAGGACGGCCAGGCGGCGGTGATCAGCAGTCCCTCCGGATCCGGGACGATGGGTAGCGCGTCTGTTCTGATAGGAGCAGGTAGCGTTGCTCTAGATAAATTCACCCCGAAGGAGGTCATGTGCCACGTAAGCCCGGCGCGCCGCTGCGGTACCGAGAGATTGCCGACGGCCTACGTCGGCGCATCGAGGAGGGAGAGTTCCCGCCTGGCGCCAGGCTGCCCACGGAACGCGCCCTGGTGAACGAGTACACAGCCTCGCCAGGGACGGTCCGCGCCGCCCTTGGCGCTCTGCGCGATGAGGGCCTCGTGGAGTCCCGCGTGGGATCAGGGTGGTACGTCCGCAGCTGGCGCCCAATCGTCCGCAACGCCCTCAAGCGCCTCTCGGCGGATCAGTGGGGGGAAGGGAACTCCATCTGGGGCGTGGATATCGACGACCGAGAGCTCGTCGCCGACGGCGTACAGATCGAGCACCTGCCGGCGGGCCCGGAGATCGTCCAGGTGCTGGGCCTGAGTGAGTCCGATCTCGTGTGGCGGCGATCGCGACGCTACCTCGTTGACGGTGTGCCGGTCCTTCGTTCGGCGTCCTACATCCCCGACGACCTGGCGCATGGCACGAGGATCACTCAGGTGGACACGGGCCCGGGTGGCGTGTACGCACGCCTAGCAGAGGCTGGGTTCAAGCCGATGCGATTCCGCGAGGATCTGCGGTGTCGCATGCCCTCGGCCTCCGAGATGGATGACCTGCAGCTGGCGGGATCAACCCCTGTCGTGGAGCTGGTTCGATACGCATACGACGCGACCGGCAGGGTGGTGGAAGTGAACCGCATGATTCTGGACGCTTCCCGCTACCTGCTCCGGTACGACTTTCCGTCCTGACCTGCACCTTAGGCCCCCACCGCGCGACGGTGGGGGCCTTTTCGTTGGCTCGAATCCCTCTAATTGCTTCAGAGCAGCTTGATTGCTCCATAGCAATCTGGTTCTATCTAGGTGTCAGCCCCAGTCGACCTCCACGGGGAGCACCTAGTGACACCTATGCCTGCCGCCCCACCGAGCGGCTACATGACCACCGGGCAAGCCGGCGCCCGCATCGGCGCCACCTCGAACTACGTCCGCGAACTCATCCGCGCCGGCCGCATCGAGGCGATCGACATCAGCACCGGAACCCGCCCGAGCTACCGCGTTTCAGAGGAGTCCCTCGCCAAGTTCCTCCGCGAGCGGATCGTTGTACGGGAGGTGGCGTGATGCTTCCGCCTAACGCAGAGTCCAGCACTTTCGCCCGCCTGCTCTCGGCCCCGCTGCCGGAGCTGCTGGCTGAAGCGAACGCAGAGATCATGGACGCGCCGTCAGAGCTGGAGGCTTTCGAGGGGGTCGCCCTGCGGTCACCGAAGGGCTCCATCCAGGTCGTCCTGCCGAAGGCGCGTAGCGCCCGGTTCCGCGACACGATGGCCCGCCGACTGGTTGGCCAGCTCCTCGGCGCGGACCTGCTGCCGATGTCCGCGCTGGACGTCCACACGTTCGGCGGTGCCCGGTGAAGGCCGCGGCGCCGGGCCGCCGGCTGGTCCTGGTCGGGAAGAAGACGGGTCGTGGCCCGCTGGTTATCGTCCGCCCTCGCCCGGCCGCGCCTGAGGCGCCCGCCACCCCGGCTCGGTGATCGCGATGCTGGACATGTCCGCGGCCGACATCGCCGCCCACGAGGCCGCCTCGTACGTTCGCCGCTCCCCTGCCCGTCGCACGGCCGCCACGCCGCTGACGGACGAGGAGCGGGAGGAGCTGTCGAAGAAGCTCGCCGAGGTCAACAAGCGCTCCACCGGCGGCCGGTGATGGCCCTCTACACCGGCACCCTGCCGACCCGACTCCTCAACGACCAGCAGATCCGGCCCGGGTCGTGGCCGACGTGGGGTCACGTCCGCCGCGAGTTCGACCGCCACAGCGAGGACCGGAAGACGCTCGCCGAACTGGCCGCCTCGATCCGCAAGGCCGGGCAGCGCGAGCCGGTCGACCTCGAAGTCGACGACGACGGGTTCGGCGTCCGGCTCGCGGACGGCCACCACCGGGCCCTCGTGCTGATGGACCTCGGGATCGCCGAGTTCACCTTCACCTGGTGCGAGGTCGGCTTCTGGTCCGTGAAGAAGCAGCGCAAGCCGTTCCCGTACCACCTGCTGGGCCTGTAGCCCAGCCCCCTTCACTCCGGGCCCACAGCTGTCCTACGTCCGCCGACGGCCCGGTGCGCAACCACCGTTCACTCAACAAAGGAGCAACCATGCCGACCATCCGTTCTCCGTGGGGCGAGACCCTCAACCTCGACAAGATGTGCGACGGGCACCTCGAGAGGTTCGCCATGAACATCGACGACTACGGCGACATGTTGCTGGCGGAGAAGGTGTTGAAGTTCCGGAACAACCGCATGAAGAAGAAGCCGTTCCACTGCGGTTACGCATCCTGCTGCGGCCGGTAGACGCCACTCCGCCGCCCCCTCTAGCCGCCGGGGCCGGCAGTCCATCCCCCGCCCGCCGGCCCCGGCACCCATCCCTTCCCGCGCATCTGCCATGAGGAGATTCGCCATGCCCGGATTCGCCATCACCACCACGCTCGGAGACACCTACCGCGAGGGGCAGCGCGCTGATGCCGTCCCGCTCCTCGCCGCGCTCGGCGCCGGCACCGAGACCCTCGACCGCTTCGACCACGAGGCCGACTACGTGGTCCTGCACTTCGGTGACTACACGATCAGCATCCCCGAGTCCCGCATCGACCAGATCGCCGAGCGTTCCAAGGCCTGAACCCCAGCCCCGGACCCGGCGTGACGCTGCCGGATCGGATCCGGCCCGGGGCACTCCACCCGACCACCCCACACCGCCACAAGGAGACTCGCCATGCCCGCGTTCGCCCTGATTCCGTCCGATGGCCCGTCCGAGCAGCAGCTCGCCGAGATCGAGGCCGGTGTCCGCGCCTCTGTGGTCGCCGACTTCCTGACCGCTGTCCGCACCAACGACCTGCTGGGCCGATTCGCCGCCGAGTACCTGGCCGACCAGATCGACGCCTCCACCCCGGACGGGCCGCGGCTCCGCGACGAGCTCGCCGGCCTCAACCAGCCCGCCGCCGCCTGACCACCGCCGACCCCACCGAAGGAGCCCGTCATGGGCCTGTTCAACCGCCGCAAGCCCGCCCCGACGTCCGAGCCGGTCCGAGTGCCCAGCCCCGAAGAGATCGACGAAGCGGGCCGTCGGCTCGCCGCCGGAGACCAGACCCTCGCCGACCAGCTGGCCAACGGCGCCGGCGAACACAGCCAGTGGGTCGCCCTGCAGATCCTCGCCGCATCCGTCGACCACACCACCGAGGAGTCCTGATGGGCAGCGCGTGGCGTGACGCCCGCACCATCGCCGACCTCGGGCAGAACATGGCCGGCTGGCTGGAAGGCCGAGTCCCGTCCTGGCCCGGGTACGACGGCCCGTTCGGCCAGGAGGAGACGAACGGCGCCCGGCACCTCGTCCCGACCCTGATCGCCGCCAACAACGCCGGGTTCGTCACCATCAACTCCCAGCCCGGAGAGACCGGCGACGGCTACCGGCAGCGGGCATCCGTCGACGGCATCGTCCACGACCACAGCCCGCTCCTCGACCGACTGCTCGCCCTCCAGAACCAGGGCTTCACGGTGGTCCGCGGCTGGCCAAAGCAGCAGCACGTCATCACCGAGCAGGACGGCCAGCCGTTCACCACGTTCGGCGGCTGGCGGTGGCGCCGCAACGACATCCACCACATCTGGCGAGGCGTCGGCCACCGGGCCCGCCGCGAACTGCGCGAGCACGGCACCACCATCCACATCTACGACCCCGTATGGGGCCGCGATGACCGCCTGTGGCCCGCACTGGCGGGAGCGGTCCGGTGAGCATCGGCTGGCTGATCGGCCTCACCAGGGCCCGCGTCTTCCTCATCTTCGCCGGCCTCGCCTGGCTCGCCGGACTGGACGCCCCGTTCCTCGTCCGCCTCATGCTCGTCGGCCTCGCCGCCGCCGCAGTCGCCTTCGACGGGCTCCTCGACGAACAGCGAATCGCCCACTCCACCAAGACCGCCACCATCCCGCCGCAGCGCGTGAACACCACCTGACCAGGAAGGAAGCGATCACCGTGAGCATCACGCCCATCGACAAGGTCAACGGGCACGCGCTGCCCGAGACCTCGCACGCAGAATCGTGGGCGAGGGCCGGCATCGCCGACGCCGAAGCCGAAGCGATCCGCGCCCGCACCGCTGCCGAGCTGGAGGAGCGCCGCCTCAAGGCGGAGGCTGAAGCAGAGGCCATCCGCCTCAAGGCCGCCGAGGACGCCGAGCGCATGCGGATCGCGAACGAGCGCGCCGCCCTCCGCCTGGAGCGGGAGAAGGCCACCGAGCTCGCCAAGATCGCCGAGGCGAACCGCAAGAAGGAAGCCGAGGAGCGCGCCGCGGCCGAAGCCCGCGAACAGGCCGCCGCCGCGAAGAAGGCGGAAGCCGAGTCGCAGCAGGCCGTCGAGAGTGCCACCAACCGGTGGCGGTGGACCGCGAAGGGCTTCTACGCCCTGTGCGCCGCCGTGGCCCTCCCGGTACAGATGGCCGCGTTCTACGAGCCGGACGCCAAGTACCTGATCGTCGCGCCAGTGTTCATCGAGGTCATCGCTCTCGTCGCGCTCATCGGCGCCGCAGCCGCCGTCACCGCTGGCCGCCCGCACTGGCACTATCGGCTCGTCGCTTGGGCCGGCGCCCTGGCCGCCGCCACCATCAACATCGTCCACGGCCTCGACGCGTTCGACGAGGCGACCGCGTTCGGAACCGCCCTCGCGTCGATCGCCGGACCCGGCATGTGGGACCTTCACGAGCACGGCCGCATCGTCCGCCGGGACGGGCGCCTCACCTGGCGGCAGCGGCGGGCGGAGGCTAAGGCCGCCAGCAGGAAGGCAGCCGAGCAGGCCGCCGCCGACAAGAAGGCCGCCGCCCAGAAGCAGGCCGAGCAGAAGGCGGCCGAGGAGCGGGCGCGCACCCTCGCCGCACAGAGGGCGGAGCACTTCCCCAAGGTGTGGGAGCACGCCGTGAAGCTGGCTGCCTCCCTCGGCGAGACGACCGTGACCGAAGCCGTCTGGAAGCGCGCGTACAACGACATCGAAGGCACCGACCCGTCCGAGTCCGTCGACATCATCCGCGGCCGCAACGCCGCCGCCCGACGCGTCCTCGCCGCCCGCTCCGAAGCCCCCGGCAACACCCCCGTCAAGGCCACATCGATGCAGCATGGGAACCAAATGCCCCGTGCCCAGCGAGGCCCCGCGCGCAAGCCCCCGGTGCGCCGGGTCGGCGACACCCAGAAGTACGTTTCGGCCGCCCGTAAGCAGGCCTCTATCACCGCTCGCGCCGCCAGCAAGGAGGCCCAGTCGTGACCACCGCACCGCATGCGCAGCAGCCCGTCGAGCGGCCGGCGCTCACCCTCGTCAAGGACAACGCCACCGCCCCCGTCGAGGGCACGGTCGTCGAGCACCAGGGCGCTGTCGTCACCACCCGGCCCGAGTGGGCCATGTCCGCCGCCGAGCGGGCCCAGCGCGCCCGGCGCCACGCCACCGACAACTGGCTGTACCTCGGTTGGGCGGCCCGCGGCTACGGCCGTCTCGCCGCCCGCTGGGCCGACGGCTGGCGCGACGACTACCCCCAGATGATCCGCACCGCCCGCGCCAACATCGCAGCCGCCAAGGGCGACGCCGCCGCGGAACAGACCGCCAAGCGCACCGTCAAACAGCTCCGCGAGGCCTACACCCACCACCGGCTCGTCTACAGCGCCAAGACCGGCGCCTGGGTCGGCACCACCGGACTCGCCAGCGGCACCGCCATCACCACCGGAGGCGTATGGACCAGCATCGTCCTCGGCATCGCAGCCGTCGCCTACGGAGCCTGGCGCGGCCAGCCCGCCGCCGTCGCCGCCGAAGACGACCCTGGCCGCATCGAAATCCTGGCCGCTGACGGCGAACCGTTCCCCATCGCCGACGCCACCACCCGCACCGAAGCCGCCGAATGCGTCCGCCGCGCCCTCGTCTCCGAAGGCATCGCGGTCGCCGAAGTTGAAGCCGGCCGCCGCTACGACTGGGGCTGGGAGATCAACGTCCGCCTCAAGAAGGGCACCCCCGCCGACCTCATCGCCAAGGCCGGCGACCTGGAGACCCCGCTCGACCTGCCCGTCGACGGCCTGCTCTGTCAGCCGCTGCGCACCAGCAGGGCCCGCGCCACCCTCCGCCTCGTCGAAGGCGACCCGTTCGTCAAGATGCCTGCGCTGCCGGACCGGGCCCCGAACAGCCTCCGCCTGCGGGACCGAGCCCTGCTCGCGCTGCGGATGGACGGTCAGCCGACCGAGATCAGCTTCCTGGGCCTGCACTGGATCGTCATCGCCTCCAGCGGCGGCGGTAAGTCCGTGACCATGCGGTCCATCGGTGACGTCCTCACCGCCTGCGAGGACACGGTCGTCATCGACCTCGACCCCGGCGGCAACGGCCTCGAACCCCTCGCCGACGCCGTAGGAGTGCGGGTCGTCGGTGCCGACCAGATGCACATCATCGAGGCCGTCCTGGAGAAACTGCTGAAGATCGCGAAGGCCCGGGCCACACTGCTCGGCAAGCTCGGCATGGACGACAACTGGATCCCGTCCCGCGAATACCCCGCGATCATCGCCCTCATTGACGAGTACCCGCAGCTCTCCCAGAAGGCGAAAGCGCTCGTCGTCGCCATCCTCCGCGTCGGCCGCAAGGCCCGCGTCCAGATCGGCCTCGCCGCCCAGGAAGCCACCAAGGACTCCATCGGAGCCGCCATCGCCGACAGCATCGCCCTGAAGATCGTCGGCCCGTCCCGGCACCAGGACATCGTGCAGGTCCTCGGCGCCGGAGCAGGCGCCAACGGCTGGCGGCCCGACCGCCTCCACCCCGCCCAGGGCGAAGACCCCGCCGACGCCGGCAAGGCCTACATCATGGGCGGCGGCTCCGCCGACCCCCTCATCCACAAAGTCATCGCCATGACCCGCGAGCAGGGCAAGGAGCGCGCCGCCGCCCGAGCCGCCGCCGGCCGCCCGTGGATCGACGACATCTCCCTGCAGACCGCCGGCGTCACCTTCGACGACCTCCACACCGTCAAGCCGACCACCGCCCTCCCCGAGGCCGTCGAACTCGCCCGGCTCGCGTTCACCGCCGCCGGCGACCCCGAGCGGATGACCAGCGAGGAGATCTACGAGTACGTCTCCTCCGCCTCCGAGACCTGGGCACCCCAGGACGACGAGGACCAGGCAAAGGCCATGACCCGCTTCCAGGACGCCCTGCGCAAGCAGGCCGCACAGATCAACCCCGACGCCGACATGAAGACCAAGCAGTGGCGCGGGGGCCGCGGCTACTACCTCTCCACGATCACCTCCCTCGCCGCCGAATAACCCCTCCAGTGGCATCTGGCGGGTGTGACGCCGCAGGTCACGGCCGTGACGCCCCCCGTGACGGGGCCGTGACAACCCCATTCAGGCCGTGACGCGTCACACCCCCGTCACACCCACCCGCAACGCCCTGACCTGCAACGTCACGGGCCGCACCAGGCCCCGTCACACCCCATATGCGAAGAACATCCCGATCTGGAAGGAGCCCACAACGGACAGCCCCCGCACCACCTACCACCCCACCCGAGCCGACTACACCGCCCTCACCCAGACCATCCAGCCCGGCGACCACCTCTACGCCGACCACGACGGCCACACCCGCGAATGGATCGTCACCAGCGACACCGCAGCCCTCACCAAAAGCCCCCTCCTCACCCCCGTCGGCCACCCACCCGACACCGGCCCCCGCATCCCCCTCCACCAACTCCTCGCGCGCTGCGGCGCCATCACCACCCAGCCACCCACCGAAAGGACCCCGACATGAAGTACAGCTACAAGGCCACCCGCGGCGACAAGAAGGCCCTCTGCCGCGACGCCAAGCCCGACACCCACCTGTACGTCATCAACACCCACACCGACCGCGGCCAGACCTATTCCGAGTGGGTCGTCATCAAAGAGCTCGCCTTCGAACCCGGCGTGCGAATGGTTCAGTGCCCCACCACCGGCGCCAAGACGAGCCTCACCCAGCTCCTCGCCAGCGCACGCGAGGTGTTCGGCCAGCGCCCGGCAGGAATGCCCAACCGTGCCGCCCCCGTCCGCAGCGACGCCTACGGCGACTTCGCCGACTTCGAAGCCGGCGTCACCCAGGAGTTCACCGGGGCCCAGGCGCGTCGTCAGCGATTCCTCTCTCGCCGCTGACCCCTCCCCCGTCAGCCGGGCGCCCCACAGCAGGCGCCCGGCCCCACCCCAACACCCCGAAGGAGAACCGCGACATGGCCGCGACCGCCACCCCCGCCCTCCGACCCGACACCGCGGTCGACGCCACCGCCCTCATCGCCGACATCGAGCGGTACCTCGCCGCCCACGTCCCCCGTACCGCGCACCCGCTCGTCACGAAGACCACGGCCCAGCTCGTCGCCGAAGCCCTCCACACCCCCACCAACGAACCCCCGGTCGCAACGCCCGAGCTCACCGTCCCCCACCGGCTGTGGCGCATCCTCCCCGACTGGGCCCTCGCCATCACGCCCGCCCGCCGCCTCCACGGCGCCGGCCGCCCCATCACCGTCACCCAACACCTCGAACTCACCATGCTCGTCATCCAGCAATACGGCTGGCACCGTGGCGCCCTCCGCTCCCGCACCGGCCGCCGCTGCATCCTCGGCGCCCAAGCCGTCCTCTACCGACTCGGCTACGGCGACGAACACACCGCCCGCGATGCCGGCGCCCGCATCCAAGCCGTCCTCACCGCCCGCGGCATCACCGAGCCCTACCACCGCTGGAACGACCGCCGTGGTCGAACCCTCGACGAAGTCCTCCACCTCCTCCGCGCCGCCACCACCCACTGACAGGAGCCCAATGACCTTCGACAAGCTCGCCGACAAGTACAAGGCCCGACTCGCCGCCCTCATCCACCCCGGCCGCGGCATGAAGCCCGTCACCACCGAACGCGACCTCATCCACCTCGTGGGGGACGCCGCCGAGATCCTCCACCGGACCGGCCAGCAGCAGCAGATGGCCAACCACCTCGACACCGCCACCGACCACCTCACCGACGCACACGCCAGCCGCGGCCACCACCGGACCCGAGCCCTCCGCAACGCCGAACGTGCACTCCAGCAGGCGCTCAAGGACATCCAGTGAAAGGCGCCGAAGAAGGGATGATGGACGGCATGAGCATCGCCGACCGCACCCGCGCCGACCTCGCCGCAGCGGGCTACGAAGCTGCTGCGGAGCCGATTCGGTACTTCGAAAGCACCGGCTTCTTCGTCGAGCCGTCGCCCGTCTACAACGATGCGGCCCGGGTCACCGTCACCGCTAAGTTCACCAGCCAGGACAAGTACGACCAGTGGAACGAGGCTCGCCGACTGGCCTACCGGTTGCAGAACGCTCTCATCGCTGCCGGGTACGCCTTTGAGGATGAGGATGGCGTGGAGCCGAACTGCGTGTTCCACGCCTTCCCGGACTGCTATCCGACGCAGGGATGATGGAGCGCATGGACGACCTCGTGCAGTTCCTCCGCGCCCGCCTCGACGAAGACGCCCGATCCCTCGGTGAAGCCCGGAACCCCATTCGCGCCCGCGCCCACGCCATCAGTACGCAGCAAGGGACCACGGTGCTCATGGGTGCCGACCGGTTCCGGGCCGAGGTCGACGCCAAGCGGCGCCTGGTTGACGAGCACCACGACGTGAACGACGGCTCGTGCGGCACCTGCATCACCCCTCAGTGGGGCTACCCGGTCCTCGGAGGCAGCAGCCCGCAGAGGTACCCCTGCGCCACGCTCCGCCTTCTCGCCCTGCCCTACGCTGGGCACCCTGATTACCAGGACACGTGGCAGCCGTGACCGTCCACAGCCCCTGACGGAAACGACTGGCTCCCCGTCCGAAAGTTGAAGCTTGCAACGACCCTAGGTCTGAGCGTAAGGTGTGCTTCGCTGGACACTTTGTGACTCCCGAAGGCCGCCTGTGATGGGCGGCCTTTCGCGTTCCCGCGGAGGTGACCATGCCCCCCGCCCTCGTAGACGACGAAACCATCGCCTACTACACCGGCCGGCCAGCATCCACCATCCGCCGATGGGGAGCCGAAGGCCGCGTCACCCGCTACGGCGCCGGCCGAGGACGAGTCCGCTACGACGTCCACGAATTCACCCCCGCACAACGCGACGAGTGGACCGGAGAAGTAACCCAAGTCGGCGGCATCCTGGCCCCCGCCCCAACAGCCCACGCCGCATAAGCCCCGGCCGCCACCCGGTCGGGCCTTCGCCGTACCCGCAGAACAACAAGCCCGCGGAGGTGCCCACGACATGGCTGACCTTCCCAAAAGCTACCGGCTCGGCAACCCCGCATACGAGGCACTCCGGTGCCCCAAGAACTGCGGCCGGCTGCTCATCTACGGCCGAACCTGCGGGTGCACGTGGCGGGCCGAACCCACTGCCGATCCGCTCATCGGGCACGCAGTACTGATCACCGATAAGGACGGCCACCACGTCCTTTCTCACGGCACTGTCACTGCTGTCGAACGCACTGAAGACGGAACGGAACTCACCGTCGAACGCTACCCCTTCTGACCCCAGGAGCCCGCGCCATGGCCCGTCTGCAGATCCTCGAACTCCCCGAAGGCGTCAACGACGACCGGCCCCCGTTCATCCTCGTCATCGACCAGATGCCCACCGACGAGACTGGCTTCGACGCACTCCGTCGCGACCTCGGCACCCCCGACGACCTCCTGGAGCGGATCGGGGCCCGCGCCGTCCTCGTCTTCGAAGACACCATCGACATCCCCGCCAACGACACCAGCGTCTACCTCCGCGACGGCGAAGCCGAGGAACAAGCCGAGCCGCAGCGAGCCGACGAGCGGGCAATCCAGGCCGAGGAAAAGCTCAAGGCGTTCATGGAGAAGCGCTACGCCATCGAACTGGAGCGCAGAGCAAGTTTGACCGACGCCCTCGGCGTGGACCGACTCCGCGACTGGGACGACATCCACAACGCCGCCTCCGGACTGCGCAAGCAGCGGGGCACACTGGCTAAAGCCATCGAACGGGTCAATAACCTGCACCGGCCGGTCGAGCATCGAGGACAGGTCATCTGCTGGGAATGCTCCGACTACGACTTCCCCGGCCAGACCACCGACAGCCCACCCGTCCTCTACGACCAGTGCGCCACCCTCCGAGCACTCGACGACAGGCAGAAACAGCAGTGAGTGGCGGTAGCTACAACTACCTGTGCGCCGCCCTCGACCTCGAAGACCTCCTGTCCAAGCGACACGACCTCGATGAGATGGCCAAGCGGCTCGCCGGGCTCGGCTACGCCCAAGACGCCGCCCGCGAAACCGAAGAACTCCTCCTCCTGCTCCGCCTGTGGGAAACCCGCGCCGAAGCCCGACTCCGTCGCCTCACCGACGTGTGGCGAGCCGTCGAATGGTCGGACTCCAACGACAGCAGCGAAACCCGCGTCCACGAAGCTCTCGCCAAGTACCGAGGCGATCACGACGACGCCGGGACTCCCCGTGCCTGACGCCACCGTGAAGATCAGCGACGGGGTACGCGAGGTCACCGTCGAGATCACCGGCAGTAGCGGCGACCCCCTCCCGCGCGCCGAAGACACCGCCACCCGGCTCTACGCCGCAGTGGTCGCCAGCACACCCGGCGGGCAACGCGCCGGCTTCAGCGGATGGGCCCTCAACAGCGACACCGAACGCAGCCCCGAGGAGTGAGCCGAACTCGCCAATGTCTTGGTGGAGTTGACCCACTCTCGGACGCCCGTTGACCGCATCTGTTGGCTTCCGCCTCCCTGGAAGAGGCTTCGTAGGGGGGCGGACATGTCAGGTGGATGGCGCGGGTCAGACAGGCGAGCCAGACTTCCCCGGAACTGGGCTGCTATCCGCGCCGAGGTGCTAGCCAGGGATGTCACTTGCGTACTGTGCTCAGTTCGCCCAGCCACCCACTGTGACCACATCAAGCCCAAAACTGATGATGACCGGCCGTCGCAACTCCAGGGAGTTTGCGGCCCCTGCCATGATCAGAAGTCCAGCCGCGAAGGCAACGCCGCCCAGCGTGCCAACCCCCGGCCCGGACGCACCCGCCCCTCCGAGCCCCACCCCGGCAGGCGGTGACCATGCCCGCATACCTCATCCAGCACCCAGTCGAACAACGGCGTGAAGACATCCTCATCGAGGACAGCGACCTCAAGCTCACCTTCGACAACGGCTGGGCCCTGTTCACCGACCAGGGTGGTGTGTGCCTCGCCATCCCAGCCGGGCAAGGCGCCTACATCAGACGCATCGACCCAGACCAAGACCACGACCTGGAGCAGCAGCCCGCACAGCAGGCGTAGCCAGCGGCTCCCCTGCGCCCCCGCCCGCGCGGGAGGAGAGACGGCCGGCAGCGTCAGGTCCCTGACGCGCAGGCCAACGCGAGAAGCGAACGAGCCGACCGCGAAGGCCGACGAGCACACGCACCCGAGGGGACCAGGGACGAGGCAGCCACCAGGCACACGGTGAGCAGGCACGACACGCAGGCAAGGGGGAACAGTGGCAGCAGCCACCACAGTGCACGTCCACTGCCCGGACTGCGGCACCGCAGTACCGATCACCCTGGAGACGCGCAGCACCACCAGCCGTGACCACGTCCTCCAGCTCGTCGTCGACCCCGACTACACCGACCTCTGGGCCCATCACTGGACCCACGAGACCACCTGACCACCCAGCCCGCCCGGCCGGCCCCGGCCGCCGCAGGGGTGGGGGGATACCCCCCTCCCCGCCCATCTCCCCGATCGGGGCCGTATAGCACCTGACATCCCGCCCGGGTTTCCAAGGCGCCCGCAGCGCCCCGCCGAAGCTCGCTGAGGACCCCTGGAGGTCTGAGCGGGCCGTCATGAGTGGCCCTGGAGGCCGCGCCTACCCGCACCAGACCCTGGAGGTCGTCATGGGCGCTCGAGGCCCGATCCCGAAGCGTTCCGAGGAACGCATGGGGCACCGGTCGAAGCAGGAGAAGCACTCGCACGTGAAGGCCCCGGCCGGCGCAGCCGTCGTGCCGGCACTGCCCGACCCCGATCCCGAGTGGCACTTGATCGCCACCGACTGGTACCTGTCCCTGCAGGACTCCGGGCAGGCCCAGTTCTATGAGGCGTCCGACTGGGCGACGGCCCGGTATGCCGCTGAGCTGATGTCGCGGCTGCTGAACTCGGACAAGGCGCCGAACGGCCAGCTGGTTGCCGCGCTGAACTCGGTCATGGGCAGCCTGCTGACGACCGAGGGGGACCGGCGGCGGGCTCGGATCGAGCTGCAGCGGCGCCCGGTCGCCGTGCAGGCGCCGGCGTCCGTGACGGCCATCGCCGACTACCGCGCTTCGATCGGTGGCTGAGGGAGAGGTCCCCGAGGTCGTCACTCCGTTCACGCTCGGGCCGACGTGGAAGCGCGGCCCGGACGGGCGGTTCCTGCTGCCGGAGTACACCCTGGGGTGGCACGCGCTGGCGTGGACCGCCACGTACCTGCAGCACTACGTCGGCGCTCCGTGGCGTTACACCGCCGAGCAGGCGCGGCTGACGTTGTGGTGGTACGCCATGGACCCGGTGACGAACCGGTTCCTGTGGCGGGACGGCGTGATTCAGAGGTTGAAGGGCTGGGGCAAGGATCCGCTCGTGGCCACTTGGTCGGCGTTCGAGTTCGTCGGGCCGTGCCGGTTCGGTGAGGTCGCCGATGAGGGCAACGAGTGGGGTGTCCCGCCCGGGCAGCCGCTCGGGGTGCAGCATCCGGCGGCCTGGGTGCAGATCGCGGCGGTGTCGCAGGACCAGACCCGGAACACGATGACGCTGTTCCCGAGCATCTTCACGCCGCGGGCGATCGAGGAGTACCGGATCGACCTCGGCAAGGAGATCATCTACGCCGACAAGGGCCGGGCCCGGATCGAAGCGGTGACGAGCTCGCCGCGCGGCCTGGAGGGCGGCCGGCCGACCGCCGTGAACCTAGGCGAGACGCACCACTGGGTGGAGTCGAACCAGGGGCACGAGATGGCCGCGGTCATCGAGCGTAACGCCACCAAGAGCGCGGACGGGCAGTCCCGGACGCTGGCGAACACCAACGCCTACGAGCCGGGCGAGGACTCGGTGGCGGAGCGGACGAGGGAGGCGTACGAGGCGGCGCAGGCCGGCCGGGCGGCGGATACGGGCCTGTTCTACGACTCGCTCGAGGCGCCGCCGGAGGCCCTGCTGACGGAGGAGTGGATCGAGCCGACGCTGAAGGCGGTCCGGGGTGACTCGGTGTGGCTGGACATCGAGCGGCTGAAGGCGTCGATCCTCGACGTCCGCAACCCGCCCTCGCGGTCCCGGCGGTTCTGGTTTAACCAGATCACGGCGGCCGAGGACGCCTACCTCGCGCCGTACGAGTGGGACGCCTGTCCGCACGAGGGCATCTCCCTCGCGGACGGCGACGAGATCGCCCTGTTCTTCGACGGCTCCAAGAGTGACGACGCGACCGGCCTGGTCGGCTGCCGCCTGTCCGACGGGCACGTCGTGCAGCTCGGTGTGTGGCAGCGGCCGGCGGGCTGGCCCGAGGACCGGCCGTGGCGGGTGCCCCGCGAGGAGGTGGACGGCGTGGTCGAGCAGATCTTCGCGCGCTACAAGCCTCTGGCGTTCTTCGCGGACCCCGGCGCCGGACAGGACGACGCGGACGGCGAACGGTACTGGGACGGCTACATCGACTCCTGGGCCCAGCGGTACGGCAAGCGGTTGAAGCTGAAGGCCGTGACGTCCGGCCCGCGGGCGCACGCGGTCCTGTGGGACATGCGCGACTCCCGGAATCAGCAGGTTTTCACCGAGGCCGTGGACCGGTTCTACCGGGACGTGCTGGAGCGGCAGTTGTCGCACGACGGGAGCCGGGAGCTGCGGCGGCACATCGGCAACGCGCGCCGCCGTACGAACCGGTGGGGTTACACGATCGGCAAGGAGCACCGCGAGAGCGCCCGGAAGGTCGACCTGGCGGTGTGCGCGATCGGGGCGCGGATGCTGCGGCGCATGGTCCTGAACAGCCCGACGTGGGCGAAGCGCTCCACGGCGCGCGGCAAGGGAAGGGTGGTGGTGCTGCGGTGACGATCCCCACCCTGCCCCTGCTGGGGCTGTCCGACGACGAACTTCAGGTTCTGACTGTGCTGCAGACGGATCTGCTGGCGCAGCGGACTCGGCTGCAGCTGCTGGATGCCTACTTCAACGGCGAGCAGATCATCCGTGACCTCGGCATCTCCATCCCGCCGCAGCTCAAGGGCCTGCACACGGTCATCGGGTGGCCGCGGATCGGTGTGGAGGCGTTGGAGCAGCGTCTGGACCTGGAGGCGTTTCGGTGGGCGGACGGTTCGGATGCCTCGGAGCTGGAGGAGATCGCCGAGGCGAACGATCTGTACGACGAGTCGAGTCTCGCGCATCTGGACGCTCTGACCTACGGCCGCGAGTACGTGACGGTGGGGTCGGCGGACGACGATGACGCGCCGCCGATCATCACCTACGAGTCGCCGCTGGATATGACCCTGTCGTGGGATGCCCGGCTGCGGAAGCCGCGGTACGCCCTGCGGGAGTGCCAGGACCGCTTCGATTTCGGGCTCGAGCCGGACGAGCGGCTGGTGACGCTGTACCTGCCGGACCAGACGATCCATGCGAAGCAGACGGCGAGCGGGTGGGAGGTCCTCGACCGGGACATGCACCGCCTCGGTGTGGTGACGGTGGTGCGGCTGGCGAACCGGCAGCGGACCGGGGACCGCGTCGGCCGGTCGGAGATCACCCCGGAGGTCATGTCCATCACGGACGCGGCGTGCCGGCGGTTGATGGGTATCGAGGTGGCGGCGGAGTTCTTCGGCGCGCCCGCGCGGTACATCCTCGGGGCGTCGGAGTCGGCGTTCCAGGATGCCGAGGGCAACGCGAAGTCGGCCTGGGAGACGTACATCGGCCGGGTCCTGGCGCTGGAGCGGGACGAGGACGGCAACGTGCCGCAGGTGGGCGCGTTCACGGCCCATGACCCGTCCGGGCAGACGAAGATCATCGACCTGTACGCGCGGATCATGTCCTCGCAACTGTCGGTGCCGCCGCACATGCTCGGCTACACCAGCGACAACCCGGCCTCGGCGGATGCGATCCGGTCGGCCGAGGGCGCCCTGGTAAAGAAGGCCGAACGCCGGATCCGCCGGTTCGGGGCAGCGCACCGGGCGGTGATGCGGCTCGCGCTGTGGATCCGGGACGGTGAGGCGCCGGACCCGTCGCGCCGGATTGAGACGGTGTGGCGGAACCCGGCGACGCCGACGCTCGCGGCCCAGACCGACGCGGCCGTGAAGCTGGTCGGTGCCGGCATGCTGCCCGCCGACTCGGAGGTCGCGCTGGAGATGGCGGGCCTGACCGAGGACCAGCGGCGCCGGGTGGCGGTCGAGCGGCGCCGGGCGCAGGGCCGCCGCATGCTGGCGTCGCTGGTTGCCGCGGGCGGCGAGGAGACCACCGATCCGGAACCGGAGCTGAACGATGGCGACGAGGGTCTCTGACGGCGGGCCTGCCGTGGTCCGGCAGCGGCAGGCCCAGCGGGCGCTGACCCGGCTGGTGGCGCGCGACATGCGGGGCCTGCGGCGCATCATCATCCCGTCCCGGCTCGGGGCCACGGTCCCGGACTGGATCGCCGCGGTCCGGGCGCTGGTTGACCAGTACGGGGCGGCGTCGTCCGCGCTGGCCGCGGACTACTACGAGGCCGAGCGGATCGCCGCCCGGGTGACCGGCCGGTTCACGGTGCCGCTGGCCGCCCCGCCGCCGCAGGAGCGGGTCGAGAGCAGTCTGCGGTGGGCGGCGAAGGACTTGTGGCCGCGGGATCCGGACGATCCGGCCACGACCCCGGCCCAGCGGCAGCCGATGGACGTCCGCCTGACGCAGGCGGAGAAGAAGGCCGAGGCGGTCGCGCAGAAGCTCGTGGCCGACCAGGGCCGCGACACCGTGCGGGAGGCCGTCCGGCAGGACCGGCAGGCCACCGCCTGGGCCCGCTCGGCGGCCCTGGGCGCCTGCTCGTTCTGCAAGATGCTCGCCATCCGCGGCGCCGTCTTCAAGCAGGACACCGCCGACTTCCGGGCCCACGACAACTGCCACTGCGGTGTGGTCCCGGTGTTCCGAGGGCAGCGGTTCGAGCTGTCCGACCACGCACGCGAGTGGGAGCGGCTCTACCGCGAGTTCGCGGCGCCCCACTCGGGCGACCAGCTGCGCCGGTTCCGGCGCGCTCTCGCCGAACACGGGCACCTGCCCGCCCTGTAAATCCCCACGGCTGCCCTGGAGGCGGCCCTTCTCAGCCCCTGGAGGGCGAACTCGCCATGCCTGAAGAGACCGAGCAGACCGAGCAGCTCGCCGAGCAGCCGCTGGAGTCGGAGGCCGCCCCGGAGGTGGACGGCACCGAGGAGGAGCCCTTCGACCGGAAGCGGGCCGAGGCCGCGCTGCGGAAGAAGAACTCTGAGGCGGAGAACCTGCGCAAGCGCCTGAAGGAGCTGGAGCCCCTCGCCCGCAAGGCGCAGGAGCTGGAGGACGCGCAGAAGACGGAGCAGCAGCGGCTCGCCGAGCAGTTGACCGCCGCTCAGGAGCGCACCGCGAAGGCGGCCCGGGCCGCGGTCGCCGCGAAGGTCGAGGCGCTCGCCGCACGGACCTTCGCCGACCCGGAGGACGCCGCCGGCGCGCTGGACCTCACCGCCTACGTGGACGAGGACGGCGTCATCGACGCCGAGGCCATCAAGGCGGACCTCGACGAGCTCCTGCAGCGCAAGCCCCACTGGGCCAAGCCCGAGGCTGGGCCGCGCTCGCCGCGCCCGGACCGCACACAGGGCTCGTCAGGCAACGGCAACCGAACCCCCAACACCCCTGAGGCCGAGTTCGCCGGCTTCCTGAATGGCCTGCTCGACAGGCGCTGAGACGAGGTAGAACATGCCCGCAACCCCGCCGGTCACTCTGTCCGGTATCCCCAACTCCCTGCTCCCGAAGACGATCTCCGGTCCGATCTTCGCGAAGGCCACCGAGCAGTCGACCGTGATGCGGCTGGCGCGTCGCGTGCCGCTGGCCATGACCGCCAACACCGAGATCCCCGTCCCGCTCGACGTTCCGACGGCCGACTGGGTCTCCGAGGGCGGCCGCAAGCCGATCTCCTCGGGCGGCATCGGCGTGAAGACCATGCAGGGCAAGAAGGTCGCCACCCTCGTGGCGGTCTCGGAAGAGGTCGCCCGCACCAACGCGGCCGGCCTCTACCAGCAGCTCGCGCAGGACCTGCCCACCGCGATCGCCCGCGCCTTCGACACCGCGGCCATCCACGGTAAGACCATGAAGGGCGCCACCGGCCCGTTCTCCGACTACCTGGCGATGACGACCAAGAGCGTCACCCTGGGCACGGCCGCCCAGTCCAAGGGCGGCATCTACGCCGACCTCGTCAAGGGCATGGCCGACGTCACTGAGGACGACTGGGATTTCAACGGGTTCGTCGCCGACAAGCGCCTCAAGCCGCAGCTCCTCCTGGCCACCGACACCTCCGGGCGTCCGATCTTCGTGGACTCCACGGAGCCGGGCAGCGGCGCGGCCGGCGCGGGCACTCTCCTCGGTGAGCCGCTGGCCTACGGGTCGGGCATCTCCGGGAAGTACCGGCGCCAGTCCACCTCGGCTGACTCCGGCCTGCGGGCCATCGGCGGCGACTGGTCGCAGTGCGCCTACGGCGTCGGCATGGACATCACCATCAAGACGTCTACCGAGGCCACCTATGTCGACGAGGACGGCACCGTCCACTCCGCGTTCCAGGAGAACCTGGTGCTGCTTCTGGTGGAGGCGTACTTCGGGTTCGTCCTGGGCGATGCGGAGGCGTTCGTGAAGTACGTCGGTGCGGGCGGCGCTTCCTGATGCCGGGCGTGGAGGGTGGCCGGGCGCCGATGCGGATCGTCGCCCGGCTGCACGGCTACCCGCCGCGCCACAACGCCGGCGCTGAGTGGATGGCCCACAGCATGCTGCGGGCCCTGGTCGAGCGCGGGCATCACGTGCAGGTGTGGCTGTCGCGGTACACCGGCGACCGGGAGGCCTACGACCTTGACGGCGTCCAGGTGGTTCCGCTGGAGGCCCGGCTGGACGCGGGCGCCGCGCTGCGGCAGGCCGATGTGGTCGTCTCCCACCTGGAGAACGTCCCTTCGGCCGGGGCGCTCGGGCGGGGGCACGGTAAGCCGCTGGCGGTGATCGCCCACAACACCTTCCCGCAGTCGTTCCGGCAGATGGCGGCCGGGGACACCGCGCTCGCGGTCTACAACTCGCAGTGGATGGCCCGGGAGGCGGAGCTGTTCTTCGCCGAGTACCCCAGGGCTGTCCGGCCCGCGGCCGAGATCGTGGTGCGGCCACCGGTGTACGCCGAGGACTACCGGACGAAGCCCGGTGACCGGGTGACGCTGGTCAACCTCAACGCGGAGAAGGGCGGGGAGATCTTCCACAAGCTCGCCCGCCGCATGCCGGATGTCGACTTTCTCGCGGTGACCGGCGCCTACGGCGAGCAGATCGTCCCGGACCTGCCGAACGTCGAAGTTGTGCCGCACCTGTGCGGCCACGAGATGCGCGAGCAGGTGTACGCCCGGACCCGGGTGCTGCTGATGCCGTCCGCCTACGAGTCGTGGGGCCGGGCAGGAGTGGAGGCGCTCGCCTCCGGCATCCCGGTCGTCGCACACCCCACCCCCGGGCTGTGCGAGTCCCTCGGCGAGGGCGGGATCTTCGTCGACCGGTCCGACGTCGACGGCTACGAGGCGGTCCTGCGCAAGCTGCTGTCCGACCCGGCGACGTACCGGCTGGCGTCGAAGCGGGCGAAGGACCGGTCGGCGGAACTGGACCCGGCGCCCGACCTGGCGGCCTGGTGTAAGGCCGTGGAGGCCCTGGCCCCGTGAGGAGGGGATCCGCATGGTGTTCGTCCCTCCCACGGCCGAGGAACTGGCGCTCTACCTCGGGCTCGCCGAGATTCAGGGCGCGCGGGCCGACCTGCTCATCGGGCAGGCGGTCGCGCTGGCGGAGTCGGTGGTCAAGCCGCTGCCCGAGCAGGCCACCGCGGTGGTGCTGTCGGTCGCCGGCCGGGCCTACGTCAATCCGCAGCAGGTCACCTACGAGACGATCGGCCCGCAGACGGTGCAACGGCCGGCCGGGTCGGGAGGCCTGTACCTCACGAAGTCGGACAAGGCGGCGCTGAAGGCGCTGGCCGGGCGCGGTGGGGCGTTCACAGTCGACCCGACCCCCGCGGGCGCCACACCGGCGCCGACCTGGCCCGCCGACGGGCCCTCCGCCCCGGGCGAGCCTTACGAGCCGGGCTGGGGGCGGTGGTACTGATGCCCGGCCCGTACCCGTTCGGCGAGGAAGTCGTCAGGCTGCGCCGGGGCCCGTCCCCGGGGCGCGATGCGCGCGGCCAGCCGATACCCGGACCGCTCATCGAGACCACGATCGCCGGGTGCGTGGTCACGCCCCGGCAGTCGACCCCGCCCGTGGGCGGGGACGAGCAGCAGGGCCGGGACACGGTCATCGTCGGCTGGACCGTGTACGCCCCGCCCGGCACCGACTGGACCACCACCGACCAGGTCCGTATCCGCGGCGTGCTGTGTGAGATCACCGGCGAGCCCGGCGACTGGGGCCGGAACGTGTTCACCGGCACCCCAGGCCCGGTGCAGTTCGCCGCCGACCGCGTCACCGGCTGAAGGAAGGAGCGCCTCGTGGCCGCACGGTTCAGAATGTCCCGGCGCGGAGTCGGGCAGCTGCTGCGCAGCGACATGATGCTCGCCGAGATGGTGCGCCGCGGCGAGGTCATCAAGAACGTCGCCGAGTCCATCGCCCCGGTCGGCGGCCCGGGGGACCCGCACCGCGGCCTGTACAAGAGCAGCTTCTTCGTGCAGCCGGTCCGGCGTGGCGGCCGGCGCCGGGACCGGGCGATCGCCGTCGTGGGCAACACCGCCCCGCACGGGGCGCATGTCGAGTACGGCACCGAGCGGGTGCCCGCGCACCATGTCCTGCTGCGGGCCGCGCAGGCGGGGGGCCGCTGATGGCCGCGGTCGGCAGTGTCGACATCGAGTTGGAGCTGATCCAGTGGCTTCAGGCCAAGACGGGGCCTGGCGTAATCGTCCGGGACGAGCTGGACAACCGGCTGCTGGAGGAGCTGCCCACCGTGCAAGTGCAGCGGCTCCCGGCCGGCGGCGATGACGGATTCCGCCTGGACCGGGCCCTGGTGGACATCGACGTCTACCACTCCACCCGGGGCGCCGCGACCGCCCTGGCCGCGCAGATCCGGGGCTGGCTCCTGACCGAGCTGCCCGGCACCCACACCGGCACGGCCGTCTTCGGGCGGGTCACGTCGTCGCCGCCGCCCGCCGTCCGCCCTTACGAGAACACGGCCCTGCGCCGTGTCGGGGCCACCTACCAGATCTACAGCCACCCGGCCTGACCGGCCGCGGGCCCGCGCCGCCCCTTCCACCCGCCCGAGCGCGGGCCACTTCCATGTCAGGAGAAACTCCATGGTCAACATCACCCGCGCCGCGGACCTCACCATGGTCGGCGCCAACGGCGGCGCCTGGGTCGCGCCGGTCGGCACGGCGGCACCCACCTCCCCCCTCGTCCAGCCGGCATCCCCGTGGGCCGCGCTGGGCGCGATCTCCGAGGACGGTCTGACCAACGGCTGGGACGAGGAGTCCCAGCAGTTCACCCCGTGGGGCCTCACCAGCCCGTTCCGCACCCAGATCACTCAGTCGGTGAGGACGTTCGGCCTGACCGTGTGGGAGACCTCCCGCAAGTCGGTCATGAGCCTGCAGTACCGCATCGACGAGGCCGACTTCACCCCGGACGGGCAGGGCATCACCCGCTTCGCCGAGACCGCCAGCCCGGTCCCGGACAGGAGGGCGTTCTGGTTCCTCGTCATCGACGGCGAGAACTACCGCGGCTTCTACGTCCCCGACGGCGAGATCTCCGAGCGCGGTGACGTCGAGTACAAGCAGGACTCGATGTCCGGGTTCGAGTGGACGATCACCACCTACCCGGACGCGTCCGGCAACACCGTCTACCACGCCGACAAGATCCCGGTCACGCCTGCGGATCCGCTGTCCTGATGAGCCGGACGGGTGGGCCACTTCACCGTTGGCGCGGGCCCGGCCCGCCCGTCCTTCACCCCACACCCCATCTTGTGCCCGCGCCGCGCAGTTTCGAGGAGGCCCGCGCCATGACCGCACGCACCGAAGTCACCCCCGCCGACGCCCAGGAGATCGAGGCGTCCGGCCACTACATCACCGTCGCCCTCGGCGAGACGGACGTGGAGGTCGTCCCGGCTGGCGCATGGCGGCAGTCCGCCATGCGCAAGCTCCGCATCGGCGACATGGACGCCTTCCTCGAAGCCGTCCTGAGCCCCGCCTCCTACGAGCTCTACCTGGAGCTCGACCCGACCAACGACGACCTCAACACCTTCATCGAGGACGTCAGCGCGAGCAGCGGCGAGTCGGTGGGAAAGTCCAGTGGACGGCCGGCGTCCTCGAGGAGCACGCGGAAGCGGTAGAGGCCGATCTGTGGCGCTACTACCAGCGTGATCTCCTCGACCTGCACCGCGGGTCGATGACCTGGCGGCAGCTGCGGGTCCTGATCCAGCACCTGCCGCCGGAGTCGTCGACCATGACGGCCCTGCGCAACGCACTGTCACCCGAGGAGTACGAGCGGCAGAGGAAGAACGGCCGGCCCGAGGAAGGCCGATGGTCGTTGGCCGAGCAGCTCCTGGCCGGGATCACCGACGCGCTGCAGGAGATCCAGTACATCCTCGCCGTCACCAACTCCGACGGCAAGGGCCGCCGCCCGCGGCGCCCGGAGCCGCTGCCCCGTCCCGGAGTGACCACGCGCAAGCAGCGCGAACCCATGTCGGAGCAGGCGGCCGAGCGGCTGTTCCAGCTCATCAACGGAGGCGCGGCCTGACGCGCGGGGAGGGGGTCCTTCCATGGCGATCCAGGTCGGCTCCGTCGAGGTCGATGTCATCCCGAACACCCGCGGCATCTACACCCAGCTGCGTTCCGCACTCGTCCCGGCCGCGACCCGTGCGGGTGAGAGCGCGGGGGACGCCGCCGGCCGGTCCTTCGGGCCGGCCATGCAGCGGCAGGTGGGCAGCGTCGGCGTCCAGATCGGCCGGCAGATCGGACAGCAGATCGCCTCCCAGCTCACCTCCGCCATGCGGGACTCTGTCCGCAACGGTGTGAACCAGGGGGGCCGTGCCGCGCGCCCGGCCGCTGCCCAGCAGGGCAACGATGCGGGCGGCGCGTTCGGGGCCTCGTTCCGTACCCGGGTCGAGGCGGCGGTGCGGAGCCTGCCGGACATCGTGATCGGCGCGGACACCTCCGAGGCCGACTCCGACATCCGGGCGCTTAGGTCCCAGCTGGAGCGGCTGTCGACGCAGCGGGTCGGGATCGACGTCGATGCGGCGGCGGCCCGGCAGCAGATCGAGACCGTGGAGCGGGACCTGCAGCGCCTCGGCGCGTCCAGCCCCGATGTCGCGGTCCGCGCGAACACGGCGGCGGCGGTCGCCGAGCTGGCGGCGCTGCGCGCGCAGATCGACGCGGTCGACGGCCGCGAGGTCACCGTGCGGGCGGACGCCTCGGTTCGCTCGTTCGGGATGCTGGTGACGGCCGCCGCCGCGTTCGGGCCGGCGATCCTACCGGTGCTGCCGCTGGTGGCCGCCGGGCTGGGCGCGATCGCGGCCGCGGGTGCGGCGGCGGCGGTGGGCGTCGGCGCGGTCGGTCTGGTAGCGGCGCCGGGCATCATGGGCATCGCCAACGCGCTGAAGGCACAGAAGGCGGCGCAGGACGCGGCGACGACGTCGGCGCTACGCGGCGGGCAGGCCTCGTCGCGCGGGGCGTCGTCGGCGCTGCAGCTGGCCGGCGCGCAGCAGGCGCTCGCCTCGGCGCACCGCAACGCGGCCCGGCAGATCGCGCAGGCCGAGCAGGCGGTCGAGGACGCGGCCAGGGAGGCCGCCGAGGCGAACGAGCGGGCCGCGCGGCAGGTCAAGACCGCGAAGCAGGACTTGGCGGACGCCGTGCAGCAGGCGGCGGACCGGCAGCAGGCCGCTGCGGAGGCAGTGGAGCGGGCCGAGGAGTCTCTCGCGGACGCTCAGCGCACCGCCCGGCAGGCGCAGCAGGATCTCACGCAGGCCCGCAAGGACGCGGCAGCGGAGCTCGCGGAGCTCGGGGACCGCCTCACGGAAGCGCAACTGGCCGAGCGGGACGCGGCTCTGGCCGTGCAGGAGGCCCGGGTACGGCTGTACGAGGTGCAGAAGAAGGGCTCCAAGGCGACGCTGCTGGAGCAGGAGCGTGCTCAGCTCGCCTACGACCAGGCCGTGGAGCGGCTGCGGCAGCAGCAGGCCGAGACGAAGGGCCTCGCGGAGGAGAAGGCGGCCGCGGACAAGGCCGGTGTCGAGGGTTCGGACACGGTCCGGCAGGCGCAGGAGCGGGTCCGGGAGGCGGACCGCGGCATCGTCGAGCAGCAGGAGGCCCTGCAGAAGGCGCGGACGGAGGCGGCGCGCCAGCAGGTGACGTCGCAGCAGGACATCGCCGAGGCTCAGGAGAAGGTCGCCGAGGCGCAGCGCAACGTCACCCGGGTCCAGGAGGACGGGGCCCGGGCCGTGGCCCGCGCGCAGGAGAGTCTGGTGGCGGTGCAGCAGTCGGCGGCGGACTCGATCGCCTCGGCGCAGCGGCAGATCGCCTCCGCGCAGCAGTCGGCGGCGTCGGCCGCGGTCGGAACCATCGACCAGGCCGCGATCGCACAGACCAAGTTCGAGAAGGAGCTGGCGAAGCTGTCGCCGTCGGCACGGGCGACCTATGACGCGTTCGTCTCGCTGAGGAGCGCGTTCACGTCCTGGTCGCAGGCGCTGCAGCCCGCCGTGATGCCGCTGTTCACCCGGGCGCTGGAGGGGGTGAAGAACGCCCTTCCGGGCCTGACTCCGATCGTGAAGGCCGCGGCGGCGGCGATCGGCACCCTGCAGGACCGGGCGTCGCGCGGGTTCAAGTCGCCGTGGTGGCGCGAGTTCAAGGCCGACTTCACCGGCTCGGTGCGCCCGGCGATAGAGGGCCTGGGGATCGCGTTCGGCAACGTCTTCAAGGGCATGGCCGGCGTCATCCAGGCCTTCTTCCCGCACATGGACGGCATCTCCACCAGGATGCAGACCATCACGGAGCGGTTCGCCACCTGGGGCACCTCCCTCAAGGGTTCGCCGGCCTTCGAGCGGTTCCTCGCCTACAGCGCCCAGCAGGGGCCGCTGGTGGCCCAGCTCCTCGGCAACCTGTTCCGGGCCCTGTTCGACCTGGGGATGGCGCTCGCGCCGCTGGCGGGTACGGCGGCGTCATTCATCAACGCGTTGTCGACCGGGATCTCGGCGATCCCGGTCGAGGTTCTCACCGTCGCTGGTGTGGCGTTCGCGTCGATCGCGATCGGCGCGAAGCTGGCGGCGATCGCGCTGGGCATCTGGAAGTTCGCGGTCACGGCAGCCGCTGTCGCCACCGCGATCCTGACCGGGAACACGGCGGCGCTGAACGCGGCGCTGCGCGCGAACCCGATCGGGCTGATCGTGACCGCGGTCATGGCGCTGGTCGTCGCGCTGATCTACGCCTACCAGAACAGCGAGACGTTCCGGAACATCGTCCAGGGCGCATGGGAGGGGATCCAGCAGACCATCGGGTTCATCTGGAACAGCATCCTCAAGCCCGCCTTCGACGGGATCGTAGCCGCACTCCAGGCCATCGGCACGGCCGCGGTGTGGCTGTGGCAGACCATCCTGAAGCCGGCGTTCGACGGGATCAGCCTCGCGGCGAGGATCCTCGCCACCGCTGTGCTGACGCTGCTGATCGCGCCGCTGGTCATCGCGTTCAAGGCGCTCGGCGTGATCGGTACCTGGCTGTGGACGACGATCTTCCAGCCGGTGTTCCAGTGGATCGGCGACAAGGCGGCGTGGCTCTGGGAGAAGAAGATCAAGCCCGCCTGGGACTTCATCAAGGTCGGGGCCGGGATGGTCGGGGCGAAGATCTCGGAGCTGTGGAACACCTACGTCCGGCCCGTCTTCCAGTGGATCGGCGACAAGGCCTCGTGGCTGTGGAACGACAAGATCAAACCGGCGTGGGACTTCATCAAGGTCGGCGCGGGTCTGGTCGGCGCCAAGGTGAAGGAGCTGTGGGACAAGTACGCCTCCCCCGTCTTCACCTGGATCGGTGACAAGGGTGCCTGGCTGTGGGACAAGGCCCTGAAGCCGGCGTTCGACAGCGTGAAGAAGGGCGTCGACAAGGTCGGCCAGTCCTTCGATGACGCGAAAAACTTCATCGAGAAGGCCTGGACCAAGGTCCAGGACATCGCGAAGAAGCCCGTCCGGTTCATCATCGACAAGATCTACAACGCGGGCATCGTTCCCACCTGGAACAAGATCGCGCAGGCGTTCGGTGCCCCGGAGATCAAGCCGATGAAGACCGAGGGCTGGGCCACCGGTGGTGTCCTGCCCGGCTACACCCCGGGCCGGGACGTCCACCAGTTCGTCTCCCCGACCGGCGGCGGTCTGGAGCTGTCCGGCGGCGAGGCCATCATGCGGCCCGAGTTCACCCGCGCGGTCGGCGCCGGGTTCGTCAACACGATGAACCAGGTCGCCCGCACCCGCGGTCTCGCAGGGGTGAAGCAGGCCCTGGCCCCCGCGCTCGGCGGCAGCGCCCCCATGCAGACCGACCGCACCCTGAAGTACGCCGACGGCGGCATCTTCGGGTGGATCGGCGACAAGGTCGCCGGCGCGGGCAGCGTCGTATGGAACGGCATCAAGGAGGGCGCCAGCTGGCTGGCCGACACCATGGAACAGTCGGCGCGCGCCGGCCTCAACGGTGTCGTCGACCCGCTGCTCTCCCAGTTCCCGGGCGCCGACACCAACCTGGGGCGGATGCTGCGCCGGGTACCGGCGAAGATGATCGATTCGATCTTCGGCTACTCGAAGGAGGCGGACAAGCGGGGCGCGGGCGGCGTGGGCGGCCCCCGTGTGCAGAAGGCCCTGAACTGGGCGCGGACGCAGAACGGGCTGCCCTACCAGTGGGGCGGCAACGGCAACCCCAGCTGGGACTGCTCCGGGTTCATGTCGGCGATCGAGTCCGTCATCCGCGGCGAGAACCCCCACCGCCGGTGGGCGACCGGCGCGTTCAGCGGCAAGACCGCCCCGCCCGGATGGGTCCTGAACGGCAAGTCACCGTTCATGATCGGCATCACCAACGCGGGCGTCGGCCACACCGCGGGCACCATCGGCGGTGTCAACGTCGAATCGCGCGGCGGTGACGGAGTCGTCGTCGGCCCGCGCGCCCGCAGCTACATGGACCCGCTGTTCACCGACGTGTACGGCTTCATGCCGGCCGCGTCGTACGACAGCGGCGGCTACCTCCAGCCCGGCTTCAACCTGGCCTACAACGGCACCGGCGCCCCCGAGCCGGTGTTCACCACGTCGCAGGCCAACGCCCTTACCCGGATGGCCGGGCAGGACAGCGGCGGCCTGCGGCCCGGGGACGCGCTCACCCTCGTCGTCCAGGACGGCCCGACCTTGCGCGCCTACGTCCAGAGCGAGGCCGGAACGGTCGTCGCCCAGCACGACCAGGCCCTCGTCATGCAGGCGGCGGCCGGAAGGAGAACGTGACGTGCCGATCATCATCACCTCGGGCGACATCCCGCCGGACCCGCCGGTGGAGTCGGTCTCGCCGGACGGGATCCTCACCGTCCGGCGGGACGACACCTGGGCCGGGGTCTACCTGATCGCCGACTACGCCTCCGACCCGGACGTCGCCCGCGTGCGGTTCGTCCGGGCCGGGGCCGACGCCGTGGAGGTCCCGGTCCGCGGCGGTGACCTCGCCTGGGCGCCGGGCGGCATGGCGGTCGCCTACGACCACGAGGCCCCGCTGGGGGTGTCGTCGTCCTGGTACGCCTACCCGGTCGGCTGGGACGGCACGGTCGGCGCGCGGTCGGACGGGGCGGCGGTCACCCCGCCGGAGCCGGCCGCCCCGCGCGACGTGTGGCTCAAGAGCCTGGTCGACCCGGCACTGTCCATGCGGGTGGTAGTCCTGGCATGGCCGACGATGGAGTACGCCGAGCGCCAGGAACGGTTCGATGTCCTGTCCGCTGCGTCGCCGGTGATGCGGGTGGACTCCTGGTCGCTGGCCACGTCCACCGTCACGCTCGAGACGGCGACCCTGGCCGAGCGCGAGCAGCTCCTGGCGCTCCTGCAGTCCGGGACGACGCTCCTGGCGCAGACCCGGGGCGAGTACGGCCGCCCGGACGCCTACTGGGTCCCGGGGAAAATCACCGAGTCCATGCCGGGGCCCGCCTACGACCCTCACCGCACCTGGGAGGTCACGGTCACCGGAGTCGACCGCCCGGCGACGGTCGATGCCCGGCTGAGAGTTCCGGGCCGCTCCTACGACGACTCGGCCGCACTGTGGCCGACGTACGCGGACCGGACATCGACCGGCCAGAGCTACTACGACGTGACCACCGGGGGGTGAGCACAGGGTGTGGCCTGTCTCCGCCCGCTGGGACGCCGCCCTGCGCGGCGCTGCCCGGCCGGCCGCCCGCGCGACGATCCATCCGCCGCAGGGCGACCCGTTCCCCGCCCGCCTGCTGTCCTGGTCGGTCACCGCCGACCGGACCGCCCAGGTACGCCGCACCTGCGCGGTCACCCTGGCCCCGGAGACACCGCGCGGGCTGACCGGAGTGACCGTGCAGGGCGGCTACCTCCAGCTCGACGTCGGCCTCGACTACCTCGACGGCACAGCCGAACTCATCCCCCAGGGCTTCTTCAGGCTGGACGCCGAGGACGCCGAGCGACCCGGCGGCGGGATCGCCCTACAGGGCTACGGCCGGGAGAAGGTCGTCGCCGACGACGCGTTCCTGCGCCCCCGCACCGAAGCGAACAGCAGCGGGCTGGACCTGATCGAGCAGCTGCTCCTCGAATCCGTGCCGGGCGCCGTCGTCGTACGCCGCACCACCCGCGACGCACCCATCAGCCGCACCACCTGGGAGAAGGACCGCTGGTCCGCCATCGACGGCGACGACGCCTCGATCGCCCGCGCGCTCGGCGTGGAGGTGTGGGCGGACGGCAGGGGCCGTTTCGTCATCGGGCCCGTGCCGACCCTGTCCGATCCGCCGGTGTGGACGGTCGACTCCGGTACCCGCGGGGTGCTCGTCACCGCCCGCACCTCCACCTCCACGGCCGGCGTCTACAACACGGTCGTCGCGGTCGGGGACGCCTCCAACGGTGCCCGGCCGGTGGGCCCGGTCATCGTGCAGGACCTCGTCGCCACCTCGCCGACCCGGGCCACCGGCCCGTTCGGCCGCCGGGTGCGGCACTACTCCAGCCCCTTGCTGCGCACCACCGGCCAGGCTGACGCCGCCGCCCGATCCCTCCTCTCCAACTCCCTCGGCCTCACCGAGGGTTTGGCGTTCACGGCCGTGCCGAACCCGGCGCTGGAGCCCGGCGACGTCGTCCTCCTCGCCCCCCAAGGCCAAGCCCCGTCCCTGCACATCATCGACAAGATCAGCCTCTCATCGAGCGGCGCCATGTCCTGCGACACCCGCTCCACGAGGCCCGACGACGGGAGCACCTGATGTCCCTGATCGACGCCATCCTGCCGCTCGCCTCCAACCCCACCGCGGGCAGCGCCGAAGTCGCCACGGTCAACGCCGATGGGACCGTCGACATCCTCATCAACGGAGCGGCCGTCCCCGCCGCATGCATCGAGGCATACGCCGACCGAGCTGTCGGCGATGTCGTGTTCGTGATCCCCGTCCGCGGCGGCTACGTCGTTCAAGGCCGCTTCACCACCAGCTAGGAGGCCTTGTGCCCACCACCCCGATCGGCGGCGCGCCCTTCCCGGCGGGCCCCGACTCCGACAACGTCCCCGCGGACCTGCAGGCACTCGCTGTCTGGGCCAGCACCCGGGTCACCATGCGGTTCGCCGACGCAGCCGCCCGGAACGCCGAGATTCCCGCGCCCACCCCGGGCATGGTCGCCTGGCTCGACAACCCCGGAGCGGTCACCATCCGCACCGCCACGGCCTGGCGCACCCTGTGGTCCGCCCTGTCATGGACCGACCTCACGCTGGAGAGCGCCTACACCACCTTCGGCACCACGCCTCAGGCCGCTCTGGACGGCGGGAACTTCATCGTCCTGCGGGGTGGTGTGCAGCGGTCGACGCCCAGCACCGACATCACCGGCAACTCCGTGGTCGGCACGATCCCCAGCTCTTTCGGGACCCCGATCGGCGGGGATTACCCCATCGCCACCCAGTGGCTCAGCGACATCGTCACCGGCCGCCTCTACGTCGCCACCAACCGGCAGTTGACCTACGTCGGCCGCAACACGGGCTGGATCAGCCTCAACGGCGTCCGCATCCCCCTCGCCTAAGGAGACCCTGCATGCGCTACCAGTACGGCTCCGACGGCGGAGCCGTGGTCACCGACACCGACGGCGACGTCCAGGCCGGCCGCTCCGGCACCGTGTGGACCGCCCGGGCCGGCGGCAGCCAGGTCACCGACATCCTCAACCTCGACGGCACCCCCACCGGCGGAAACGTCGTCACCGACACCCGCGGACGCATCGCGTTCCAGGGCCCCGACGAGGTGACCGCCACCCTGTGGTGGGACACCGGCGGCGGCATCCGCTGGGCGATCCACCCCACCGAGACCGACCGCATCGCACGCACCCAGGTCGAGACCTACGGCATCCTCGCCTCCACCCGCGGGGAGCCCGGCGGCACCGCCACCCTGGACGGCGCCGGCCACGTGCCGCAGGACCAGCTGCCTGACCTGTCCGACTCGTACGTGCCCTACCCGCCCGGCGGGCAGGCCGGGGACACCCTGATCCGAGGCGCGGGGCAGGCCGTGTTCTGGGGCCGGTCGTCGGCGGGCACCGTGTCGCCGTGGGCGGCGCTGGAGTCGCAGACCGCACCCCGCTGGATCGGACACCGCGGCGCCGCGCTCCTCGCCCCGGAGAACACCCGCGAGTCGATGCGCACGGCGGTGGCGCTCGGCGTGGACGCAATCGAGATCGACGTGTACAAGACGGTCGACGGCGGTCTGATGGTCATGCACGACACCACCGTCGACCGCACCTCGAACCTCAGCGGGAGCACGGCGAACCTGACCATCCCAGCCGCGCTCCGGGGCCGGATCGACGCCGGCACCTGGTTCGCGAACACCTGGCCCTCGGACCTGCGCATCCCGCTGTTCTCCGACGTCCTCGCCGACCTCGGTAACACGATCCCGATCATCGTCCACTGCAACAACTCCGGCTCCGGCGCGGCAGCGGTCGCCGAGATCCTGCGCCAGGAGCTGGAGCAGTCCGTCTGCATCATGGCCTGGACCGAGACCGAGCTCGCCGCCGCCCGCGCGGCCGGGATCCCCACGCTGCTCCTGGACGCCGATGGGGTCCTGTCCGGGCAAACCTACGCCGGGCTGCTGGCCGCCGGCACCGGCTACCTCGGTGTCGACCACTCCCAGGCCAGCACCGCCACGATCCAGGCCGCTGCCGCCGCCGGGCTCCGCGTCGTCGTCTACACCGTCAACCGGCGCGCGCACTACGCCGCGCTGCCCACCGACGGGTCGGTGTGGGCGGTCGTCAGCGATGACCCGTGGTACGTGCGCGGCACCTCGGCCATTCGCGCGAGCGACAATTTCTCGGCGGGGACGTTCCTGCACGGCATGCAGACGGTGCCTGACCTCGCCGACTACAGGGGGTTTTTCACGCCCGGGTCGCCGTCGTGGTGGGGCCTGGACGCCTCCGGCACCGTCATCCCGGAGATCGCCACCAACCTGGGCTACGCCTCGGTCATGCAGGGCTACCTCGGCCCGCTCCCGACCACGTTCACGCTGGACACCGACTTCGTCATCGACGTCTCCGACTACGCCACCGCGAGCGCGCAGATCCTGCTCATGGTCGGGGACAGGGCGTACGACGACCAGGGCGGCGGCGCGGCGAACCCCAACGGGTACAGCCTGCTGGTCCGTACGAACGGGACCCTGGACCTGTTTAAGGTGACCAACGGCGTGGCGTCGAACATCGGCACCGCCGCTACCGCCGCGATCACCCCCGGCACCACCCAGCACCTGCGCGTGCAGGTCACCGCCACGCAGATCATCGTGACCCGCACCAACATCGCGGCGCCGAACGCGCTGACGGTCACGGACTCGACGTACCGCGGCGGCATGTACCCGCACTGCGCCGTCCGCGACACGAAGTCCCGCTGGGCGAACATCGCCATCAGCTGACCTTCGCCCCACCCACCCCGCCCCGGAGCCGCCACAGCCCGGGGCACCGTCATCTCTGGAGGCCCCCGTTGGCCACACCACTATCCCCGGACCAGTTCCTCGCCGCGCTCCGGGCCGAGGGCTGCCGAGTCGTCGAGCACCCCGGCTGGCGCACCCACACCCGCACCTCCTCCAGCCGGCCCTGGGGCCCCGTGCACGGTCTGCAGATCCACCACACCGTCACCAAGGGCACCACCGCGACGGTCCGAATCTGCCGCGACGGATACGCCGGACTCCCAGGCCCGCTGTGCCACGGCGTCATCGCCAAGGACGGCACCATCCACCTCGTCGGCTACGGCCGCACCAACCACGCCGGCGGCGGCGACCCGGACGTGCTCCAGGCCGTCAAGGACGAGTCGTACGAGACGCGACCGCCCGCCCCGAACGTGGGCAACGCCGACGGCGCCGACGGCAACCGGGCCTTCTACGGCTTCGAGTGCGAGAACCTCGGCGACGGCAAGGACCCGTGGCCCCCGGAGCAGCTCGACGCGATCGCGCGGGCCTCCGCGGCCGTATGCCGGGCCCACGGCTGGACGCACCGCTCGGTCATCGGCCATCTGGAGTGGTCCGACGACAAGTCCGACCCCAGGGGGTTCGGCATGCCGTGGATGCGCGACAAGGTCGCCGCTCGGCTCGGCACAAACCCCACCACCCCGAAGCCCGTCCCCGAGGAGGACGACATGACCCCCACGCAGGCCCGCCAGCTCGCCGAACTCCATGACGCCCTGCTGCCCTACATGGGCTGGCAGTACCGCGGCAAGGGCAAGTCCGACGCCTGGGCCATCCTCAACAGCCTCCACGCGCAGGTCACCGGCCAGACCGCCGCCATCAAGGCGCTCGCCGCCCAGATCGGCCGCGACGTCGACACGGACGCCGTCGTGGACGCCGTCGAGAAGGCCATCGCCGAGGCCGTCGTCCGGGTCGACGTCAACGTCACCGGCCCTGCTACCTCCTGACCAGAACGGACCCCACCATGAAGTCCATCTTCGGGCGCGAGCCCGCTCTCATCGTCTCCACGCTCTCCGCCGGCCTGTCGCTGCTGGTCACCTTCAACGTGGGCCTGACCGGCGAGCAGGCGGGCGCGATCGTCGCCGTCATATCCGCCACCCTCGCAGCCGTGACGGCCGCCATGACCCGACCGATCGCGCCGTCGGCGTTCACCGGCCTCGTCGCCGCGGGCGTCGCGCTGCTCGCCGCCTACGGCTTCGACGTGGCACCGGAGACGGTCGGCGGTCTCAACGCCGTCGTCCTCGCCGTCCTCGCCCTCGTCACCCGCGGCCAGGTCAGCCCGACCCCGACCAACCGCCCGCTGTCTGGGGCGTAGGTGAGGACGGTATTACTGCGACGGATCCGGCGCCACCTGGGCCGGCGCGGGGTGTTCCTGCTGATCCTCGGGATGGGGAAGACGTGCTGGGGCGCCAGCTTTCTCTTCGACCCCCCAGCCGGTGACGGCCTCCAGCTCCTCACGAGCATGTGCGGACTGCGGCACTGGGCGTGGCTGTGGATCATCTGCGGCCTGGCCACCCTGGTGTCGGCGTTCCTCCGCATCGGCCGTGACCGGTACGGCTTCTACGCGGCGCTCATACCCCCCACGGTGTGGGCCGTCGCCTACCTGACCGGCGTCATCACCGGCGACTACTCACGCGGCCTGTGGGTCGCCATCTGGTATCTGACCTCGCACGTCGGGGTCATCATGTGGGCCAGCACGGTGCCCGAGTACTCGGTCCCCCCAGTGCCGCGCCGGGCCCGGAGGAGCGAGGGCGCATGACCGTAGGTGAGTGGGTCGCCATCGTGACCGCGGCGGGGAGCCTCCTGGGCGGCGGCGGCTGGTTCGTGGCCCGCGCCACGCTGAAGGCAGCGCGCGCCACGGCGGCGGCGACGGAGGCGGCGGCCCGGGCGAACGCGGCGCCGGCGCAACAGGCGGCGAACCTTGCCGTTCTGGAGGCGACCGTGAGGAGGGTGGACGAGGAGAACGGCCAGCTGAGGGGCCGCGTCTTCCGGCTGGAGTCCCTGGTGAGGGCGTTCTCCTCGACGGTCGATGATCTGTACCGGTGGGCGCGCGATCCGGTGGACAGCCCGCCGGAGCCGCACGAGCTGGTGAAGGAGTACAACCGGACCGGCGTGTGAACCGGACGCCCCTCCTGCGCTGCGGCGTGGGAGGGGCGGTTTCGTCATGTCCGCCTTGGTATCGAAGGATCGATTCAACCAAGGCCGCACGTACAGAAGCAGCTGATGGGTTACGAGCAGTGGCGCCAGTTCAGCGATGTTGTCCAGCGGGCCCAGCAGGCCGTGGAGGCGAGCGGCATTGACCAGCGTGATCACTTTGCGGGTAGCCGCAAAGTGATCACCGGAGGCCGCTGGGGCAAGCAGGAGGTCGACGACTACAGGCTCACCCGCTTCGGGGCGTACCACGTCGCCCTCGCCGGTGACGGCCGCAAGCCCGAGGTCGCCTCTGCCAAGACGTACTTCGCAGTGAGAACGCGCGAGGCGGAGCTTACGAAGCCGGCCGAGCCGGATGTGACCAGCGCCGAGGGCATCCTCGCCCTGGCCGAGAAGTACGTCGAGGCCGCACGAGAGCTGGTCACCACGAAGAAGGAGCTGGCCATCGCGGCGCCGAAGGCGAGCAAGTGGGATGCCTTCTGTGACGCTGACGGGCTCATCGACATGGGCACCGCCGCCAAGGCCCTCACGGAGATCACGGGAGGCCTGGGGCGCACGAAGTTCATGGCCCTGCTGCGGGAGAAGCGCATCCACTTCCTCCAGGTGCAGAACCCGCGCATCCCCTACGAGGTGCATGTCCAGAACGGCCGGGCCAAGGTCAAGTTGGTCCAGGCGCCCAACGGAGCTTGGGTTGAGCAGACCTTTTTCACCCCGAAGGGCCTCGACTGGATCGTGACCCTGATCGGCGGGAAGGTGCTGCCGGCCGCCTGACGCACGCCGCCCCCTCTGCCTTCTTCGGGCGGAGGGGGCGGTTTCGTCGTTCCTGGGGTCAGGCCGCGAGCTCCTGCTCGACCCGTACCGCCGCCTCCCACTCCAGCAGCAGCCGACCGTACTCCTCAAGGCCCGCGGGAGAGAGCTCGCCGCCGAGCAGCAGGGCACGGATCCGGCAGTTGATGACGGCGGGATCGGCGACCTGGACGGTGCAGTCAGGGCTCTCGGACATGAAGGCGAGTCTATGGGGCGGGACTGACACTCACCCCAGAGAATCGCGGAACGTGACAAAGACGCTGTAGGTATGCACAGAATGTTGAAGGTTTTTCGTACACTCGTTCCCTGCATATGCCAGATGGGGCATGCTCGACAGGTGCGTCGCGCACTGCACCCCTGAGGTCAGACGGCGCTACGCCGTACCGCTTAAGCGGATCAGCCACCGATCCATAGGGAGGACGAGATCAGCGGTTTCCACAGGCCGCCCGGCCTCGTCCAGACGCGTCCGCACCAGCCGGTACACCATCGTGTCCACGAGCAGGCCGAGCGAACGTGCCTCGTCCTCAGCCGCGGGCCCGACGCCCACCTCCACGACGAACGACGCATGCCGACGGCGCGGTGGGCGCCACCACGAGGTGATAAGCATGGCGGACCGGCCTCCTGGATCCATGCACTCGACGACCTCCCGCCGCAGGCGGGCTCCCTCATCGACCGCCAGCCGTGCCGCGAGCTCTGCGGTGGCCTTGCAGGGCGTCCTGTCGGTGGTCTCGGCGCCGTAGGGCCATGGGGCATCGGGGTCCGCGAGGGTGCGCATAGCAGGAGGGTGCGCCACGTAGACGTTGCGGCGCCTCTCCCCTTCGAGAATTCCAGTCCGCCGGAGGAGCACGTAGGCCAGGCGGACGGTCTGCTCGTGGACGCCGTACTCGACGGCCATCAGCTGCCGGGAAGGCAACGGTTCTCCTGGCACCCACTCGCCGGCCTCGATACGGGCGCGGATGTCAGCGGCGATGCGTCGGTAGCGCGCGTCGGCTGACATGGTTCTCCTGGCGACGATCATGGAGTGACGTCGCACAGTAAGAGGTACCGTGGCGGCTAGATATATCCAGCCTCTCTTGGCCGATAGCCAACGCCTCGCGTAACTGAAGAGGGAGAGTTCGGCGTCCAGGTTCAGGTCCTGGGTAGCCGATCGGGGTCGCCCCGAACTCGCCTGTCCCCGCTCGCGAGCATGAGGCGACCCCGCCCGGTTACCCGTCAAGCCGTGGCGGGTAACCACACCGACGAGTGAACCCCACCGCGCGCTTCGGCGCGACGCATTCGTTGGACAACATGCCGAAGCCGGAGCCGCATTTTCCACCCCCAAGGTGCGCGGCTCCGGCTTCGGTACTTCGCTCCCCTGTCGCCACTGCAGCACCTGTGGGAGTAGTGGGAGACAAATGGGAGACGATCATGGGAAAGTCCCGCTCGCTCCCACTAACTCCCGCAAAGACCCGCTACCCCGCGCGCACATACTCGCAGGTGAAAGCGCTGGACAGGCAGGTAGCGGTCAGACCCGCGGCTGCTGCTGCGTGATGCAGTGGATGCCTCCCCCGCCCGCGAAGATCGGGCGGGCGTCGACGAGGACGACCTCGCGCTCGGGGAAGAGGCGGCGGAAGATCTCCGCGGCGAGCTCGTCGTGCGGGTCGTCGAAGGCGCAGAGGACGACGCCGCCGTTGCAGAGGTAGTGATTGATGTAGGAGTAGTCGACCCAGTCGCCCTCCTCGTCCTTCAGGACGGTGGGGGCGGGCACCTCGACGACCTCCAGGGGGCGGCCCTGGGCGTCGGTCTGGGCGCGCAGGATGTTCACGTACATCCGGGAGCGCTCGTAGTCGGGGTGGTTCGGGTTCTGCTGGCTGTGGACGAGGACCGTGCCGGGGCGGGCGAAGGCGGCGACGATGTCGACGTGGCCCTGGGTGCCGTAGAGGCCGTAGTCGCCGGTGAGACCGTGCGGGAGCCAGATCGCCTTGGTGGTGCCGAGCTTGGCGTGGATCTCGGCCTCGACCTGCTCGCGGGTCCACTCGGGGTTGCGGCCGGAGCCCAGCTGGACGGTGTCGGTGAGGAGGACGGTGCCCTCGCCGTCGACGTGGATGGCGCCGCCCTCGTTGACGAGCGGGGAGGTCAGGACGGGGACGCCGGCCGCGTCCGCCACATGCCGGGCGATCTTGGAGTCGTGCTCCCAGCGGGCCCAGTCCTGGGCGCCCCAGCCGTTGAACACCCAGTCCACGGCGGCGAGTTCGCTGCCGTCGGTGACGAAGGTGGGGCCGATGTCGCGCATCCAGGCGTCGTCGAGTTCGCGCTCCAGCAGCTCCACGTCCGGGCCCAGGAGGGCGCGTGCCGACTCGCCGTCGCCGGGGGCGACCACCATGGTCACCGGTTCGAAGCGGCGTACGGCCCGGGCGACGGAGGCCCAGGCGGCGCGCGCCTCGGCCAGCTCGTCGTCCCCGGTGAAGGTGGGGTTGGGGCTGGGCCAGGCCATCCAGGTCCGCTCGTGCGGGGTCCACTCGGCGGGCATGCGGTACGTCATGGTCACGGGTCCTAGCGGGCTCAGAGGAAGTAGAGGCGGTTGAGGGAGACGGACTCGGCCGCCTCGGAGCGGATCGGGGAGCCGTCGAGGGAGACGAGACCGGTGCGGTCGTCGACCTGGACGTCGCCGATGCGGGAGTTCAGGAGCAGGTCGGCCGGGCCGATGCCGCGGGTGCCGCGCACGGCCACGCGGCGGCGGCGGGTCGGCATGCGGTCGGCGCCGAGGTCGACGGCGGCCTGGGCGACGAAGGCGACGGAGAGGTCGGCGGCCGTCGCGCCGTGGCCGCCGAACAGGGGCCCGAGGACGAGCGGTTCGCAGGTGTCGGTGGCGGCGTTCGGATCGCCCACGACCCCCCACGCCGGGAAGCCGGCCTTCAGCACGAGCTGCGGTTTGGCGCCGAAGAACTCGGGCCGCCACAGCACGATGTCGGCGAGCTTGCCGATCTCGACGGAGCCGATCTCGTGGGCGAGGCCGTGGGCGATCGCCGGGTTGATGGTGAGCTTGGCGAGGTAGCGGAGCACGCGCGCGTTGTCGTCGTGCGCGCCGTCGCCCTCCATCGGGCCGAGCTCGGCCTTCATCTTCCCGGCCATGGCGAAGGTCCGGCGTACGGTCTCGCCGGCCCTTCCCATGCCCTGCGCGTCCGACGACGTGATGCCGATCGCGCCGAGGTCGTGCAGGACGTCCTCCGCGCCCATCGTGCCGGCCCGGATACGGTCGCGGGCCATGGCGGCGTCGCCGGGCAGGTCGGTCTTGAGGTCGTGGACGGAGACGATCATCCCGTAGTGCTCGGCGACCGCGTCGCGGCCGAAGGGCAGCGTCGGGTTGGTGGAGGAGCCGATGACGTTGGGGACGCCCGCCATCTTGAGGACGTTCGGCACGTGTCCGCCGCCGCAGCCCTCGATGTGGAAGGCGTGGATGGTGCGGCCGTCCAGGACGCGCAGGGTGTCCTCGACCGACAGGCACTCGTTGAGGCCGTCCGAGTGCAGGGCGACCTGGACGTCGTGCTCCTCGGCGACCCGCAGCGCGGTGTCGAGCGCGCGGGTGTGGGCGCCCATGTCCTCGTGGACCTTGAAGCCGGAGGCGCCGCCCTCGGCGAGGGCCTCCACGAGGGGGGCGGGGTCGGAGGAGGAGCCGCGGGCGAGGAAGCCGATGTTGACGGGCCAGGCGTCGAAGGCGTTGAAGGCGTGGCGCAGGGCCCAGGGGGAGTTGACGCCGACGCCCCAGACGGGGCCGAACTCCTGGCCGATGATCGTGGTGACGCCGCTGGCGAGCGAGGCCTCCATGATCCGCGGGGAGAGCAGGTGGACGTGGGTGTCGACGGCTCCGGCGGTGGCGATGAGGCCCTCGCCGGAGACGATGGAGGTGCCGGTGCCGACGACGACGTCGACGCCGTCGAGGGTGTCGGGATTGCCGGCCCGGCCGATGGCGTGGATGCGGCCCTCGCGGATGCCGATGGACACCTTGCGGATGCCCTGGACGGCGTCCATGAGCAGGACGTTGCTGATGACGACGTCGCAGGTGTCGCGGACGGCGGCGGCCTTCAGGTGGAGGCCGTCGCGGGCGGTCTTGCCGAAGCCGGCGAGGAACTCCTCACCGGGCTTCTGGGAGTCGGACTCGACCCGGACGACGAGGCCGGAGTCGCCGAGGACGACGCGGTCGCCGGCGCGGGGGCCGTGCACGGAGGCGTACTCGTAGGGGTCCATCAGTCCTCCTCCTTCGGGGATCCGGTCCCCAGGTAGCCGCAGGCCGCCGCGCGGCGGAGGGCCTCTTCCTTGGCGCCGGGCGCGTCCAGCGGGCCGTCGACCAGGCCCGCGAAGCCGATGGCGACGCGGGCGCCGCCGATGGGCCGGAGTCCGACCTCGGCCTCGCCGCCCGGGTCGAAGCGGAAGGAGGCGCCGGCCGGGATCGCGAGCCGCATGCCGTAGGCGGCGGCCCGGTCGAAGTCGAGGCGCGGGTTGGCCTCGAAGAAGTGGAAGTGGGAGGTGACGCTGACGGGGACGGTCGCGGTGTTCCGTACGGTCAGCGTGACGGCGGGCTCGGCCTCGGGGCGCTCGGGGCCGGGGAGCAGCGCGCCGGGTGCCCCGTCGCCGAGGCCTCCCCCGCCGATCGGGTCGGTGACGACCGCGAGGCGGGAGCCGTCGTCGAAGACGGCCTCCACGTGGACCTCGGTGACCACGTCGGCGACGCCGGGCAGGACGTCCTCGGGACCGAGGACGGAGCGGGCCGCCTGGATGGCCTCGGCGAGTCGCTTGCCGTCGCGGGCCGCCTCGCAGACGGTGTCCGCGATGAGCGCGGTCGCCTCGGGGACATTGAGCCTCAGGCCGCGGGCCCGGCGGGCCCTGGCGAGCTCGGCGGCGCCGAAGAGCAGCAGCCGGTCGCGTTCCGTGGGGGTCAGTCGCACGTCCGTAACACCTCCTGTTTGAGCGACACTCTAAATGCTGAGACGCCCGGTTCCAAGCATTGACGGCGGCAACAGGCGTGGGTCACATTGAGCGGCACATTGAGCAGCGCTCAAAATCCGGTACGCACCGCCCCGACACAGGGAGCCCCCATGCCGATAGAACAGCGCGGAGTCGACACCGTCCCCGAGGCCGAACGCACCAGCGGCCCCCGGGATCTGGTGTCGCTCCTCCTCGGGTCCAACCTCTGCCTGGGGGTGATCGTCTTCGGCTGGCTCCCGGTCTCCTTCGGCCTGGGCCTGTGGGCCTCGGTCACCTCGGTGATCGCCGGGACGCTCGCCGGCGTGGCGGTCACCGCACCGCTCGCCCTGATCTCCCTGCGCACCGCCACCAACCTGTCCACCTCCTCCGGCGCCTTCTTCGGCGTGCGCGGGCGGCTCGTCGGATCGGTGGTCGGCCTGCTGCTCTCGCTCGGCTACACGGCCCTGACCCTGTGGATCGGCGGCGACGTCATGGTCGGGACGCTCGCCCGGCTCGCCGGCCTGCCCACGGGCGGTGTCACGCACGCGGTGGCCTACGCCCTGCTCGCCGCCGGCACGGCGGTCGCCGCGGTGTACGGGTACCGGCTGCTGCTCCGCCTGAGCAAGGCGCTCGCCGTCGGGATGACCCTGCTCCTGGCCCTCGGACTCGCCGCGTACGCCGGGGACTTCACGACCGGGCCGGTGCCGGACACCCCGTACCTGCTGGGCTCGTTCTGGCCGACCTGGCTGCTCTCCGCGGTGGCCGCCGGCCTCAGCGGCCCGGTCGCCTTCATCACCCTGCTCGGTGACTACACGCGCTACGTCTCACCGGCCCGGCACAGCGGGCGCGCCGTCCTCGGCGCCACCTGTCTCGGGCTGCTCGCGGGCCTGCTGGTCCCCCAGCTGTTCGGTACGTTCACGGCGCTCGCGGCGCGCGGCGGCCTGGACTACGCGGGGCCGCTGGTCGCCGCGTCCCCCGCCTGGTACCTCGTACCGCTGCTGCTCGCGGCCACGGCCGGGTCCGTCGGCAACGCCGGCCTGATGCTGTACTCCATGGGCCTGGATCTGGACGCCATCCTGCCGAGGGCGACCCGGGCGCGGGCGACGCTCGTGGTGGCCGGGGTGGCGACCGCCTTCGTCTTCCTCGGCCACTTCACCTCGGACGCGCAGACGGCGATGACCTCCTTCGTCCTGCTCCTCACGGCGATCGGCACCCCGTGGGCGGTGATCACCCTGATCGGGCACGTCCGGTGCGCGGGGACGTACGACCCGGAGGCGCTCCAGGTCCACAACCGGCGGGCGCGCGGCGGCCGGTACTGGTTCTCGGCGGGCTGGCACCCGCGCGCCACGGCCTCCTGGGCGATCGGCGCCGGAGTGGGCCTCGCTGCGGTGTCGACCCCCCTGTACGAGGGGCCGCTGCTCGCCCTGACGGGCGGGATCGACTGCAGCTTCGTCCTGTCGGGGGCGGTGGGCGGGGCGCTGTACGCGATCCTCACGCCGGGCCGGACCGCCGCGGGGGACGCGCTCGCGGACGGGCACGGGCACGGGCACGCGGGCGAGAACCCGCCCCAGCAGGAGGACGCGCTCGCGGACGGGCACGCGCCCGCCGGTGGAACGCTCACGGCCCGGGGACGGGAGGGGCGACCGGAGGCCGCCCCCGGGGCCGTCCCCGTGGCGCGCGACGGAGCGGGGTCCTGACGGACCCCGGGAGTCCTAGGTCGTGTCCGTAAAGTCGATCGCTCGTTGCTCCGTTCGTGGTGCGTCGACATGAACTAACCGATGAGTCGTGGGCGTTGATCGCCCCGTTGCTGGCGCCGGGCCGGATGGGCCGGCCCGTGCGGGACCGGCGGCAGGTGGTCAACGGGATCCTGTGGAAGCTGTCCACCGGGGCTGCCTGGCGTGACCTGCCCGAACGCTACGGGCCGTGGAAGACGGTCTACGAACGCTTCCGGCACTGGTCCGCGGACGGCACCTGGGACCGGCTGCTGGCGCATGTCCAGCAGCATTCCGACGCCGTCGGCGAGGTCGACTGGAGCATCGTCTGCGTCGACTCAACCACGGTGCGGGCCCACCAGCACGCGGCCGGGGCCCGAAAAGGGGGACCTGGGAAGGGGATGCGCTCGGCCGGTCGCGCGGCGGGCTGACCAGCAAGATCCACCTCGCCTGCGACGGCCAGGGCCGGCCCCTCGCCTTCACCCTGACCGGCGGCAACGTCAACGACTGCACCCAGTTCGAGCCGGTCATGGACCGGATCCGCATCGCCCGGCCGGGGCCGGGAAGGCCCCGGACCCGGCCCCGGCGCGTGGTCGCGGACAAGGGCTACTCGGCCCGCAAGATCCGCGCCTACCTGCGGCGACGAGGCATCGCCTGCACCATCCCGGAGCGGATCGACCAGGTCAACGGACGCATCCGCCGCGGCGAGACTCGCTGCCGCCTGGACCGAGCCGCCTACCGGCGGCGCAACGTGGTCGAGCGCTGCTTCAGCCGGCTCAAGCAAAACCGAGCCCTGGCCACCCGCTACGACAAGCGAGCCGTCCACTTCCAGGCCATGGTCACCCTCGCCTGCCTGCGGCTCTGGCTCCCATGACTTTCCGGACACCCCCTAGGGCCTGTCTTTCGGATCTTGCCGGGCTCGCGTCGCCTGGCACGCCCGCTCGCCGCGTTGTCGTCGGTCGCCGATTCCCCCGTAGCCCTCCGGGCACGGGAGGTACCCCCACCGCATGGACTCCCTCCTCCGCCTTGCGAACGCACGCACCAGACGCCGCTCCCTGATCCGGCCTGATCCGAAAGAAAGACCCTAGCCGAGCTGGTGCATCCAGCCGTGGACGTCCTCGGACGCGCCGGTCTGGATGGACAGGAGCGCCTGGCGCAGCTTCATGGTGACCTCACCGGGCTCGCCGCCCGAGTGCTGCCACTCGCCCCGCTCGGCCTTGACCGTACCGACCGGGGTGATGACGGCGGCGGTGCCGCAGGCGAAGACCTCGGTGAGGGTGCCGTTCGCGGTGTCGGCCTGCCACTGGTCGATGGAGACGCGCCCCTCCTCGGCCTCGTACCCGAGGTCCGCCGCGAGGGAGAGCAGCGAGTCGCGGGTGATGCCGGCGAGGAGCGAACCGGTCAGGGCGGGCGTGACGATCTTGTTCCCGTACACGAAGTACAGGTTCATGCCGCCGAGCTCCTCGACCCACTTGTGCTCGACCGCGTCGAGGTAGGCGACCTGGTCACAGCCCTTCGCCGCCGCCTCGGCCTGCGCGAGCAGGGAGGCCGCGTAGTTGCCGCCGGTCTTGGCGTCGCCGACGCCGCCGGGGACGGCGCGGACGCGGTTCTCCGAGAGCCAGATGGAGACGGGCTTCACGCCGCCGGGGAAGTACGGGCCGGCCGGGGAGGCGATGACGACGAAGAGGTACTCGTTGGCGGGGCGGACGCCGAGCCCGACCTCGGTGGCGATCATGAACGGGCGCAGGTAGAGCGAGGCCTCGCCGCCGTGCGCCGGAACCCACGCCTTGTCCTGCTGGACCAGCGCGTCGCAGGCCGCGACGAAGGTCTCGACCGGAAGCTCCGGCATGGCCAGGCGGCGGGCGGAGGCCTGGAAGCGGCGGGCGTTGGCGTCGGGGCGGAAGCTGGCGACCGTGCCGTCGGGGCGGCGGTAGGCCTTCAGGCCCTCGAAGATCTCCTGCGCGTAGTGCAGGACGTTCGTGGCGGGGTCGAGGGAGAGCGGGCCGTACGGGACGAGCTGGCCGTCGTGCCAGCCCCGGCCCTCGGTCCACCGGATGGTGACCATGTGGTCGGTGAAGTGGCGGCCGAATCCCGGATTGGCCAGGATCGCCTCCCGCTCCGCGTCGGACAGCGGGCTGGAGGAGGGCTTGAGCTCGATCGTCGTCATGAGTGCGTGTCCTTCACCGGTTGTGTGTGACGGACCGCGCTCACGCCGCTAGGCGGGTACTGCCAGGAGTACTCCTAGGACGTCCGAGCTTTCCCTCATTCCGCGGCCCCACGTTCGATTATCGCTCGTGGGTGCCGGTGCGCGAAAACGGGTGAACGCGGTCCGGGGTTCGATGGTGGCACCCCGCGACCGCACAGGAAACAGCCGCCGGGTGCGTGTGCGACCCGGCGGCTGCTGAGAGGTGTCAGTGGCGCGCGGGTCAGCTCGCTACTCGCGCGGCGAGCGCGTCGCCGATCTCGTCCGTGGTGCGAACGGTGTCCCCACGCTCGGTGAGGTCGGCGGCGACGGCCTGCTCGATCCGGGCGGCCTCGGCCTCGTGGCCGAGGTGGCGCAGGAGCAGGGCCACGGAGAGGACGGTGGCCGTGGGGTCGGCCTTGCCCTGACCCGCGATGTCCGGGGCGGAACCGTGGACCGGCTCGAACATGGACGGGTACTCACCGCTCGGGTTGATGTTGCCCGAGGCGGCGACGCCGATGCCGCCGGAGACGGCCGCGGCGAGGTCGGTGATGATGTCGCCGAAGAGGTTGTCGGTGACGATCACGTCGAAGCGGGCCGGATCGGCGACGAGGAAGATCGTCGCGGCGTCGACGTGCAGGTAGTCGGTGGTCACCTCGGGGTACTCCCGGGCGACCTTCTCGAAGACGCTCGTCCACAGGTGACCGGCGAAGGTCAGCACGTTGTTCTTGTGGACCAGCGTCAGCTTCTTGCGCGGGCGGGCCTGGGCGCGGGCGAAGGCGTCGCGGACCACGCGCTCCACCCCGAAGGCGGTGTTGACCGAGACCTCGGTGGCGACCTCGTGGGGGGTGCCCTTGCGGATGGTGCCGCCGTTGCCCGTGTACGGGCCCTCGGTGCCCTCCCGGACCACGACGAAGTCGATCTCGGGCTGGCCGGCGAGCGGGGTCGCGACGCCGGGGAGCAGCTTCGAGGGACGCAGGTTCACGTGGTGGTCGAAGGCGAAGCGGAGCTTCAGGAGGAAGCCCCGCTCCAGGACTCCGGAGGGGACCGACGGGTCGCCGATCGCGCCGAGCAGGATGGCGTCGTGCCGCTTGAGGGAGTCGAGGTCGGCGTCGGTGAGGGTCTCACCGGTGGCGTGGTAGCGCTTGGCGCCGAAGTCGTACTCCCGCGTCTCCAGCTTCACGTCCTGGGGAAGCACGGCAGCGAGGACCTTGAGGCCCTGGGCCACGACCTCCTGGCCGATGCCGTCGCCGGGAATGACTGCGAGATCGATGCTGTGAGACATGTCGGCACCCTACTCTTCGTCCCATCGTCTGACACGCCTCGTCCACCATGTGGACGAACGCCCAACGGTCGGCGTGCGTGCGGACGGGCTGCGCGATCCGGGGGACGGCGCGGGATCAGCGACCGGAGGAGCCGCCGTTGTCGCGGCGGTCGAGGGCGCGCTGGAGGGCGGCGGCGGCGTTCTGGCGGGCCTCGTCACTGGTGCGGGCGGCGGAGTGGCGGACGCGGCGGGCGGTCTGAGCGGCCATGAGGGATCGACTCCTTGAGATCAGTGGTGATCCGGCTCCGCGGAGCAGGAGATCAGGGGTGATCGAGGGTGCCGTCAGGGGCGGGGAGCGCCGCCGCAGGGGTTGCCTGCGCAGGGCGTCGCGCTCTCGGCCGCCATTCGCTTGATGAAGCGAGACGTTCGGCTCCTACAAAGCTAGGGCAGGGTCCCGCATCTGTCTCCACAATTACTCGGACTTCCTACTATCTGAGACGGCGCGGCGGCGCGGGGCCGGTGCACCCCCGGACGGCCGCCTGCGGCACGGCTGCCCAGGTTGCGTTCCTCCCCTCGCCGGGACCGGCACGGAACCCGAGGAGGAGTTCGGGCCCGCCGCCGAGTTCGCCGCCCGGCGCTGGGCGTACCGCCGCGAGGTGATCGCGGGCCGCCGGCGCGCCCGGGTCCGCCCTCACATCACGTCGCCGTCCCGCCAGTCGAAGATCAAGGGGGCGGCCGCGTCGGGCAGGGGGCGGGCCCCGGCGGGGCGGAGGAAGACGAAGCCCTCCTCCTCGGCGAGACGGACGACGCCGGCCGGGCCGAGGGCTTCGAGAGGGCCCGGCCAGACCTGCCAGCCGCGCGCCCGGTAGAGCGCGGCGCCGTCGTCGGAGGCGCCCAGCGCCCCGAAGACGTACGCCCCGTCGATCACCCGCTCCAGGGCGTCCATCACGGCCCCGCCGAGCCCCTGCCGCCTGCGGTCGGCCCGGACGGCGACCCCTTCGACGTAACCGACGCGGTACGAGCGTCCGCGGTGCAGCGCGCGCCGCTGGACGACGGCGCCGTGCGCGGCGAGGCCGTGCTCGTCCTCGATCCAGGCGTGGACGCCGCCCAGGGTGTGGTCCCAGTCGTCGTCGGAGAAGTCGCCGTCGAAGGCGGTGTCGAGCAGCGCGCGGACGGCGGCGAGCCGGGCCGCCCCGAGCTCGTGGGTGGGCGCGGTCGTCACGGTCATGCGGCCACCCTTCCACACAGCACCCTCACCCCTCCCGAATTAACTCCCGAATTAACCACTCACCACGCGTTGACAGGTTAGAGACGCACCTGATCGAATCAACCTGCAACCACCGAACAAGCCTTGAGGGGTTAGTCGTGACGTCCGTCCTGCCCACGCGCCACCGCACCGTCACCGTCCGGGGCCACGCGCTCCACTACCGCGAGGCCGGACCGGCGGACGGCCCCGTCCTGCTGCTCCTGCACGGCTTCCCCACCAGCTCGCACATGTTCCGCGACCTGATCCCCCGGCTCGCCCACCGCTACCGGCTGATCGCCCCGGACCACCTGGGCTTCGGCCGGAGCGACGCACCCGCCGCCGACGCGTTCCCGTACACCTTCGCCGAGCTGGCCGCCCTGACGTCCGAGTTCACCGAGGCCCTGGGGCTGGACCGGTTCGCGCTGTACGTCCAGGACTACGGCGCGCCCATCGGCCTGCGTCTCGCCCTCGCCCACCCCGAGCGGGTCACGGCGATCGTCACCCAGAACGGCAACGCGTACGAGGAGGGGCTCGGCGCGGAGGCCTGGGCGCCGGTCCTCGCGCTCCTCGCCGACCGCACGCCCGAAACCGAGGCGCCCGTCCGGGCCATCCGCTCCCTCGAAGGGATCCGGTGGCAGTACGAGACCGGCGTCCCCGACGCGTACCGCGAGCTGCTCAGCCCCGACGCCTGGCACCACGACGCGGCCCTCATGGCCCGCGAGGGCCAGGACGCCGTCCAGCTCGACCTGATCGCCGACTACGGCTCCAACTTCGCGCTGTACCCGGCCTTCCACGAGTACTTCCGGACCTCCCGGGTGCCGCTCCTCGCCGTCTGGGGCGAGGGCGACGAGGTCTTCGTCCCGGCCGGCGCCGAGGCCTTCCGCCGCGACCTCCCCGACGCGGAGATCCACCTCGTGCCCACCGGCCACTTCGCCCTGGAGACCCACGCACCGCTGATCGCCGGACTGATCGACGATTTCCTGGAGCGCCGGGTCGTCAGGCCGTAGCCTCCTCCAGCCGGCCGACCACGCGCTCCACCCAGGCCGTGAACTCCGCACGGTCCTGTGCGACGCCGCCGCTCACCGCCGCGACCTGCGCGTCCGTCATCCTGTCCGGCCCCGTCGAGGTAAGCAGGCCGTACAGCTCCCGCATCACGGACGCCAGCCGCTGCGCGTCCGGATGGTCGATCGCGTCGACCCCGTGCCCGGGACCGAGAGTCGTCGAACCAGGCATGCCGTTCCTCCTCGCCGCGCCGGCCCCCTCCCAGCAGCGTAAGCCCACCGCACGAGAACCGCCCCCGTCCTGGTTTGGGGGTCCAGGAGGGGGGCGGTGGTCAGGGGCCGCTCACGCGGCCGGCGGGCGTCAGCCCATGTGCGGGTAGCCGTACTCGGTCGGCGGGACCAGCGTCTCCTTGATGGCGCGGGTCAGCGTCCAGCGCATCAGGTTCTGCGGGGCGCCGGCCTTGTCGTTGGTGCCGGAGGCCCGGCCGCCGCCGAAGGGCTGCTGGCCGACGACGGCGCCGGTCGACTTGTCGTTGATGTAGAAGTTGCCCGCGGCGAAGCGGAGCTTCTCCATCGTGTACGCGGCCGCCGCGCGGTCGTTGGAGATGACCGCACCGGTGAGCGCGTAGTCCGAGACCGACTCCATCTGGGTCAGCATCTCGTCGTACTTCTCGGGGGAGCTGTCGTCGTACACGTGCACCGCGAGGATCGGGCCGAAGTACTCGGCCTTGAAGACCTCGTTCTCCGGGTCGGTGCACTCGATGACGGTCGGGCGGACGAACCAGCCCTCCGAGTCGTCGTAGGTGCCGCCCGCGACGATCGTGCAGCTCGGGTCGGCCTGGGCGCGGTCGATCGCGGCCTTGTTCTTGGCGAAGGAGCGCTCGTCGATCACGGCGCCGATGAAGTTCGACAGATCGGTGACGTCACCCATCTTGATGCCGTCGACCTCGGCCGCGAACTCCTCCTTGAACCCGTCGTTCCAGATCGAGGCCGGGATGTACGCCCGCGAGGACGCGGAACACTTCTGGCCCTGGAACTCGAAGGAGCCGCGGGTCAGCGCCGTCTTCAGCACGGCGCGGTCGGCGCTGGGGTGCGCGACGACGAAGTCCTTGCCGCCGGTCTCGCCGACGATCCGCGGGTACGAGCGGTACTTCTCGATGTTGTTGCCGACCGTCTTCCACAGGTGCTGGAAGGTCTTGGTCGAGCCGGTGAAGTGGATGCCGGCGAGGTCGCGGTGGTTCAGGGCCACCTCGGAGACGGCGATGCCGTCGCCGGTCACCAGGTTGATGACGCCCTTCGGCAGGCCGGCCTCCTCCAGGAGCTCCATGAGGAGCACGGCGGAGTGGGTCTGCGTCGGGGACGGCTTCCAGACCACCACGTTGCCCATGAGGGCGGGGGCGGTGGGCAGGTTGCCCGCGATGGCCGTGAAGTTGAACGGCGTGATCGCGTAGACGAAGCCCTCCAGCGGGCGGTGGTCGAGCCGGTTCCACACGCCCGGGGAGTTGGCCGGCGGCTGCTCGGCCAGGATCTGGCGGGCGTAGGCCACGTTGAAGCGCCAGAAGTCGACGAGCTCGCACGGGGTGTCGATCTCGGCCTGCTGGGCGGTCTTCGACTGGCCGAGCATGGTGGAGGCGGCCAGCGTCTCGCGCCACGGGCCGGCGAGCAGCTCGGCGGCGCGCAGGATGATCGCGGCGCGGTCGTCGAAGGACATGGCGCGCCAGGCCGGGGCGGCGGCCAGGGCGGCGTCGATGGCGTCCTGGGCGTCCGCCTGCGTGGCGGCGCGGAAGGTGCCGATGACGGACTTGTGGTTGTGCGGCTGCACGACCTTGAACTCGTCACCGCCGCCCATGCGCTTGACGCCGCCGATGGTCATCGGCAGCTCGCGCGGGTTGTCGGCCAGCTCCTTGAGCTTGGCCTCCAGGCGGGCGCGCTCGGGCGAACCGGGGGCGTAGCCGTGCACCGGCTCGTTGACCGGAGTGGGGACCTGGGTCACAGCGTCCATGAGTCTCGATACTCCTTCGGAGGGTGGGGGCTCAGCCCTTGGTGAGGATGGAGCGGACGAAGAAGAGGAGGTTGGCCGGCTTCTCCGCCAGGCGGCGCATGAAGTATCCGTACCAGTCGGTGCCGTAGGCGGTGTAGACCCGCATGCGGTGCCCCTCGGCGGCGAGCCGGTTCTGCTCCTCGGTCCGGATGCCGTACAGCATCTGGAACTCGTACTCGTCCGGCTTGCGCCCGGCGCGGCGGGCCAGCTCCTGGCCGATGGAGACGAGGCGGGGGTCGTGGGACCCGATCATCGGGTAGCCCTCGCCCTCCATCAGGATCTTCATGATCCGCACGTAGGCCTTGTCGATCTCCGCCTTGTCCTGGAGGGCGACGGAGGCGGGCTCCTTGTAGGCGCCCTTCACGATCCGCACGCGGGAGCCGTTCGCGGCCAGGCGCCGGGCGTCCTCCTCGGTGCGGAAGAGGTACGCCTGGATGACGCAGCCGGTCTGCGGGAAGTCCTTCCGCAGCTCCTCGTGGATGGCGAACATCGAGTCGAGGGTGGTGTGGTCCTCGGCGTCCAGGGTGACGGTGGTGCCGATCTCCGCGGCGGCCTCGACGACCGGCCGGACGTTGGCGAGCGCCAGCTCGTGGCCGTTCTCCAGCGACTGCCCGAACATCGACAGCTTGACGGACATCTCGGCGCGCTCGCCGAGGCCCAGCTCCCCCAGCCGGCCGATCAGCTCCAGGTAGGCGTCGCGGGCGGCGTAGGACTGCTCGACGGCCGTGATGTCCTCACCGACGACGTCGAGGGTGACCTCCAGACCGCGCTCGCTCAGGTCCCGCACGATCGGGACGACGTCGTCGACCGTCTCGCCGGCGATGAAGCGTGCCACGACCTGCTTGGTCCCGGGCGCGGCCGACACGAAACGGCGCATCTTGTCGCTGCGCGACGCGGCGAGGATCACGGGACCCAGCACGGGGCACCTCCAGAGGGCGGAAATCGAAGCGGGGCCGTACCCGGATCAAGGGAACGAACCGGGAACAGCACGGGTAACCACCGTGAAACCTAAGGATCGCTCCGATCGTCCGCCATCTACACCTGTCACGCATCCGTGGCCCGGCTCTCAGACATCTGTCTGAAAGAGGCCGTGCCGGGTGCGAGAATGGGCCCGTGAAGGGCGATTACCAGGAGCTGGTGGACGAGATCTCGGCGCTGCTGGGCGCCCCCGCGACCCTGGAGAACCGCGATTTCGGCCTGATCGCCTTCGGGGCCCACGACAGCGACGACGACAGCGCCATGGACCCCGTCCGCACCCGGTCGATCCTGACCCGGAAGTCCACCCCGGCCGTCCGCGCCTGGTTCGAGGGCTTCGGCATCACCCGGGCGACCGGCCCGGTCCGCATCCCGGCCGCGCCGGACGCGGGTGTCTTCCGGGGCCGCGTCTGTCTGCCCGTACGCCACCGGGGGGTCGTCCTCGGCTACGTCTGGCTGCTCGACGCCGAGCCCGGCCCCTCGCACGCGCAGCTGAGCGCGGCGATGGACGTGGCCGCCCGGATCGGCGAGCTGCTCGCCGACGAGGAGCGCGCCGGGGCCGACCTCTCGCGCGAGCTGCGGGCCGCGCTGACGGCGGAGCGCGGCTGGCAGTACGACATGGCGCTCGGCGCCCTGCGGACCGCGCTGGGCCCGGACGCGGAGGGTCTGCACGCCCTGCTGTGCGTGGCCCCCTGGGCGGGCGAGGACTCCCCGTCCCCCCGTACGGTGCCGGGCGCGGCCGCCCTGTGCACGGTGCCGTGGACTCCCCCGGCGGGCCCGGCCCGGGGCCCGCGTGCGACGGGTGCCCGCTCCCCGGGCGCGGCGACCGGAACCGGCGGCGGCCCCTACGGCGGGGATGCCGGCCCGTACGCCCCGGGGACCACCGCGCCCGGGGGCGGTGCGGCCCGTGCGCTCGCCGTGCTCGTGCGGCTGCGGTCCGCCGACAACCTGGCGCCCGCCACGGCCGCGGCCGGACGGCTGCGCGGTACGGCCGGCGGGGGCGTCGCCGGCATCGCCCCGCCCCGGCGCGGGCTCTCGGAGCTCGACGTGTCCTGGCGCGAGGCCGCCTCGGCCGCCCGCGCCGCGACCGCCCAGCCGCACCTGGGCCCGCTCGCGGAGTGGGCCGCCATCGGCCCGTACCGGATGCTCACCGCCCTCCCCGCGGCCGGGCCCGACCCGGCGGTCCGCACCCTGCTCGCCCCGGCGCACGCCGAACTGGCCCGCACCGCCGAGGTGTTCCTCGACCACGCGGGCCAGGCGGGCCGCACGGCGAGTGCCCTCGGCATCCACCGCCAGACCCTCTACTACCGCCTCTCCCGCGTCGAACAGCTCACCGGCCTCGACCTGGACGCCGGCGAGGACCGGCTGCTGCTGCACATGGCACTGAAGGCGGCGCGGCTCTGACGGACCGTCCGCCACCAGGCCCCCACGGTCACCGCCGGCACGCGCCGAGCGGACGGCGTACGCGTCCGGGCCCGGACAGCGCCGTACCCGGCGGCCGGACATCCTCGGTACGAGGGATGTCCGGCCCACCGGGTACGGGACGGGCGGAGGTCAGGTCAGGTTGACCGAGCGGGCCGAGGTGGCGCCGATCTCCGCGGCGATCTCGGAGAGCACCGCCGCCGGGACCGTGTCGTCCACGGTGAGGACGACGAGCGCCTCGCCGCCCTCCTCCGTACGGGAGACCTGCATGCCGGCGATGTTGAGACCGGCCTCGCCGAGGATGCGGCCGACGGTGCCGACGACACCCGGGCGGTCCTCGTAGCGCAGCACGGCCATGTGGTCGGCGAGCGCCAGGTCGACGTCGTAGTCACCGATCGCGACGATCTTCTGGAGGTGCTTGGGGCCGGCCAGGGTGCCGGAGACCGCGACCTCCTCGCCGCCGGCGAGCGTGCCGCGCACGGTGACCATGTTGCGGTGGTCGGGGGACTCCGAGCTGGTCGTCAGACGGACCTCGACGCCGCGCTCCTGCGCGAACAGCGGGGCGTTGACGTACGAGACGGTCTCGTCGACCACGTCCTCGAACACGCCCTTGAGCGCGGAGAGTTCGAGCACCTTGACGTCGTGCTGGGTGATCTCGCCGTAGACCTCGACGTCGAGCCGGGCCGCGACCTCGCCCGCGAGGGCGGTGAAGATCCGGCCGAGCTTCTCGGCCAGCGGCAGCCCGGGCTTCACGTCCTCGGCGATGACACCGCCCTGGACGTTGACCGCGTCCGGGACCAGCTCGCCCGCGAGCGCCAGGCGCACCGAGCGGGCGACGGCGATGCCGGCCTTCTCCTGGGCCTCGTCGGTGGAGGCGCCGAGGTGCGGGGTGCAGACCACCTGGTCGAGCTCGAACAGCGGGGAGTCCGTGCAGGGCTCCTTCGCGTACACGTCGAGGCCCGCGCCGGCGACCCGGCCCTCCTTGATGGCCGAGTAGAGCGCGGCCTCGTCCACGATCCCGCCGCGGGCGGCGTTGACGATGCGGACGGACGGCTTGACCTTGCGCAGTGCCTCGTCACCGATGAGACCGAGGGTCTCCGGGGTCTTCGGCAGGTGGACGGTGATGAAGTCGGCGACCTCCAGGAGCTCGTCCAGGGCCAGCAGCTTCACCCCCATCTGGGCGGCGCGGGCCGGCTGCACGTAGGGGTCGTACGCGACGATCTTCATGCCGAACGCGGACATGCGCTGGGCGACCAGCACGCCGATGCGGCCGAGGCCGACGACGCCGAGGGTCTTCTCGCTCAGCTCGACGCCGGTGTACTTCGAGCGCTTCCACTCGCCGTTCTTCAGCGCGGTGTTGGCCTGCGGGATGTTGCGCGCGGTGGCGACGAGCAGACCGCACGCGAGCTCGGCGGCGGTGACGATGTTGGAGGTCGGGGCGTTCACGACCATCACGCCGGCCTTGGTGGCGGCGGACACGTCGACGTTGTCCAGACCGACGCCCGCGCGGGCGACGACGCGCAGCTTGTTCGCGGCGGCGATGGCCTCGGCGTCGACCTTGGTCGCGGAGCGGATCAGGATCGCGTCCACGTCGGCGATGGCGGGCAGCAGCTCGGCGCGGTCCGCACCGTTGCAGTGCCGGATCTCGAAGTCCGGGCCCAGCGCGTCGACGGTGGCGGGCGACAGCTCTTCAGCGATGAGTACGACGGGTTTCGAGCTCACGTGAGTCCTCACAGGTCTGGGGATCCCTCCCGTGCGCGCCGGCGCTCCGGGGGTGACGGCCGTCCCGACGGCCGCAGGCGGTGGAGGGGCTTGCCGCGTGAAAGCGCACGACGCTGTGGGCCTGACGCGTATCTTGTTGAGCAGTGTAGTGGTGCGTCGGCGCCGCTCGTACGCCTCCGTGGAAGGATCACCCGTCCGTGGTTGGACGGGGTGTCCAAGCATGCGGGTGGGGGCCGGACGGTGTGTCCGGCCCCCACCCGGAAGGCTTACGCCTCCTCGTCGTTCACCCAGCTCATGAGCTTGCGCAGCTCCTTGCCGGTGGTCTCCAGGAGGTGCTTCTCGTCCTGGGTCTTGTACTCGTTGTACTTCTTCAGACCGCCGTGGTACTCGTCCATCCAGTTCTTGGCGAAGGTGCCGTCCTGGATCTCCGCGAGGACCTTCTTCATCTCGGCCTTGGTGGCGTCGGTGATGACGCGCGGGCCGGTGATGTAGTCGCCCCACTCGGCGGTCTCGGAGACGGACCAGCGCATCTTCTCCAGGCCGCCCTCGTACATGAGGTCCACGATGAGCTTCAGCTCGTGCAGGCACTCGAAGTACGCGATCTCGGGCTGGTAGCCCGCCTCGACGAGGGTCTCGAAGCCGGCCTTCACCAGGGCGCTGGCACCACCGCAGAGGACGGCCTGCTCGCCGAAGAGGTCGGTCTCGGTCTCCTCGGTGAAGGTCGTCTTGATGACGCCGGCGCGGGTGCCGCCGATCGCCTTGGCGTACGACAGGGCCAGCGCGAAGGCGTTGCCGGTGGCGTCCTGCTCGACGGCGGCGATCGCGGGGACGCCGCGGCCCTCCTCGTACTGGCGGCGGACCAGGTGGCCCGGGCCCTTCGGGGCGACCAGGGCGACGTCGACGCCGGCCGGGGGCTTGATGAAGCCGAAGCGGACGTTGAAGCCGTGGGCGAAGAAGAGGGCGTCGCCGTCCTTCAGGTTCGGGGCGATCGACTCCTCGTAGACCTGGGCCTGGATCGGGTCCGGGATCAGGATCATGATCAGGTCGGCCTCGGCGGCGGCCTCGGCCGGGGTGACCACGCGCAGGCCCTGCTCCTCGGCCTTGGCCTTGGACTTGGAGCCCTCGTGCAGACCGACGCGGACGTCGACACCCGAGTCACGGAGCGACAGCGCGTGGGCGTGGCCCTGGCTGCCGTAACCGATCACCGCGACCTTGCGGCCCTGGATGATGGACAGGTCGGCGTCGTCGTCGTAGAACAGCTCGGCCACTGGGATTCTCCTTGGTGTGCTGGTGTTGCGTCCCACCGTACGGCGGGAGGGGGAAGGGAAGTCTTCGGGTCTCGTCAGGCGGAACGGTCAGGCGCTGCGGTCGAGGGCCCGCAGGGACCGGTCCGTGATGGACCGGGCGCCCCGCCCTATGGCGATCGTGCCGGACTGCACGAGCTCCTTGATGCCGAACTGCTCCAGCATCTTCAGCATCGCGTCGAGCTTGTCACTCGAACCGGTGGCCTCGATGGTGACCGCCTCGGGCGAGACGTCCACGGTCTTGGCGCGGAACAGCTGGACGATCTCGACGATCTGGGAGCGGGTCTCGTTGTCGGCGCGGACCTTCACCAGGACGAGCTCGCGCTGGATCGCGGCGCTGGGCTCGAGTTCGACGATCTTCAGGACGTTGACCAGCTTGTTGAGCTGCTTGGTCACCTGCTCGAGCGGCAGGTCCGCGACATTGACCACGATGGTGATGCGGGAGATGTCGGGGTGCTCGGTGACGCCGACGGCGAGCGAGTCGATGTTGAAGCCGCGACGGGAGAACAGGGCGGCGATCCGGGCGAGGATGCCGGGCGTGTTCTCGACGAGGACGGAGAGCGTGTGCTTGGTGGACATGGGTGGGTCTCTTCCTTCTCGCTCTGCCGGGGTCAGTCGTCTTCGCCGTCGCCGAAGTCGGGGCGGACGCCCCGGGCGGCCATGACCTCGTCGTTCGAGGTGCCGGCGGCGACCATCGGCCAGACCTGGGCGTCCTCGTGGACGATGAAGTCGATCACGACCGGACGGTCGTTGATGGCGTTGGCCTCTTCGATGACCTTGTCCAGGTCGGCGGGGTCCTCGCAGCGCAGGGCGACACAGCCCATGGCCTCGGACAGCTTGACGAAGTCCGGGACGCGGGTGCCCTTGGCCTCGGGGTTGACGTCCTCGGGGCCGGAGTGCAGGACGGTGTTGGAGTAACGCTGGTTGTAGAAGAGGGTCTGCCACTGGCGGACCATCCCGAGGGCGCCGTTGTTGATGATGGCGACCTTGATCGGGATGTTGTTCAGGGCGCAGGTGGTGAGCTCCTGATTGGTCATCTGGAAGCAGCCGTCGCCGTCGATCGCCCAGACCGTGCGCTCGGGCATGCCGGCCTTGGCGCCCATGGCGGCGGGGACCGCGTAGCCCATGGTTCCGGCGCCGCCGGAGTTGAGCCAGGTGGCGGGCTGCTCGTAGTCGATGAAGTGGGCGGCCCACATCTGGTGCTGGCCGACGCCGGCGGCGAAGATCGTGCCCTCGGGGGCGAGCTTGCCGATGCGCTGGATGACCTGCTGCGGGGAGAGGCTGCCGTCCTCCGGCAGGTCGTAGCCGAGCGGGTACGTCTCGCGCCAGCGGTTGAGGTCGCTCCACCAGGCGGTGTAGTCGCCCTTGTTGCCCTCGCTGTACTCGGCCTGGACGGCCTGGACCAGGTCGGCGATGACCTCGCGGGCGTCACCGACGATCGGGACGTCGGCGGCGCGGTTCTTGCCGATCTCGGCAGGGTCGATGTCCGCGTGGACGATCTTGGCGTACGGGGCGAAGCTGTCGAGCTTGCCGGTGACGCGGTCGTCGAAGCGGGCGCCGAGGGCGACGATCAGGTCGGCCTTCTGGAGCGCGGTGACGGCCGTGACCGCGCCGTGCATGCCCGGCATGCCGACGTGCAGCGGGTGGCTGTCGGGGAAGGCGCCGAGGGCCATCAGGGTGGTGGTGACGGGGGCGCCGGTGAGCTCGGCGAGGACCTTCAGCTCGGTGGTGGCGCCGGACTTGATCACGCCGCCGCCGACGTACAGAACGGGCCGCTTGGCAGCGGTGATCAGCTTGGCGGCCTCGCGGATCTGCTTGGCGTGCGGCTTGGTCACCGGGCGGTAGCCGGGCAGGTCGGTCTGCGGCGGCCAGCTGAACGTGGTCTTCGCCTGGAGGGCGTCCTTGGCGATGTCGACCAGGACCGGGCCGGGGCGGCCGGTGGAGGCGATGTGGAAGGCCTCGGCGATGGTCCGCGGGATGTCCTCGGCCTTGGTGACCAGGAAGTTGTGCTTGGTGATCGGCATGGTGATGCCGCAGATGTCCGCCTCCTGGAAGGCGTCCGTGCCGATGGCCTTGGAGGCGACCTGGCCGGTGATCGCCACCAGCGGGACGGAGTCCATGTGGGCGTCGGCGATGGGCGTGACCAGGTTGGTCGCGCCGGGGCCGGAGGTCGCCATGCAGACGCCGACCTTGCCGGTGGCCTGGGCGTAACCGGTGGCCGCGTGGCCGGCGCCCTGCTCGTGGCGGACCAGGATGTGGCGCACCCGCTGCGAGTCCATCATCGGGTCGTAGGCCGGGAGGATCGCGCCGCCGGGGATGCCGAAGACGGTGTCGGCGCCCACTTCCTCGAGAGAACGGATGAGGGACTGCGCACCCGTGACGTGCTCGACGGTGGAGGCGGTCTGGCCGCCGCTACGGGGCCGCGGCTGCGGATGGTGCCCGGTGGCCTGCTCGGTCATCAGCATCTCTTCTCGAAGCAGAGGGTTTGTGCGAGGTGTTTTGCGGGGTTTCGCGTCGACTTCGGCGTGAGCCGGTGCAACAAAAAACCCCTCGTGCCGGGAGGCAAGCGAGGGGAGCGCGTCGGGTGCGTTTCAGGCGGGCCTACGTCCGGGCCTGCCTCAGCCGACGCGCTGTCCAAGTACGAGAATTCGGGTGCGCATGGCACTGACCCTCCCGCTCAGCCCTCGTCACTGTCAAGTGGGTGGGACAGGCGTCTCATTATTTGAGCGGATCGGGGGACGGTTTCCGACAGGAACCGTGACCGTTCCGGGCAGTGGGTACTCGCCCCGGACGAGCGCCCGGCGCAGCCGGTACTCGTCCAGCGGGCCCGCGAAGGCCGTGCCCTGGGCGTGGGTGCAGCCCATGGCCCGCAGGGCCAGGACCTGCTCCGGCGCGTCGACGCCCTCGGCGACGGTCTGCAGCCCGAGGTCGCGGGCGATGCGGAGCACACCGCCGGTGATCTTGCGCAGCCGGGCGGACTCGACCACGCCCTCGACGAGGCCCCGGTCCAGTTTCAGTATGTCGACGGGAAGCCTCCGGAGGGCGTTGATCGCCACATGTCCGCTGCCGAATCCGTCGAGCGCGATCCGCACGCCGAGGCGGCGCAGGGTGACGAGCCGCTGTTCCAGCTCGTCGAGCGGGACGCCGGGGTCGCTGTCGCCCAGTTCGATGATCAGCGAACCGGAGGGCAGCCCGTGCCGGGTGAGCAGGGACTCGACGGATCCCAGGGGCAGCGAGCGGTCGAGGAGGCGGCTCGCGGAGAGCCGGATGGAGACGGGCGTACGGTGGCCGATTCCCGCCCGCTCGGCGGCCTGCTCCACGGCCTCCTCCAGGAGCCAGCGGCCGAGCTCGGCGGTGCGCGCACCGTCGTCGGTGACCCGGAGGTACTCGGCGGGCGTGAAGAGGATGCCCTGGGAGGAGCGCCAGCGCGCCTGGGCGCTGACGGCGGCGATCCGGCCGGTGGCGAGGTCCACGACCGGCTGGTGGAGCAGCGCGAACTCGCCGTCGTCGAGCGCGGTGCGCAGCCGGGCGGCCAGTTCGGACCTGCGGACGACCTCGGCCTGCATGTGCGGCCGGTACAGCTCCACGCGGTCCTTGCCGCCGGCCTTGGCGCGGTACATGGCGAGGTCGGCGTTGCGCAGGAGGTCCCCGGCGCTCAGGCCGGGCTCGGCGAAGGCCACGCCGATGGAGGCGGCGACCCGCACCTCGTCGCCGCCGCCGACGCGGTACGGCTGGGAGAGGGTGAGCCGGAGCCGGTCGGCGATCTCGTGGACCTGGCTCTCGCGGGCGTCCCGGTCGCGGGTGCCGTCGCCGAGGATGAGGGCGGCGAACTCGTCGCCGCCGAGGCGGGCGGCGGTGTCCCCGGCCCGTACGGACTCCTGGAGGCGGCGGGCGGCCTGCACGAGGAGGTCGTCCCCGGCCTGGTGGCCGAGACGGTCGTTGACCGCCTTGAAGCCGTCGAGGTCGATGAAGAGGACGGCGGTGCCGGGGTCGGAGGAGCGGCGGCCGCCGAGCGCCTGCCGGACCCGCCGGGTGAACAGGGCCCGGTTGGGCAGGTCGGTGAGCGGGTCGTGCTCGGCGTTGTGCTGCAACTGGGCCTGGAGGCGCACGCGTTCGGTGACGTCCCGGCTGTTGAAGATCAGGCCGCCCGAGTGGCGGTTGACGGTGGACTCGACGTTGAGCCAGTCGCCGCGGCCGGAGCGGAAGCGGCACTCGATCCGGGTGGTGGGCTCCTCCGCCGGGGAGGCGGCGAGGAAGCGCCGCACCTCGTGGACGACGCCGCCGAGGTCCTCGGGGTGGATCAGCGCGGCGAGTTCGGTGCCGATGAGTTCCTCGGCGTCCCGCCCGTACACCCCGGAGGCGGCGGGGCTGACGTACCGGAGGACGCCGCTCGGGGCGGCGATCATGATGACGTCGCTGGAGCCCTGCACGAGGGACCGGAAGTGGTTCTCCTTGTGGGCCAGTTCCTGGGTGAGGGCGACGTTGTCGAGGAGCATGATGCCCTGCCGTACGACGAGGGCGAGCACGACCGTGCAGCCGGTGAGGACGACGACGCGGTCCACCCGGCGTCCTTCGACCACGTTGTACAGGATGCCGAGGGTGCAGACGGCGGCGGCGAGGTACGGCGTCAGGGCGGCGAGCGAGCCCGCGACGGGCCGGCTCTGGAGCCGCTGGCCGCGCGCGGCGGCCCCGCCGTCCGGGAGGCGGCGCACGCCCCAGGGGGCGTAGGCGAGCAGCAGGGAGCCGGCGAACCAGCCGGCGTCGAGCAGCTGGCCGGAGGCGTAGTTCTCGCGGAGCAGGGGCGAGGTGAACATCGCGTCGCACAGGACGGTCAGGGCGAGGGCCGCGATGGCCGTGTTGGTCGCCGAGCGGTTGGCCTGCGAGCGGCGGAAGTGCAGGGCCAGGACCATGCTGACGAGGGCGATGTCGAGCAGCGGGTACGCCAGGGACAGCGCGGCCTGCGCCACCGACTCGCCCTGGAAGTGGGCCGTGTGCGCGAGGGCGAGGCTCCAGGAGAGGGTCAGCAGCGAGCCGCCGATGAGCCAGGCGTCGAGCCCGAGGCAGACCCAGCCGGCCCGGGTGACGGGCTTCTTGGCGAGGACGAGGAGGCCCACGATGGCGGGTGGGGCGAAGAGGAGGAAGAAGAGGTCGGCGACGGAGGACTCGGGGACCTCCTGGCCGAGGACGACCTCGTACCACCCCCAGACGGCGTTGCCGGAGGCGGCCATGAGGGAGGAGAAGGCGAAGAGGAGCCAGGCGGGGCGGGAGCCGCCCCGGTGGCCGCGGGCGTAGAGGAAGCAGGAGACGGCGGCGGCGAGCGCGGCGGCGCTCAGGCCGAAGTCGCCCATGAAGTAGGCGAGTCGGCGGGAGCCCCAGCCGAGTGCGGCGCCGGTGGTGTAGGCGGCGCACACGAGACCGAGGGTGACCTGGGCGACGAGCCCGCCCCTCACCGGGCGGCCCGGCTCCGGGTGCCCCGCGCCCGGCAGGGGGCGCCACGGGCCGGACCGGGAGTGCGCGGGCGGCGGCCCGGGGTGGGGGCGTCCGGGGCGCGCGTGGCCGCCCCGGGGAAGGTGCGTGTGGTCCGGCGGGGCGGTTCCCGCGTCGCCGTGCGCCGGGCGGCCCGGGCCGTGGTCACCACCGGCCGCCCCGCGCCCGACGAGCGCCCCGGGCGCGCTCACCGGGGCCCCCGGCACCCGTGCGCCGCGGCCGGACCGGTGATGCGGGTACACGGGCGGCTCCTCACCACCACCGGGCGCGTGGCCGCCGGCCCGCGGCGGCGCGTCGGGACCGGGTGAGGTGCCGGTGCCTGTGCCGGTGCCGGGAGCGTGGCCGCCGGCATCGCGGGGTGCGTCCGGTTCGGGTACGGCGCCGACGGGCGGCGGCCGCAGGGCCGGCCCGGGCACCGGCACGAGGGCCGCGCCGGGGCCGGGGGCAGGCGCCGCCCCGAGGACGGGCGGGGCCCCTGCGGCGCGTGCCCCGGAGCCGCGTTCCGTGCCCGGCTCCGGTGCCCGCCCGGGGTCTGCCCCTGGGGCCGCGCCGGCGGCCGGTCCGGGGGGCGGGAGAGCGGGAGCCGCGGTGCCGGTGGTGAGGCCGGCGGCGAAGGGCGGCGGACCGGGGAGGTGTTCCCCGGGGTGGGAGGCGGGCTGGTCCGGCACGGTGTGCGCGAGCCCGGCAGCGCGTGGTGGAAGGGTCGCAGCCTGCGGCGTCGCCGCGCCGGACCGTCGGTCCCTCGGCCGTACGTCACCCGTCGCCCCCCTCGGAATCTGATGTCCCGTCACGTCACTCCCCGGCGTCAGCTCGTACTCGACGCAGTCCCCCCTTTCCGGGACGATACACCAGACCGTCACTCAGGGACAGGGCAAGAGCACTCTGCGTGACTGACTGGGGGCTTGTGAGGGGCGCGCGCCGGGGGCGCGCACGGTCCCGGCGCGGCCCCGAACAGGCAGGACGGGGACCCGCGCCGGACCTCAGGTCGTCAGCAGGACGTTCGCCAGCTCCTCCCCCGCCGTGAACCGTCGCAGCTGCCCGGCGATCAGCCGCTTGGCGCGCGGCATGAACGCCGAGGTGGAACCTCCCACATGGGGGCTGATCAGGACGCCCGGCGCGTGCCACAGGGGGTGTCCGGCCGGCAGCGGCTCGGGGTCGGTGACGTCGAGCGCGGCCGTGATCCGCCCCGTCTCGACCTCCTTGAGCAGGGCGGACGTGTCCACCACCGGGCCGCGGGCCACGTTGACCAGCAGGGCGCCGTCCTTCATCCGGGAGAGGAAGTCCGCGTCCACGAGGTGCCGGGTCCCGGGCGTGAGCGGAGTGGAGAGCACGACCACATCGGCCTCGGGGAGCAGCGCGGGCAGCTCCGTGAACGGGTGCACCGCCCCGCGCGCGGTGGTGCGCGCCGAGCGCGCGACGCGCACCACCCGGGCGCATTCGAACGGTGCGAGCCGGTCCTCGATGGCCGCGCCGATCGACCCGTACCCCACGACGAGGACCGACCTGTCGGCGAGCGCCGGGTAGAAGCCGGCCCGCCACTCCTCGGCGTCCTGGCCGCGGACGAAACCGGGGATGCCGCGCAGGGAGGCGAGGATCAGGGCGAGGGTGAGCTCGGCCGTACTGGCCTCGTGGACCCCCTTGGCGTTGCACAGGGAGACACCGGGCGGCAGCGAGCCGAGGCCGGGGGTGACGTGGTCGATGCCCGCGGAAAGCGTCTGCACCGCCCGGAGCGAGGTCATCGCGGCCAGCGGCCGGACGGCGATCTCCGACCCCTTCATGTAGGGGACGACGTAGAAGGCGCAGTGCGCCGGGTCGGCCGGGAAGTCGGGTCCGCCGTCCCAGAAACGGTAGTTCAGTCCCGACGCTCCCGGCTCGGGGAGCCCGTCGATCTCGTCCGCGGGAATCGGAAGCCACACGTCGGCGGTGGTCGGTTCGCATGTCATGACCGGGAGGCTATGCGAAGAATCCCGTGCCGCATTGGTTAGTTTGGGGGACGGCACAGGGAGGGGTACCGGCAGGTGGAGCGCAGGACTATCGGGGCGACGGCGCTCGACGTGGGGGCGGTCGGCCTGGGGTGCATGCCGATGAGCTGGGGGTACAGCCGGTCGCAGCAGCGGGGGGACCGCTCGCTGCGGACCGTGCACGCGGCGCTCGACGCCGGGGTGTCCCTGCTCGACACCGCCGACATGTACGGGCCGTTCACCAACGAGCTGCTGGTGGGGCGGGTGTTGAAGGAGCGGCGGGCGGACGTCTTCGTGTCGACGAAGTGCGGGCTGCTGGTCGGTGACCAGCATGTGGTGGCCAACGGCCGCCCGGGGTACGTGCGCCGGGCCTGCGACGCGTCGCTGCGGCGGCTGCAGACCGATGTGATCGACCTCTATCAGCTGCACCGGGCGGATCCGGAAGTGCCCGTCGAGGAGACCTGGGGCGCCATGGCCGAGCTGGTGGCGGCGGGCAAGGTGCGGGCCCTGGGCCTGTGCGCGGTCGGCGCGCGGCCGGCGCGGCGCGGTGGGACGGCGGATCCGTACGAGGGAACGATCCGGCAGCTGGAGCGGGTGCAGCAGGTCTTCCCGGTGGCGGCCGTGGAGGCGGAGCTGTCGGTGTGGTCACCGGAGGCGCTGGAGCGGCTGCTGCCGTGGTGCGGGGCGCGCGGCGTCGGCTTTCTCGCGGCGATGCCGCTGGGGAGCGGGTTCCTGACCGGGACGCTGACGCCGGGCGGCGGCTTCGAGCCGGACGACCCGCGGGCCCGCCACCCCCGGTTCACCGCCGAGATGATGGCGGCGAACCAGCCGCTGGTGGCCGGGCTGCGGCGGGTGGCCGCGCGGCACGGGGAGGGCGTCACACCGGCGCAGGTCGCCCTCGCCTGGGTGCTGGGCCAGGGGCCGCACGTGGTGCCGGTGCCGGGGACCAAGCGGGAGCGGTGGGCGGTGGAGAACGCGCGTGCGGCCGGGCTGCGGCTGACGGCCCGGGACCTGGCGGAGATCGACGCGCTGCCGCCGCCCCGGGGGTCCTGGGACTGAGAGCGGCGCGCGCCGCAGATCGGGAACCGGCCGGGGACGAGCGGTGTATCAAGGGAGCAGGGATGCCGCCCGACTCGTCGAAGGGGACCGCGCCATGAGCCGTCCTGCTGTTGTGAAGGCCCTCTGGGGCGCCGCCGTCCTCGTGCTGGTGGCGGGCTGCTCCTCGGGCGGTGGGGGCACGGGGACGGGCACGGCGCCGCCACCGTCCCCGCCGGCCGCCTCGTCCTCCGCGACCGCCACCGGCTCCTCCCCCGCGCCCTCCGGCTCCTCGCCGGGGCCCTCCGGCCGGGTGACGGTGGCGGGCACGCTCACGGAGGGGCTCAGGTCGCCGTGGGGGCTCGCCGCGCTGCCCGGCGGCGATCTGCTCGTCTCCTCGCGTGACGAGCGGACCGTGACGCGGGTCGACGCCCGGACGGGCGCGAAGACGGTGCTCGGCGAGGTGCCGGGGGTCGTACCGGGCGGTGAGGGCGGGCTCATGGGGCTCGCGGTGCGGGACGGCTGGGTGTACGCGTACCTGACGGCGGCCTCGGACAACCGCGTCGTGCGCATGCGGTACGGGGGCGGGGCCGGGGACCGGCTCGGCGCGCCCGAGCCGGTGCTGACCGGGATTCCCAAGGGCGTGGTGCACAACGGCGGGCGGATCGCGTTCGGCCCGGACGGGATGCTGTACGCGGGGACGGGTGAGACGGGTGAGACGGGGCTCGCCCAGGACCGGGACTCGCTGGGCGGGAAGATCCTGCGGATGACGCCGGAGGGGAGGCCCGCGCCCGGCAACCCCTTCCCGGGCTCGGTGGTCTATTCGTACGGGCACCGCAACGTGCAGGGGCTGGCCTGGGACGACGCGGGCCGGCTGTGGGCGGCGGAGTTCGGGCAGAACACGTGGGACGAGCTGAACCGGATCGAGGCGGGGCGGAACTACGGCTGGCCCGAGGTGGAGGGGCGGGCCGGGCGGGCGGGGTTCACCGACCCGGTCGCCCAGTGGCCGACGGCGGAGGCCTCGCCGAGCGGGATCGCGTTCGCGCGGGGCGCGGTCTGGATGGCGGGGCTGCGGGGCGAGCGGCTGTGGCGGGTCCCGGTGGCGGGGGCGGGAGCCGCGGGCGGGCCCCGGGCGTTCCTGTCGGGCGAGTACGGGCGGCTGCGGACGGTGCTCGCCGGGGGTGACGGCCGGCTGTGGCTGGTCACCAGCGAGACCGACACCCGCGGCACGCCGGAGCCGGGTGACGACAGGATCCTCCGCCTGGAGGTCGGCTGAGGGGTGGTGGCCGTGTTCGGCCAGGAGTGTTCGCGCCGGGGCGCGAGCGCGCGGAGGACGAGCAGCGGCGGCCGGCGCCGACCCGGGAGGGCGTGGAGGGCGCGGATCCGGCGCGCGGGCCGATGGACCTGGCCTCGGGCCGGGTGACGAGACGGGTGTCAGGGGCGGGCGTCGATGAGGTGGAGCCGGTGGACGAGGGCGGCCGCCTCGCCCCGGCCGCCGACGCCGAGCTTGGCGAGGATGTGGGAGACGTGGACGCTGGCCGTCTTGGGTGAGATGAAGAGTTCCTGGGCGATCTGGCGGTTGGTGCGTCCGGCGGCGACCAGGCGCAGGACCTCCCGCTCGCGCGGGGTGAGACCGAAGGCGTCCTCTCCGGTCCCGGCCGGGGCCGCGGGCCGCTGCTCGGTGACCAGGGTGAGGCGGGCCCGGGCCGCGAGGAGTTCGATGTCCTCGCGGAACGGGCGGGCGCCGAGCGCCACGGCGGTGGCGTGGGCCTCCCGCAGCAGGGCGGCGGCCTCCTCGCGGCGTCCCCCCTCGGCGAGCAGGGCGTCGGCGAGGCGGTGGCGGGAGCGGGCGAGCTGGTGGGGGCGTTCGAGGGGGGTGAAGGCGGCGACGACCTCGGCCCAGCGGGCGGCCGACTCGCGGCCCTCGGCGCGGGCGAGTTCCTCGGAGACCCGTTGCGCGTGGGCCGCCCAGACGGGTGCGGGGGTGGCGAGGGCCCGGACGCAGCGGCGGACGGTGGCGAGCGCCTCCGCGCGGCCCTCCTCGGCGGCGGGCAGCCCCCGGCTGTCGGCCTCGGCGACGACGGCGGTGAGGACGAGCGGCCAGCCGTAGTGGTGGCTGCCGGGCGGGAAGCCCGTCTCGGCCGCGGCGGCGAGTTCGGCGCGTACGTCCGCGAGGCGTCCCTCGGCGGCGGCGACGGCGATCGCGACCTGGGCCACCCGCACGGTGTACTGCGGGATGGGGTCCCGGGTGCCGAGGACGGCGCGGGCCTCGGCGAGCCGGGCGGCGGCGGTGGGGGCCTCGCCACGGGCGGCGGCCAGCTGCGCGAGGCTGAGGAGGGCGGAGCCGCGGGGCTTGGAGCTGGTGGCCGAGGAGAGGAGGAGCTCCGACTCGGTGCGGGCCTCGTCCCAGTGGCCGAGGGAGAACAGGGACTCGGCCTTGTTGCCGCGGATCCAGGCGGCGCTGTCCACGAGGCCGCGCGAGCGGGCGAGTTCGATGCCCGCGTCGGCGACGCCGACGGCCTCGCGTGAGCGGCCGAGGCCCTCCAGGGCGGAGCTGATGTTGATGTGGGCGCGGGCGGCCTCCTGGAAGTGGCCGAGCCGGGTGGTGCGGGCCCGGACCTCCTCCATCTCGGCGAGTCCGGCCTCGCGGTCGCCGGCCGCGACCCGGATGGTGCCGAGGGTGAGGCGGGCGCTGAGTTCGATGGCCTCGGCGCGGACGAGCCGGGCGTACTCGACGGCCCGTTCGGCGGCGGCGAGGGCCTCGGGGCCGGGGGCGCGGAGCATGCCCCAGCCGGCGGCGGCGACGAGGACGACGGCGTGGACGGCGGACGGCGGCAGGCCCTTGACGAGGTGCTGGGCGCGGGCGATCTCCTCGGCGCCGTCGCCCCGGCCGAGGTTGGACTGGAGGCGGGCCCGCTCGGTCCAGAACCAGGCGGCGCGCAGCGGGTCGTGCTCCTCCCCGCTCTCCAGGAGCCGCAGCGCGGTCCGGCCGATCTTCAGGGCGCGTTCGCGCTGCCCGCTGAGCCGGGCGGCGACGGCGGCCTCCGCGAACAGGTCGAGGTGGCGCAGGGGCGCGGTCGCGGGGTCGCGGGCGTCGGGGTCCTGCGCGCAGCGGGCGAGGGGCGGGTAGGAGTCGGCGCAGTCCACGGGCCGCAGGGAGGCGCGCACCTCGCCGGGGACCTCGTCCCAGAGTTCCATGGCGCGTTCGAGGAGCCGGAGCTGTTCGGCGTAGGCGTGGCGCTTGCGGGTCTCGACGGCGGCCCGGAGGACGGCCGGGAGCGCCTTGGCGGGGTCGTGGGCGTGGTACCAGTACGTGGCGAGGCGGGTGGCCCGTTCGTCGGCGCGGACGAGCGCGGGGTCGGCCTCCAGGGCTTCGGCGTAGCGGCGGTTGAGGCGGGAGCGTTCCCCGGGCAGGAGGTCGTCGCTGACGGCCTCGCGGACGAGGGAGTGGCGGAAGCGGTAGCCGTCGCCGTCGGGGACGGGCTGGAGGATGTTGGCGCCGACGGCGGCCCGCAGGGCCTCGATGAGCGTGTCCTCGGTGAGTCCGGCGACGGCGGCGATCAGCCCGTGTTCGACGGTGGAGCCGCCCTCCGCGACGATCCTGACGACCCGCTGGGCGTCCTCGGGGAGCATCTCGACCCGGACGAGCAGGAGGTCGCGCAGGGAGTCGCTGAGCTGTCCCGGGGCGCAGCCGGACGTGTGGGAGACGACGAGTTCCTCGACGAAGAAGGCGTTGCCGTCGGAGCGGTCGTAGACCTCGTCGACGAGGGCGGGGTCGGGTTCGGCGGCGAGGATGCCGGTGAGCTGGCGGTGCACCTCGGCGCGGGTGAAACGGGCGAGTTCGATGCGGCGGAGGGTGCGGAGCCGGTCGAGTTCGGCGAGGAGGGGGCGCAGCGGGTGGCGGCGGTGGATGTCGTCGGCGCGGTAGCTGGCGACGACGACGACACGGCCGCGGTGGAGGGTGCGCAGGAGGTAGGTGAGCAGGTGCCGGGTGGAGGCGTCGGCCCAGTGGAGGTCCTCCAGGACGAGCACCAGGGTGCGGTCGGTGGCGAGCCGTTCCAGGAGCCGTACGGTCAGCTCGAAGAGGCGGGCGGTGGAGTCCTCGTCGGAGGGTTCGTGGCCGCCGGGGTCGCCGAGTTCGGGGAGCAGCCGGGCGAGTTCGCCCTCCTGGCCGTCGGCGGCGGCGGTGAGTTCGTCGGGGAGCCGGCGGCGGAGCGCGCGCAGGGCGGTGGAGAAGGGGGCGAAGGGGAGGCCGTCGGCGCCGAGTTCGACGCAGCCGCCGACGGCGACGACCGCGCCGCGGTCGCGGGCCGTGCCGAGGAACTCCTCGATGAGGCGGGTCTTGCCGACGCCCGCCTCGCCGGCGACGAGCAGCGCCTGGGGCTCTCCCGCGGTCGCGCGGGACAGCGCCTCGGTGAGGGCGGTGAGTTCGCCGGCGCGGCCGACGAAGACGGGGCTGACGGACCTGGTCTCCACGGCGCCGAGCATCGCACAGCCGCCCGCTTCCTCCCTCATACGGGTCACGCGGCCCGGGTGAAGCGGGCACGGTCGCCGTCGCTCACCCGCCCTCCGGGCCCGTGGCCTCCGGGCCGCCGGCCGAAGAGGCGCCGGCCCCCGCGCGTGGCGGCGGCGGCCTCGTGGGCGAGCCGCTGGGCGGCGGCTTCCCGGACGAGCTCGGCGTGCCGGGTGCGGTGCAGTTCGTAGGCGTACATCGGGTGCTCCCTGGTTCCGGTGGTGGTGTCGCTCGGGGCGACGCCACCACTCTCCTGTCCCAGGGGGCACCGGCACATCGGGAGAGTGCCGCATCCGGCGGGCACGGGGGGCCTTAGGCGGAGCCGGGGGGTGCCTTAGACGGCGGACCCGGGGGCCTCAGGACCGGGGAGCGGACCCGCACGGGTGCGCCCGTACGCCCGCCGCGGCTGCCCGTACGCCTCCGGGCTCAGGCCCCCGCCGTCCGCGCGGCGCGCCATTCGGGGGCGAGGACGGCCCAGACCTCGGTGTCGGCGCGGGTGCCGCGGTGCGGGTACTTCTCGCGCAGGACGCCCTCCTTGGTCATGCCGAGGCGGCGGGCGACGGCGATGCTGGCGCCGTTCTCGGCGGAGGCGAGCCACTCGACGCGGTGGATGCCGCGCTGCTCCACGGCCCAGTCGATGATGACCCGGCAGGCCCGGGTGACGAGGCCCCGGCCGGCGGCGGAGGGCTCCAGCCAGCAGCCGGCCTCGGCGGTGCCGCCCGCGACGTCCATGGTGCGGAAGAGGACGCCTCCGACGAGGGTGCCGTCGGCCCAGATGCCGTAGATCCGTCCGGTGTCGGCGGCGGCCTTCTCGGCGTACGAGCGGAGGAAGGCGCGGGCGGAGTCGAGGTCGTGCACCACGTCGGGGAGGACGATGTGCCGTCCGACGAACTCGCGGCCCCGGTCCACGTGGGCGAGGAACTCCTCGGCCTGCCAGGGCTCCAGCGGCCTGAGTTCGGCGCCGTCGTCACCCAGCGATATCGCGAACATCGTCTTTCTCCTCCGTCGTCGGGACCGTCGTGCGCTGCGTGGCGATCTTCGCACGCGCGCCGCCGGCGGCCCGGCACTCGGGAGGTTCGATGCTGATCCGGGGCAGGACGCGGTCGAGCCCGCGGGGCAGCCACCAGTTGGCGCCGCCGAGCAGGTGCATGAGCGCCGGGACGAGCAGGGTCCGCAGGACGAAGGCGTCGAGGGCGACGGCCGCCGCGAGCGCGATGCCGAACATGGCGATCACCCGGTCCCCGGAGAGGACGAAGGCGAGGAAGACCGCGATCATGATGACCGCGGCGGAGTTGATCACCCGGCTGGTCTCGGCGAGGCCGACCCGGACCGCCCGCCGGTTGTCACCGGTCTCCAGCCACTCCTCGTACATCCGGCTGACCAGGAAGACCTGGTAGTCCATGGAGAGGCCGAACAGGACACTGACCATGATCACGGGCAGGAACGGTTCGATCGGCCCGGCGCTGCCGAGGCCCAGGGCCTCGCTCCCCCAGCCCCACTGGAAGATCGCGACGACGATGCCGAAGGCGGCGGCGACGGCGGCCACGTTCATGGCGGCGGCCTTGAGCGGGATGCCGATCGAGCGGAAGGCCAGCAGGAGGAGGAGGCAGCCGAGGGCGACGACGGCGCCGACGAAGAGGGGCAGCTTGCCGACGATGAGCTCGGCGAAGTCGTCGTAGGAGGCGGTGAGGCCGCCGACGTGCACCTCCAGGGAGGTGCCGGCCCCGGCCGTGGGGAGCACGTCCTGGCGGAGCCGGTCGACCAGGTCGCTGGTGGCCTGCGACTGCGGCGGGGAGTCGGGGACCACGGTGAGGACGGCGGTGTCGCCGGGGCCGTTGTACGTGACCGGGGAGACCGACGCGACCCCCCGGGTGGCGGTGAGGGCGGCGGGGAGCTGGTCGAGGGCGACCCGGTCGTCGGCGCCGTCGAGACCGGCGACGAGGGTGAGCGGCCCGTTGACGCCCGGCCCGAAGCCTTCGGCGAGCAGGTCGTACGCCTTGCGTGTGGTGGAGGCGGCGGGGTTGTTGCCCTGGTCGGAGGTGCCGAGGTGGAGCGAGAGGGTGGGCAGCGCGAGGACGCCCATGACGGCCAGGGCGACGGCGCCGAGGACCTTGGGGTGGCGCTCGACGAAGGCGGACCAGCGGGCGGCGAAGCCGGTCGGGAGTTCGGGCTGCGGACCGTGCTCGTCGAGGGCGCGCCGCTCGCGCCGGGAGAGGGCGCGCATGCCGGTGAAGGAGAGGAGGGCGGGGAGCAGGGTGACGGAGGCGGCGACGGTGAGGGCGACGGTCAGGGAGGCCGCGAGGGCGACGCCGTCGAGGAAACCGAGCCGCAGGATCAGCATGCCGAGCAGGGCGATGCAGACGGTGGCCCCGGCGAAGACGACGGCGCGGCCGGTGGTGGCGACGGCGGTCTCGGCGGCCTCCGCCACGGACAGACCGCGTTTGAGGCCCCTGCGGTGCCGGGTGACGATGAAGAGGGCGTAGTCGATGCCGACGCCGAGGCCGACGAGCATGCCGAGCATGGGGGCGAAGTCGGCGACGGTCATGACGTGGCCGAGGAGCGCGATGCCGGAGGCGGCGATGCCGACGCTGACGAGGGCGGTGGCGATGGGCAGCGCGGCGGCGGCGAGGGAGCCGAAGGCGAGGAGCAGGACGACGGCCGCGACGGCGACGCCGACGGCTTCGGCGATGTGCCCCCCGGGGGCTTCGGTGAGGGCCACGGCGCTGCCGCCGAGTTCGACCTGGAGCCCGTCGGCGCGGGCGGCCTGTGCCGTGGAGACGAGGGCCTGGGCCTGGGCGGCGGGGATGTCGTCGGCCTGGGCGTGGAAGGTGACGGTGGCGTACGCGGTGCGCCCGTCCTCGCTGATCCGGCCGGGGCCCGCGTCGGGCCCGTAGGGGGAGGTCACCTCCGCGACGCCGGGGAGCGCGGCGACGCGGTCGAGCATGCCGGACACGTGCTGGGCGACGGCGTCGGCGCGGACGCTGCCCCGGTCGGTGTGCCAGACGATGGTGTCGGTGTCGCCGCCGAGGCCCTGGAAACCCCGTTCCAGCAGGGCGGTCGCCCGGCCCGACTCGGTGCCGGGGACCTCGTAGTCGTGGGAGTAGGCACTGCCCGCGAAGGCGGCCGCCGTCCCGGCCCCGGCAAGAACGAAGAGCCACAGGAGAACGGCGACGAGGCGGTGCCGGATGCACCACCGGGCGATGGCTGCCAAAGGACGTGCTCCCTGGGTGGTTCGTGATCTTCAGCGGGAACGGCCCGTGGAGAAGAACGCATGACCTGTGTGGGGCCAACTCTGGCAGCCCGGGGAGATCATTTGCCCCTTTCGTGTCGATCCTCACACAGGTGGGCGGAAGGCCGGACTCCGGGCCCGGCCCTCCGCCCGCTCACCCGTGGGCACGGCTCAGCCGGAGACGCTCGCCCGGCCGTTCTCGATGTGGCCCATGAGCCGGCGGCGGAAGCCGTCCGGGCCGGTGACCTCCAGGTCGTACCAGCCGTGCGCGTCGGCGGCGGAGTGCACGACGGTACGGGTCCGCCCCGGCTTGACCGTGACCGTGCGGGTCCAGTCGGCGAGGTCGGCCTCGTCCACGTATCCGAGCGGCCGGACCGTGAAGGTGGCCGGCGCGTCCCCGGTGGCGCGGAGGGTGAGGTGGAGGTCGCGGTCGTGGTGGTCGACGCGGCTGGTCAGCTCGGCGCCGCCCGCGGCCGGGCCCTCGAACTCGCGGCGGAAGCCGTTGGGCCCGGTGATCGTGAAGCGGTAGCGGTCACCCGGCACGGGGACCCGCCACTCCCCCGTCCCCCGGACGTCGCGGTGCTGCGGGACGGCGAACTCGCCCGCGTACGGGTAGAGGGTGAAGTGGGCGCTCGCCTTTCCCCGGTTGCTGAGCGCGATCCGCACCACGCCGTCCACCACGCCGGCGGAGGCGTCCGGCTGGTACGGCAGGGGGCGGGCGGGCCGGACGCCGGGCTCCTGCGCGGGCATCGACTGGACGGCCGGCGGCTGGGGACGCCAGCGGCCGGTGAACGGCGGGACCGGCCCGGGCCGCTCGACGGGCGGCTGCCGGCGCGGCCGGCGGAAGTCGAAGGCGGAGGTGAGGTCGCCGGTGACGCCCCGGCGCCAAGGGGTGATGTTGGGCTCCCCGACGCCGGTGAGGCGTTCCAGGAAGCGGATCACCGAGGTGTGGTCGAAGGTCTCGGAGCAGACGTAGCCGCCGATGGACCAGGGCGAGACGACGAGCAGCGGCACCCGGATGCCGAGGCCGACGGGCAGGCCCTTCCAGCGCTCGGCCTCCCCGGCGGGGTCGTCGGCGCCCGGCACCGGCGGCGGCACGTGGTCGAAGAAGCCGTCGTTCTCGTCGTAGTTGATCAGCAGGACGGTGTGGCGCCAGACCTCCGGGTGCGAACCGAGGGCGTCGAGCACCTTGTACACGAGGGTGGCGGAGGCGATCGGCGAGGAGGAACCGGGGTGCTCGGAGTCGATCGCGGAGGGGACGAGGTAGGAGACCTCGGGGAGGGTGCCGGCGGCGACGTCGGCGCGGAAGGCGTCGGCGAGGGTGCCGGTCTCGACGCGGCGGAGCCCCCGCTCGAAGAGGGACCGCTCGGCCGGGGTGAGGGTGGCGACCCCTTCCTCCAGGAGGGCGAGCAGCCGGGTGCGCCCGGCGGCGTCCCGGGTGCCGCGGACGGCCGCGTAGAACGACTCCATGAAGGTGTGCCCGCCGGTCCGCGCGAGCGCCTTGCGGGCGATCTCCTTGAAGCGGGTGAAGAACTCGATGTTGTTGTCGGTGAAGTTCTCCCACTCGGTGTACGTCTTCCAGCTGCGCCCGGCGGCCTCCAGGCGCTCCGCGTAGGTGGACCAGCCGTAGCCGGGGTGCGTGCCCTCGGCGTACGCGGCGTTGGTGACGGCCCGGCTGCCGTCGGCCTCGTACCCGGTCCAGCCGGACCAGAGGTGGTTGCGGTTCGGGCTCGTCGAGGTGTGGACGGAGGAGTGGTAGGCGTCGCAGACGGTGAAGGTGTCGGCGAGCTCGTAGTGCAGCGGGATGTCCCGCCGGTCGTAGTACGCCATGGTGGCGGCGGTCTTGGCCGACACCCAGCCGTCCATCCACCCGCCGCGCCAGGCCTTGGCGCCGCCGCTCCAGGAGTGGTCGAGGTCGCCGATGTACTGGAGGTCCTTCTTCTGCGTCTCGGCGGCCCCCCGGACCGGGAAGGGGAGCACGGTGCGGCCGGCCCCGGCGGGCTGCTCGAAGACGGAGGAGCCGGAGGGCAGCTCGATCGCGTTGCGGTCGCCGAAGCCGCGGACGCCGCGGAGGGTGCCGAAGTAGTGGTCGAAGGAACGGTTCTCCTGCATGAGGATCACCACGTGCCGAACGGACGCCAGACCGCCCGCGGGCGGCCCCGCGGCCATCGCGGCCTGAAGCGACGGCGGAAGCAGCGAACCTGCCGTGGCGGCGCCGAGGGCGCCTCCGCCCAGTGCGAGGAGCCTTCTGCGGGACATCTCGGGTGACACGACCGACCTCCAGTCGACGGCCAATGGTTCGCCTTCGAGCCATTGGATGGTTCGCCGGGGACGGTAGTGAGGGTGGATGACGGCGAGAAGACCCGGTGACGTCCCGGTGATGAACGTCCAAGAGGCGGGGTGGCGAGTCCAAGCGGTTTTCGGCCACGCGGCCGCGGGGCGACGAGCCGTGGACGACTCGCACATCGGTCTTGCCGGAGCGCGCGCCCGTCAGGACGGGGAGGCGATCGGTTGGCGCACGGCGTCGCGGATCTTGCCGGTTTCGGCCGCCGCCTCTTCGAGGGGGGCGGTCGGGGTGAAGGCGACCGCGACGGTGGTGTTGTCGTCCCCCCAGCCGCAGACGGTCCGGCTGTCCACCGTCGTGCCAGGCGATGGCGACGTCCGTGCCGGGGACGCGGATCTCCCTGGCCGGCTCGACGACGTTCTCTCTGCCCGTCACCGTCATGGCCCGGATCAGGCTGTCCCGACGCCCCTCCGGGTTCTTGTACCGGCCGGAGGAGCCGTACACCTCCACCTTCTGGAACGCGGCCTTGTCCGTGCCGGCGTAGTCCGCGGAGAAGTGCGTCACGTCCCTCTGGGACCTGCTGTCCGGTTGCGGAGCCGGATCGCGGGGGTACTCGTCGTCGCGCACGTACGCATCCCCCACGATCATGTGGGGCGTCGTGAGCTCGTACACGGCCTTGGGGAAGCTCGCGTCCGCGTTCGCGACCGCCAGCGAGTAGACCCAGTACACCCCGCCGCCCAGCCCGATGAGGGCCCCCGTCACAGCGGTCACGAGTCGTCCGGTGCGCCTCCTCGCGGGAGGGGAGTCGGTACGCGGGGGCTCGGCGGACGGGGAGGCGGTGACGGTCGCGGCACGGGACGCGTCCACGTCCTCCTCGGCCGGAGTGGGCAGGGTCGGCGTGTACGCGGCCGCTTCCCGCGCCGGCCCGGGCCCGGCGACGGACCCCGGCTCCGGCGCTGTGACGCGCTCCGGCTCCGGCGCGGCGACCGGGGCGAACAGGTCCAGGAGCCTGCCGGGCGTCGGCCTGTCCGCCGGGGCCTTGGCCAGGCAGGCGGCGACCACCGGGCGGATGCCCTCCGGTACGGCGGAGAGGTCCGCCGGCTCGTGCACCGCCCGGTACATCAGCATCATCGGCGTCCCCTGCCCGAACGCCTCCCCGCCCGCCGCCGCGACCAGCACCGCGCCCAACGCGAACACATCGGCGGCGCCGCCGACTTCGAGCCCCTGAGCCTGCTCGGGGGCGAGGAAGCCGGGGGTGCCGAAAGCCGCGCCGGTCGAGGTGAGCCGGGTCGACTCCAGGGCGCGGGCGATACCGAAGTCCAGCACCCGGGGGCCGTCGTCGGCCATGACGATGTTGCCCGGCTTGAGGTCCCGGTGGATCAGGCCGCAGGCGTGGATGGCGTGCAGGGCCTCCGCCAGCGCCGCGCCGAGCAGCCGCAGCCGGGCCTCGTCCATCGGACCCTCTTCGGCGATCAGCCGCGACAGCGTCGGGCCCGCGATGTAGGCGGTCGCCAGCCAGGGCGCCGCCGCGTCCGGATCGGCGTCGACCACCGGCGCGGTGTGGAACCCGCCGACCTTGCGGGCGGCCTCGACCTCCGCGCGGAACCGGGCGCGGAAGTGCGGATCGGCCGCGAGCTCGGGCCGGGCCACCTTGACGGCCACGGCACGTCCGCCCCGGGAGCGCGCCAGATACACCGTCCCCATGCCGCCCGCGCCCAGCTCGCGCTCCACGGTGTAATCCCCGATGCGCTCCGGCAGTTCCACGCCGCCCACTCCCCCACCGCACGTGCCGCACGTCCCCCGTCGGCATGCCGCGCGCGCCAGTATGGCCGACCGCTCCGGCCCCCGTCACGCGTCTGCGGTGATCCGGAACTCGCACCAGACGATCTTGCCCGGATCGCGCTCCCCCACCCCCCACCGGTCAGCCAGCGCGTCCACCAGGAGCAGACCGCGCCCCGACTCACCGGACGGCTCCCGTACGCGCGGGGTGCCGTCGCCGCTGTCGTGGACCTCGACGCGGAGGGCGCCGGGGAGCTCCAGGTAGAGGTGGAGGCGGTAGCCACGGCCGGGCGGGACGCCGTGCAGGAGGGCGTTGGTGGCGAGCTCGCTCACGCACACCAGTACGTCGTCCGCGCGCGCGTCCAGGCCCCAGTCGGCCAGGGCCCTGCGGGTGAAGTCGCGGGCGAGGGGCACGGAGCGGCGCTCACGGCGGTAGAACGCCTCGCGGAACGAGGGGATGTGGTCGCTCATGGCGATCACAGTGGCGCCTCGCGCCCCGCGCGCCCCAGGACACGAAGCCGTACAAATTCTTTGTACGGGTCCGGAACGCGTCACGTACGCACGCGGTGGGGAAGTCACCGCTCATGCAACGCGGTACGCACTCCAGGAAGAAGGTCCCCTCATGGGAAGTGGTCGGCGCCCTGGTGGCGCTCTACCGGAAACAGGCGGGGCTGACCCAGCCGCAGTTGGCCGCGCAGGCGTGCGTGGGACTGGAGACGCTGGGGTCGATCGAGCAGGGGCGGCGGGCGCTGCGGCTGGGGCTCGCGGCTGAGCTGGACGACCTCCTGGACACGGGGGGCGCGCTGGCCGTGGCGGTCGGGAAGGCGCCAAAGAAGGAGCGGTATCCCGCGTTCGTACAGGAGTTCATCGAGCTGGAGGCACTGGCCCTCAGCCTCAGCTGGTACGAGAACGGGGTGGTTCCGGGCCTGCTCCAGACTGCGGATTACGCCCGCGCCGTCTTCGACTGCCTCTACCCACCGATCACTCCGCAGGAGGCGGAGGACCGGATGCTCGACCGGCTCGACCGCCAGCGGATCTTCGAGCGGAAGCCCTGGCCGCCGATGATGTCCTTCCTCCTGAACGAATCCATCCTGGAGCAGCCCATCGGCGGGCGCGAGGTGCTGCGGGGGCAGATCCTCCACCTGCGCGAAATGGCCGAACTCCCCTTCCTCGCGCTCCAGATCCTCCCGAAGTCGCGGACCACGCACGCGGGGCTCGACGGGCCCATGGTGCTCCTCGAAACACCCGACCACGAGCACGTCGCCTACATCGAGGGGCAGCGGGTCAGCTTCCTCATCGACGACCCCGACGAGGTCGGCATCCTCCAGGCCAAGTATGGAATGCTGCGGTCACAGGCCCTGACGCCCGAGGACACCATGGGCCTGCTGGAACGTCTGGCGGGAGAGACATGAGCGCAGCAGCACTTTCGTGGTTCAAGTCCAGCTACAGCGGCGACGAGGGCGGCGCCTGCCTCGAAGTCGCCTACGACTGGCGCAAGTCCAGCTACAGCGGCAGCGAGGGCGGCGCCTGCGTCGAGGTGGCCGCCCATCCCGCCGCCGTGCACGTCCGGGACTCCAAGCTCGGCGAGACCGGTCCCCTCTTCACCGTCTCCCCCGCCGCCTGGAGCGTGTTCGTCACCGGGACGGCCGTCTGAGCCTTACAGGAAGCGCCGCTCGCGCAGGGCGCGTTCGGTGTCCTCGCACCACGTCCGGTACGAGGGAACCTGCGCGAGCACGGCGAGGTCCGTTCGACGCACGAGCAGTTCCGCGCCGTCGTGGAGCACCTCGGGCCCGTCGCTCCCGAGAAGGGTCTTCCAGACCTCCTTGGGCGTCATCTTCTTGCCGCCCTTGAGTGCCGTCCGCTTCTCGACCGCCGCCGGCCCGGAATACGGGTACTCCGGGAGTTCGCCCACCACGGACTCCAGGGCCTTCCGGTCGGCCAGCATCCAGGACTCGGTCATCAGGACGGGCACGAGCGGGACGGACACCCCGGCGCGCGGGGCTTCGGCCCGCCGCTGCTCCAGCTCGGCGACCAACTTCCGGCGGGCCTCCAGAGCGTCCTGATCGCCGTGGACGAAGACGATGTCGCAGTCGGCCGCGAGCTCCTCGGCCGCCGCCAGGACCAGGTCCGGCCGGTCGTTGGAGCGGACCGGGGAGACCTCGCAGCGCAGGACGTCCACCGTCTGCGCGCCTCCCGCGAGGAGGATCTCTTCGAGCTGTCGCTCGACCAGGCTCCGCAGATAGGGCCCGTCGCTGCCCTCGACGAGCAGACCCGGCAGCAACGTCCTCATTCCCCGCCCCTGTTCAGCTTCCGCAGAAGCCGCTCCACCTGCTCGGGAGACACACTCTCGCCCGGCTCCCGTTCCGGGTCGAAGGCCCGCAGCGGCCTGGCCACCGTCGCGCGGGAGATCGTCCCGTCGGCCGGATCGACCCGGTCCGCCTGCTCCAGGAAGACGAGGCTGCCGGACAGGTCGTGCTTGAGCGCGCCGAGGAGGGCCGGCGAATGGGTCGTGGCGATGAGCTGCCGGTACGCGGACGCCTCCGGCGTCACACCGGTACCGCGCCGCAGCCGGCGCACAAGCTCGGCGACGCGCTCCGGGTTCATTCCGTTCTCGATCTCCTCGACGGTCATCCCCCCGGGCCAGGCCGGGTCGGCGGCGGCCGCGAGCAGGGCCGCCATGCGCAGCGTGCCGTCGGACAGAGTGGGCGGTGACAGCCACCCCGTGTTGCTGAAGGCCACCTCGAAGTCGTACTCCTGACGCCGCTCGTCGTAGAGGACCCGGACGTCCTCGACTCCTTCGACGAGCGCGGCCATGTCCGCGACGAACCGGCGCCAGAGCGGCGGACGCTCCTCGATGCGATGGAGCACTTCGGCGAGGTTCCCGCCGTCGGCGTCGAGCCGACCGTGGACGAAGGCGGGGGACGGCCGGCGCAGCGCCGCCGGGTCGAGGAGGAAGGGTGCCCACGACGCGCATTCCCGCGCGGCCAGCAAGCGCAGTTCCGTGCCCGGCTCCTCGAAGAGGGAGCCGTTCCCGGCGGTTCGTACGGAGTCTTCGTCCTCCACGGACAGGGCGCTTCCCAGGGGACCGTGGAAGGGCACGAACTCGCTCTCGTGCTCGACGAACTCCGAGCGCGCACGGGCCACGGCCCTTTGCTCCTCCTCGGCCAGGCCGACGCGATCCATCCAGTCGGGCCGGTGCAGGCTGCTGACCCAGACACCGCAGTTGCGCCCGAGCGCGACCCGGCCCGATCCGAGGCGCGTCACGGAGAGCCGGATCCGCAGCGGCAGCGGTCCGTAGCGGGTCGCCACCAGCGATCCGACCGTGATGGTCAGTTCTTGGCGCTCCCGCCCCTGTCCACGGTGGAACAGGTCGACGGGCGCCAGCCGCCGGTCCTTGCGGACCGTCTCCTCGAAACCGCGGTCCGCCGTCCCGGCGACGAGCCGGAGGGCGTCGAAGAGGTTCGACTTCCCCGCCCCGTTCGCACCCAGCATGATCAGCGTCGGCGGTACGTCGAGGCTGAAACGGCGGAACGACTTGAAGCCGTCGATCCGGATCTGGGTGATCATCCTGGGCTCTGCTCCTCGTGTTCTCCGCTGCCGGCACCGGCCCCCTCACCCTAACGCCGACGGCTGTCCCGGCCACGTGGACGCACGCCGTACGACGACGGGCGGCCCCGCACCGGAAGTCCGGTGCGGGGCCGCCCCTGTCACGCGTACGAGAACGGGATCAGCCCTCGCTGACGCCCAGCTTCTCCAGGATCAGGTCCTTGACCTTCGCCGCGTCCGCCTGGCCGCGCGTGGCCTTCATGACCGCGCCGACCAGGGCGCCGACCGCCGCGACCTTGCCGCCGCGGATCTTGTCGGCGATGGCCGCGTTGCCCGCGATGGCCTCGTCGACCGCCGCGCCGAGCGCGCCGTCGTCGGAGACGACCTTCAGACCGCGCTTCTCGACGACCTCGTCCGGCCTGCCCTCGCCGGCGAGGACGCCCTCGATGACCTGGCGGGCCAGCTTGTCGTTGAGCGAACCGTCCGCGACGAGCGCCGAGACCCGGGCCACGTCGGCCGGGGTGATGGGCAGCTCCTCCAGGGAGACGCCCTTCTCGTTGGCGTTGCGGGCGAGTTCGCCCATCCACCACTTGCGGGCCGAGGCCGCGTCCGCGCCCGCCTCGACCGTGGCGACGATCGGGTCGACCGCGCCCGCGTTGAGGATGGCCTGCATCTCGACCTCGGAGACGCCCCACTCCTCGCGCAGCCGGTTGCGGCGCACGCGCGGCAGCTCGGGCAGCCCGGCGCGCAGCTCCTCGACCCACTCGCGGGACGGGGCGACGGGGACGAGGTCGGGCTCCGGGAAGTACCGGTAGTCCTCGGCGTTGTCCTTGATGCGGCCGGCGGTGGTGGTGCCGTCGTCCTCGTGGAAGTGCCGGGTCTCCTGCACGATCGTCCCGCCGGAGGACAGGACAGCCGCGTGGCGCTGGATCTCGAAGCGGGCGGCCCGCTCCACCGAACGGAGCGAGTTGACGTTCTTCGTCTCCGAGCGGGTGCCGAAGGTCTTCGTGCCGTGCGGACGCAGCGACAGGTTCACGTCGCAGCGCATCTGGCCCTTGTCCATCCGCGCCTCGGACACGCCGAGGGCTCGGATCAGCTCGCGCAGCTCGGCGACGTACGCCTTGGCGACCTCGGGGGCCCGCTCGCCCGCGCCCTCGATGGGCTTGGTGACGATCTCGATGAGCGGGATGCCGGCCCGGTTGTAGTCGAGCAGGGAGTGCGAGGCGCCGTGGATGCGGCCGGTCGCGCCACCGATGTGGGTGGACTTGCCGGTGTCCTCCTCCATGTGGGCGCGCTCGATCTCGACGCGGAAGATCTCGCCGTCCTCCAGCTGGACGTCCAGGTAGCCGTTGAAGGCGATCGGCTCGTCGTACTGGGAGGTCTGGAAGTTCTTCGGCATGTCCGGATAGAAGTAGTTCTTCCGGGCGAAGCGGCACCACTCGGCGATCTCGCAGTTCAGCGCGAGGCCGATCTTGATGGCGGACTCGACGCCGACCGCGTTGACCACCGGCAGGGAGCCGGGCAGGCCGAGGCAGGTCGGGCAGGTCTGCGTGTTGGCGTCCTGGCCCAGCTCGGTCGAGCAGCCGCAGAACATCTTCGTCTTCGTGCCGAGCTCGACATGGACCTCCAGGCCCATGACGGGGTCGTACTCGGCGAGTGCCGCTTCGTACGACAGCAGTTCAGTGACAGTCACGGTGGAACTTTCCCTCTCAGCCCAGCAGGACGTCGTCGTCGCCGAGGCGCTTCAGCTCGCGGTACAGGATCGCGAGGCCGGTGACGATGGCGGCGGCGGACACGGCGGCGTCGACCAGGCGGAGCATGTCGCCGTCGCTGCGGGCCAGCTTCGCCTGCTTGGCGACGCTCACCGCGCCGAAGGCGGTGCTGGCCAGCGACACGTAGACGCCGGTCTTCGACTTCTTGAAGTTCTTCGCCTTCTTGGCCATGGCGTTCACAGTGCGGGAGCCTCCTCGAGCAGCGGGTGGCCCCACCTTTCCACGAACGCGGCCTCGACGGCGGCACCGACCTTGTAGAGCCGGTCGTCCTTCATGGCGGGGGCGATGATCTGCAGGCCGACCGGAAGGCCGTCCTCCGGCGCCAGGCCGCAGGGCAGCGACATGGCGGCGTTGCCGGCCAGGTTGGTCGGGATGGTGCACAGGTCCGCGAGGTACATCGCCATCGGGTCGTCGGCGCGCTCGCCGATCGGGAAGGCGGTGGTGGGGGTCGTCGGGGAGACGATGACGTCCACCTGCTCGAAGGCCTGCTCGAACTCGCGCGTGATGAGGGTCCGGACCTTCTGGGCCGAGCCGTAGTACGCGTCGTAGTAGCCGGAGCTCAGCGCGTACGTGCCGAGGATGACGCGGCGCTTGACCTCGTCGCCGAAGCCGGCCTCACGGGTGAGGGCGGTGACCTCCTCGGCCGAGCGCGTGCCGTCGTCGCCGACCCGCAGGCCGTAGCGCATGGCGTCGAAGCGGGCCAGGTTGGAGGAGCACTCCGAGGGCGCGATCAGGTAGTACGCGGAGAGGGCCAGGTCGAAGGTCGGGCAGTCCAGCTCGACGATCTCGGCGCCCAGCTCCTTCAGCAGCTCGACGGACTCGTCGAAGCGCTGCATCACGCCGGCCTGGTAGTGCTCGCCGCGGAACTGCTTGACGACGCCCACGCGCATGCCGGCGACCGAGCCGTTGCGGGCCGCCTCGACGACCGGCGGGACCGGCAGGTCGATGGAGGTCGAGTCGAGCGGGTCGTGACCGGCGATGGCCTCGTGCAGCAGGGCCGCGTCCAGGACCGTACGGGCACACGGGCCGCCCTGGTCGAGGGAGGAGGAGAAGGCCACCATGCCGTAGCGGGAGACCCCGCCGTAGGTCGGCTTGACGCCCACGGTGCCGGTGACGGCGGCGGGCTGGCGGATGGAACCGCCGGTGTCGGTGCCGATGGCGAGGGGCGCCTCGTACGCGGCGAGGGCCGCCGAGGAGCCGCCGCCGGAGCCGCCGGGGATGCGGGTCAGGTCCCACGGGTTGCCGGTCGGGCCGTAGGCGCTGTTCTCCGTGGAGGAGCCCATCGCGAACTCGTCCATGTTGGTCTTGCCGAGGATGACGACGTCGGCGGCCTTCAGCTTCTTGACCAGGGTCGCGTCGTACGGCGGGATCCAGCCCTCGAGGATCTTCGAGCCGACGGTCGTCGGCACGCCGACGGTCGTGAAGATGTCCTTCAGCGCGAGCGGCACACCGGCGAGCGGGCCCAGCTTCTCGCCCCGGGCGCGCTTCTCGTCGACGGCGCGGGCCTGCGCGAGGGCACCGTCACGGTCGACGTGCAGGAAGGCGTGGACCTTCTCGTCGACGGCCTCGATGCGGGCCAGGTGCGCCTCGGTGACCTCGACGGCCGTGAGTTCGCCGGAGGCGATCTTCGCGGCGGTCTCGGCGGCCGTGAGCTTGATGATGCTGTCCGTCATGGTCTTAGTCCTCCCCCAGGATCTGCGGCACCTTGAAACGCTGCTGCTCCTGGGCCGGGGCGCCGGAGAGCGCCTGCTCGGGGGTGAGCGACGGACGGACCTCGTCCGCGCGCATGACATTCGTCAGCGGCAGCGGGTGGGAGGTCGGCGGTACGTCTTGGTCGGCGACCTCGGAGACGCGGGCGACCGCGCCGATGATGTCGTCGAGCTGGCCGGCGAAGTGATCGAGTTCTTCGCCCTTCAGCTCCAGACGCGCCAGCCGTGCGAGGTGGGCGACCTCCTCGCGCGTGATGCCAGGCATGCGGATCCTCACGGGGTGCGTGTGATGGTGTTGACCCAATCCTATGGGGCTCGCACCTCTGCCCGTGAAACGGTTTGCCCGGGGACGGCCGGGGCGGCTACTGCACGACCCGGCCGGGGGCCGGGTCGAGCTCGACGGCGGCGGCCGGGTCGAGCGTCACGGCGGTCGCCCGCCCGAGCTCGGCGGCGGCCGCGGCGGCGATGTCGGCGGGGCGGCGCCAGCCGTGCTCGCCCCGGGCCAGCAGCCAGGCGGTGGTCTCGCCGGGCGGCATGGCGGCGGCGACCAGCCAGCCCTGGACGGCGTCGCAGCCCAGGTCCCGCAGCCGCTCCCAGGTCTCGTCGTCCTCCACGCCCTCCGCGACGACGAGCAGGCCGAGGGAGTGGGCGAGGTCGACGGTGCAGCGCACGATCTCGGCGTCCTCGGTGTCCACGGCGAGCCGGGCGACGAAGGAACGGTCGATCTTCAGTTCGCTGACGGGCAGCCGGCGCAGGTGCACGAGGGAGGAGTAGCCCGTGCCGAAGTCGTCCAGGGACATCTTGACGCCGTGGCCGGTGAGGCCGTTGAGGGTGTCGGCGGCCTTCTGCGGGTCCTCCAGGAGGACGTGCTCGGTTATCTCCAGCTGGAGGGCGCCGGCCGGGACGCCGTGGCGGGCGAGGCGGGCGGCGACGGCGCCCGCGAAGCCGGGGGTGTGGACGTCGCGCGGCGAGACGTTGACGGCGACCGGGACGTGGAGGCCCTGGGCGCGCCACCGGGCGACCTGGGCCAGGGCGGTCTCCAGGACGTACTCGGTCAGGTGCGGCATCAGGCCGGAGGACTCGGCGATGGCGATGAACTCGTCCGGAGGAACCTTCCCCCGCTCGGGGTGGACCCAGCGGACGAGGGCCTCCAGACCGGCGACCTGGCCGTCGAAGCGGACCTTGGGCTGGTAGTGGAGTTCGACCTCGCCGGCGTCCAGGGCGCGTCGGAGGTCACCGAGGAGGCCGAGCCGGTCGGGGGTGTTGGAGTCGCGCTTGGACTCGTAGACCTCGACGCCGGTGCGGTCGCGCTTGGCCTGGTACATGGCGACGTCGGCGCGGCGGAGCAGGCCCTCGGCGTCGAGGGCGTGCTCGGGGAAGACGGCGACGCCGGCGCTGGCCTCTAGGACGAGGGTGAGGCCGTCGAGGTCGAGCGGGGAGGAGAGCTCGGCGACGAGGTGGCGGGCGACGCGCTGGGCGCTGGTGGTGGAGTCGGCGACGGGGAGCAGGACGGCGAACTCGTCGCCGCCGAGGCGGGCGGCCTCGGCGCCGCGCGGCAGGGCGAGGCGGAGCCGCTCGGCGATCTGGAGGAGGAGCCGGTCGCCGGCGAGGTGGCCGAGGGTGTCGTTGACCGAACGGAAGCGGTCGAGGTCGATGAGGACGAGGGCGGCGCGGACGCCCTGTCCTTCGGCCTCCTCCAGGGCCGCCCAGGTGCGCTCCAGGAGCCACTGGCGGTTGGGGAGGCCGGTGAGCGGGTCGCGCAGCTGTTCCTCGGCCCGGGCGCGGGCGATCCAGAGGGTGGAGTCCAGCGCGATGAGGGGGACGGCGAAGAGGGGCAGCAGGATCGGGCGGGAGGCGGCGACGACGCAGATGAGGGGGGTGATGCCGAGGAGGGCGACGGCGACGAGGCCCTGGCGCAGGAGGGCGGTGCGGGCGACGGTGGGCAGGCCGCGACCGGGGGGCGAGAGCGTGTACCACAGCAGGAGCCGGGTCGCCACGAGGTAGACGGCGGCGGCGAGCGCGACTTCCGGCACGTCCGCGATCCCCCAGTCGAGGGGCTGCCAGGGGTGTTCGACCGTCGGTACGTCTCCGAAGAGGGCGAGGACCAGGGCGGCGGCGCCGACGCCGAGGATGTCGGCCGCGCCGTGCAGGAGGCCCTGGCGCCAGCGGTGGCGGCGGGCGGCGCCGACCAGGACGACGACCGTGAGCGAGACGAGCCCGGCGGGCACCCAGCCGTACAGGAGCAGGACGGCGAGGGTGAGGGCGGCGCCGGAGCCGGTGCCGCCCCACCAGCGGTCCCGGCCGAGGGCGACCAGGTGGCCGACGATGAGGCCGGTGAGGACGGCGAGGGACCAGCCGGTCGTGCCGCCGGGGAAGAGTCCGTGGCCGGTGCTCAGGGCCCGCTGGAGGCCGGTGACGAGCACGACGGCCGCGGTGCCCAGCACGGTCGCGGGCAGGCCGGAGACGAAGCCGGCGGGGACCACACGGCCGCGCGGCCGTGCGACCGGGGCGGCGCTCTCGGTCGGTTCCATTCCCGTCCCTCTCACAGGCGGCGGTGCCGTCGGTGTGCGATGGGCCGCGGTGAGGCGGCCGTGTGTCGTCCGTCCGTGGCGGGAGCGGCCGCGGGGCGGCCGCTCCTGGTGCCACGGGGCCGGTGCCCTGGCACCGCACCGGGCAGAGCCCTCGCTCGGCCGTGCGGGACAGGACGCACGGTTTCCACAGTAGGCCGCCGAGGGCGCCGACGGGCAGCGCTCTCCATGTCTTGCCCGAATGCGAGCAGGCCACCCGTAACGATCTGGTATGCGCCGAACGGGTGAGCCTCCGGGGCGGTGAAGGGGTACCGGAAGGGGCTCAGCCGGCGTCCTGCGCGGCGACCTCCCGAGCGGCTTCGGGCCCTTGTTCGAGCAGGATTCCGAAGCCGTCCTCGTCGAGAACCGGAACCTTCAGCTGCATCGCCTTGTCGTACTTGGAACCCGGGTTCTCCCCGACGACCACGAAGGCGGTCTTCTTGGAAACGGAACCGGAAACCTTGGCTCCGAGGGCTTGGAGCGACTCTTTTGCGCCATCCCTGGTGAAGTTCTGGAGGGTGCCGGTCACCACGACCGTCAGCCCGTCCAGCGGCCGGGGCCCGAGGTCCTCCCCCGCCCCCTCGTCCTCGAAGCTCACGCCCGCCGCGCGCCACTTGCGCACGATCTCGCGGTGCCAATCCTCGGCGAACCACTGCTTCACCGCGGCCGCGATAATGTCACCTACGCCGTCGGTCGCCGCGAGTTCCGCCTCGCTCGCCTGCTCGATCCGCTCCAGTGAGCGGAACTCACGGGCCAGCGCCTCGGCGGCGACCGGACCCACGTGCCGGATCGAGAGACCGTTGAGGAAGCGGGCCAGCGGACGGGTCTTGGCCTCCTCGATGTTCCGCAGCATGGCGAGGGCGTTCTTCTTCGGCTCGCCCTTCTGGTTGGCGAAGACGTGGACGATCTTCTCCTCGCCGGTCTTCGGGTCCCGCTTGGGCAGTCCGCTGTCCGGATCGAGGACATAGGCCCTGATCGGCAGCAGCTGCTCGATGGTGAGGTCGAAGAGGTCGCCCTCGTCGGCGAGCGGCGGCTCGGCCGGCTCCAGGGGCCGGGTCAGCGCGGCGGCGGCCACCGCGCCGAAGTTCTCGATGTCCAGGCACTGGCGCCCGGCGAGGTAGAAGAGACGTTCACGCAGCTGGGCGGGGCAGGTGCGGGCGTTGGGGCAGCGGAGGTCGATGTCGCCCTCCTTCATCGGCTGCAGCGGGGTGCCGCACTCGGGGCACTGGGCCGGCATGACGAACTCCCGCTCGCTGCCGTCCCGCAGGTCGGCGACCGGGCCGAGGATCTCCGGGATCACGTCACCGGCCTTGCGCAGCACGACCGTGTCCCCGATCAGCACGCCCTTGGCCTTCACCACCTCCTGGTTGTGCAGGGTGGCGAACTCGACCTCGGAACCGGCCACCGTCACCGGCTCGACCTGCGCGTACGGCGTGACGCGGCCGGTCCGGCCGACGCCCACCTTGATGTCGATCAGCTTGGTGTTGACCTCCTCCGGGGCGTACTTCCAGGCGATGGCCCAGCGCGGGGCGCGCGCCGTGGAGCCCAGCCGGCCCTGGAGCGGGATCTCGTCCAGCTTGACGACGACCCCGTCGATCTCGTGCTCCACGGAGTGCCGGTTCTCGCCGAAGCGGGTGATGAACGCCCGGACCTCGTCGAGGGAGCCGACCACCTCGTTGTGCCGGGCGGTGGGCAGGCCCCACGCGCGCAGCAGCCCGTACGCCTCGGAGAGCCGGGAGATGTCGAAGCCCTCGCGGGCGCCGATGCCGTGCACCACCATGTGGAGCGGACGGGAGGCGGTGACCTTGGGGTCCTTCTGGCGCAGCGAACCGGCCGCCGCGTTCCGCGGGTTGGCGAAGGGCTTGTCGCCGGCCTCGACCAGGCGGGCGTTGAGCCCCTCGAAGGCCTCCATCGGGAAGTAGACCTCTCCCCGGATCTCGACCAGGGCGGGGACGTTCTCGCCGCGGAGGCGGTCCGGGACGTCGGCGATGGTCCGGACGTTGGGCGTGATGTCCTCGCCGGTCCGGCCGTCGCCGCGGGTCGCGGCCCGGGTCAGCCGGCCGTGCTCGTAGGTGAGGTTGACCGCGAGGCCGTCGACCTTCAGCTCGCACAGGTAGTGGAAGTCGGGAGTGCCGACGTCCCGCGCGACGCGCTCGGCCCAGGTGGCGAGCTCCGCGTCGTCGAAGGCGTTGTCCAGGGAGAGCATGCGTTCCCGGTGCTCGACGGCGGTGAACTCCGTCTCGTACTGCCCGGCGACCTTCTGGGTCGGCGAGTCGGGCGTGCGCAGCTCCGGGTACTCCTCCTCCAGCTCCTCCAGGGAGCGCAGGAGCCGGTCGAACTCGCCGTCGCTGATGACCGGCTGGTCCTTCACGTAGTACCGGAAGCGGTGCTCCTCGATCTGCTCGGCCAGCTCGGCGTGCTTCTCCCGCGCCTCCGCGGGGGCCCCCTGTTCGACTGCCACCTTCGTCCGTCCTCCCGTACCTCAGAACCCGGTCACTCTGGGTTGTCCGCGAGTGATCTCGCCGCCCGGACGCAATGGGCGAGCGCCGCCCGGGCGTACGCGGGCGAGGCGCCCGCCAGCCCGCACGTGGGCGTGACGACCACGGACTCGGCGAGAGTCCCCGGATTCAGCCCCAGCCTGCGCCACAGCGTCCTGACACCCATGACGCTACCGCCCGGGTCCGACAACGGGCCGTCGGTGGACGGCACCACACCGGCGAGGAGCTTCGTCCCGGCCTCCACCGCCTCCCCGATCGTCTCCTCGTCACGCTCGGTGAGGAGCCCGAAGTCGAACGAGACGGCGGCCGCGCCGGCCCGGCGCAGCAGGGCGAAGGGGACGTCGGGGGCGCAGGAGTGGACGGCCACGGGCCCGTCGTGGACGGCGACGATGTCGCGCAGGGCGCTCTCCACGACCTGCCGGTCGACGGCCCGGTAGGTGCGGTAGCCGCTGGCGGTACGGACCTGTCCGCGCAGGACGGCGGTGAGCGAGGGCTCGTCGAGCTGGAGCACGATCCGGGCGCCGGGGACGCGCCGGGCGACCTCCGCGAGGTGCGCGCGGAGGCCCTCGGCGAGGGAGGCGGCCAGGTCCCGGCAGGCGCCCGGGTCGCCCACGGCGGCCTCGCCGCCGCGCAGTTCCAGGGCGGCGGCGAGCGTCCACGGGCCGACCGCCTGGACCTTCAGGGGGCCTTCGTACCCCTGGGTGAACTCCTCCAGGGCGTCGAGGTCCTCACCGAGCCAGGAGCGGGCGCGCCGGGTGTCCCGGCCGGGCCGGTCGCTGACCCGCCAGCCGCTCGGCTCCACGTGCGCGTACAGCTCGACGAGCAGGCCGAGGGTCCGGCCGATCATGTCGGCGCCGGGCCCCCGCGCGGGCAGCTCGGCGAGGAAGGGAAAGTCCTCGAAGGAGCCGGTGACGGTCTTCGCGGCCTCGCGGGCGTCACCGCCGGGCAGGGACCCGACACCGGTCGCCGGGCCCCACAGGGTCGTCGTCTCGGTCACGGTCACCGCCCCGGACGGACGGTGAGGTCGTTGATCTCCGCGTCGCGCGGCAGGTCGAGCGCGGTGAGGATCGCCGTCGCGACCGACTCGGGGTCGATCCACCGCGACGGGTCGTACTCCTTGCCCTCCTGCTGGTGCACCTTGGCCTGCATGGGGCTGGCGGTGCGGCCCGGGTAGACGGAGGTCACCCGCACGCCGTGGGCGTGCTCCTCGTGGCGCAGCGCGTCCGCGAGGGCCTTCAGTCCGTGCTTGGAGGCGGCGTACGCGCCCCACTCCCCGTGCGCGTTGAGGCCCGCACCCGAGTTCACGAAGACGACGTGGCCCTGGGAGACCCGCAGTTGGGGCAGGAAGTGGCGGGTGAGTTCGGCGGGGGCGATCAGGTTGACGTTGAGCTGGTGGTGCCAGGTCTTCGGCGTGAGCTCGCCGACCGGCCCGAGGTCGACGACCCCGGCGATGTGCAGCAGGCCGTCCACCCGCTCCGGCAGGCTCTGGTGCGAGAACGCCCACGAGAGCCGGTCCGGGTCGGCGAGGTCCCCCACGAGCGTCCGGGCCCCGGGGAACTGCGCCGCGAGCTCCTTGGCCCGCCCCGCGTCCCGCGCGTGCAGCACGAGCTCGTCCCCGCGCGCGTGGAGGCGGCGCGCGACGGCCGCGCCGATGCCGGAACCGGCTCCGGTGATCACATGTGTAGCCATGGGAGCCATGCTCCCACCTGCGGTCAGCCGGAGGCGGACGGGGCGGGCGTGGTGGCGGACCAGAAGTCGGAGCGGACGTTGGGGGTGGGGATGTGGCCGGGGGGGTGGGCGGGGCCGTTGGGCCGGGAGGCGGGCTCGGCGACGTCGGATTTGCCGACGCAGGGGGTGACGACATCGAAGAACGCCTGACCCTTGTAGCCGACCTCTACGGTGAGCTGGAAGTGATCGGAGGTCCTGGCGAAGATTCCTGGCATGTCCTTGCTCGGATTCACGCTGGTGATCTCGTATCCGGACTTCTTCCAGAACCGCTCGATCACACCGAGGAAATTCCCTCGCCGTTCCTCGGAGATGATGGTCGTCACGGTGCGACGCCGGGTCACCGTGCAGCTGCCGCTCGTCCAGGTGTCGTGATCCCATTGGACCTCAGGCACGATCGCGCGCAATGTGGCGTCCAGCATCGCATCCGCTCGTTCCGCCGCGTCCTGCATGTTCATGTCTGTCCTCGGTCCGTTTCCACCGCCTTGCCCGCCACAACCCGCCGTGAAGGCACTCACCACAAGGATGGACATGGCGAGCCGTACGGTCCGTCGCAGCCGCTTCATCGGTGTTCCTCCGTGGTGATCCCGTCGGGTCGCCCTGCGACGATCATTGCGATGTTCGTCGCGCCTACGCGGTCCAGCTCCGGTGTGAAGTACTGGGAGTGCGCATCGAACTTGCCCGCATCGAAGATCATCCGTGGGCCGTCGTCGACCTTGAAGCGCCGGGCTTCGAAGGCCTCGCTCGCCGGATCCTTGCCGAAGTACACGTCGTCGTTGTCGATGTCGTAGAGGTCACGGCCGACCAGGACGCCCACCGGGCCTCCGGTCACCCAGCCCAGCGCGGCCTCGTCCTTCGACGGCAGGTGGGTGACCGGGTCGTTGTCGGCGGCTCCGACGAAGACATGATCCTTGCCCACCCCCAGCTCCTCGGCCTTCTGCGCGTCCACACCGGGGCTACCCAGCAGGACGATGTCGTCGACGCCGGGGATGCCACCGGACTGCTTGGCGGCGGTACCCACGGTGAGTGAGCCGTACGAGTGCCCGATGGCCGTCACGTGCGGGTCCTTGCTCTGATGGGAGACGGAGAGTCCCTCCATGAATCGGTTGTACGCGGGGGCTCCCCGCTCTGCGTCCCCCTTGGTCATCACATCGACGTTCTGCGGGGCGTCGTAGCCGAGCCAGACGATCGAAGCGCTGGACGGATCGAAGCGCCGCGCGCCTTTGGCCGTGTCCTGGGCCCGCTTCATCGTGTCCTCCACGAACTCGTCATCGAGCCTGGTGCCCAGACCCGGCACGTACGCCGACACGTTCCTCGCCGTATCCGGGTTCCCGTACGAGACGATCGCGCGCCCGTTGCCCTCGTCTCCGATCCCCAGCAGGAACATCGGCGGGTCGCTCGGCTCGTTCAGTTTGCCCTGGAGCATGCGGAGGGCGTTGAGCTTGGTCTCCGCGTCGTCGCCGTCCCGGCGCGAGAGGTCGTCGATGAGGACGGGCAGGTAGTTCCGGTTCGCCTCGTCCCGCGCCGCCGCCGGGATCCCGTCGAGGCCGCCGATCAGGTCCGGGGCCACCTCCAGGTACTCCTGGCGCTGCTCGTCCGTCAGGCCGTCCCACCACTTCTTGCGTTCGGCGGGGCTCTTGTCCTCCGGTACGGCTGCGCCGAGGTGCGTGCCGGCGGCCGAGCGGACGTCGGCGGTGTCCCGGAAGACGTCCTTCAGGGTGGCCTCGGTGACGTCGAGGCCCTTCTCCGCCCGCAGACCGTGCAGGGTCCTGGCGTACCGGGCGTCGATCTCCCGCGCGGACCGCACGGCCCGGGCGATGCGGTCGGCCACGTCCTGGGCCTTGGCGGCGTTCGGGTTGAGCGGCTTGAAACCGGAGTAGCCCGGATACAGGGACGGCCGGCCGCCCGCGCCGGGGCCGGGCGGTTCCAGGGGGAGACGTGAGTCGCCCCGCGTGGTGCCCCCCGGGGCGTTCTGCTTCGCGCCGGTGACATCCTCGACCTCGGCGGCCGGGTAGCTGACGGAGCCGTCCTCGTGGACGGTGAAGTGCAGGGCAGCGGCGTCCGCGAGTGCCTGCTTCAGCTGGTTCTGCGGCTCGGTGAGGTCACCGGCGAGGCCGTTGAGGGCGGTGCGGATGAGCCCGCACTCACTGTGCAGGTACTGAAAGTTGCGGCTGAGGCGCTTGAGCCTGCCGAGGGCCGCTTCCGCCGACTCGCTCTCCTGGGTCTCGCGGAGCTTCGCGGACATCGCGCGATCGACCCGGGCGCGGTCGGACTCGGAACGGTTGGACACCTCGTGCCACGTGTCGCCGGCCTCCGTGAACTCGGAGGTCTTGAGGTCGCGCAGCAACCGCCACGTGAGCGTCTCGGTCATCACCGGTCGCCGGCCTTCTCGGCCGGGCCGCCGACGCCCTGGAAGGACCTCTCGATCGCGGTCTCGGTCTCGCCCATCTCCTTCGCCACGGCGAGCAGTGCTCCCTTGAGCTGTTCGCACTCGTCCGCCACCGCGCGCAGACGCTCCTCCCAGGAGGCCAGCACGCCCGTGAGAGCCGCGACGGAGGTGAGACCCGCGGCTCCCGCCGCGACGCCCTCGTGACCGCGGCCGAGGGCCGTGCGGCTCGTCCCGGTGCTCGTCCGGAGGTCACCGGCGGTTCCCGCGGCGCCGGTCCAGGGGCCGCCGCTGTGCCTGAGCTTCCCGTTCCCGCCTCCGGCCCCGGGCCCCGGGACGGCCGACGCGAGGCGCGTCGCCGGCCCTCCGTCGGCGGGCCCGAACAGCTCCTGCCAGCGCTCCGAGTACGACACGGCTCCCCCGTCTGCTTCTGCGTTCCGTTTCCGCGCTCGGTGAGGCTAACGCAGCAGGTTTGCAGTTGTGCTCCTGGAAAGTGGATCTCCGACGCGAAAACACTCGATCATGTAGCAGGAAGGTCACAGCATCACATGAGCATCCGTACGTACGTCGCACACGTGAACGCACGTCAGGGTGACTCAGGCCAGGGACGACTCCAGGTGGGCGAGGGCCGTCGGGCCGTCGTCGGCGAAGAGGACGAGGTCGGAGAGAGGGAGCGGGAGGAAACCCTCCTCCTCCATCCGGCGGAACTGGGTCTTCAGACCGTCGTAGAAGCCGTCGGTGTTGAGGAGCACCACCGGCTTGTTGTGCTTGCCGTGCTTCTTCAGCTCCAGGATCTCGGTGGCCTCGTCCAGGGTGCCGGTGCCGCCGACCATGATCACGATGGCGTCGGACTTGGCGAGCAGGAGCGCCTTGCGCTCGGCCAGGTCGCGGGCGACGACCATCTGGTCGGCGCCGGGGCGGGCCTTGTGGGCGAGGAAGTCCACGGAGACTCCGACGAGCCGGCCCCCGGCCTCCTGGACGCCGTCCGCGACGACCTTCATGAGGCCGGTGTCGGAGCCTCCCCACACCAGGGTGTGGCCGGCCTTGCCCAGGAGGCGGGCGAACTCGCGGGCGGGGGTGGTGTAGCGCTCGTCCAGGTGGGCGGCGGAGAGGAAGACGCAGATGTTCATGGCCTCCACCGTAGGCGCTGACCAGCGGTTTCCAAGTTTTTCGAAGAAAGTGCGGCCGGCGGCGATGAGTTCCGGTGACAGGCCCGGTCTGCACTGGCATGGACGAGGTGGACACCACGCTGAGCAGGGTCCGGGGGCGGGTCACGTCACGGGACGGCACACGGATCGCGTACGAGCGGTACGGCGACGGGGACGGGCGCGGGCCGGCGGTGGTCCTGGTGAGCGGGGCGCTGCGCACGGCGGCGAGCGAGCGACCGCTGGCCCGGCTGCTGGCGCGGGACCTGCCGGTCGTGACGTACGACCGGCGGGGGCGGGGCGCGAGCGGCGACACCGCGCCGTACGCGGTGGAGCGGGAGATCGAGGACCTGGCGGCCGTGGTCGAGGCGGCCGGCCCGGGGGTGGCGCTGCACGGGACGGACACCGGGGGCGCGCTGGCGCTCGCCGCGGCGGCGGCCGGGGTGCCGGTGGGGGCGGTGTCGCTGTACGAGCCGCCGTACACGGCGGAGGCGGCGGACCGGCGGCGCGGGGCGGCGGGGCTCCTGGCGCGGGGGCGGCGGGCGGCGGCGCTCGACGCGTTCCTCGCGGACGGGATCGTACGGGTGGAACCGCGGCCGGTCCTGGAGGCCCTGGCGCACACCCTGGCCTACGAGGACGCGGTCATGGGCGACGGGACGGTGCCGGCGGTGCACGCGCGCGTGCTGGTGATCGACGGCGGCGCGAGCCCGGCCGCGACCCGCCGCGCCGCCCGGGACGTCACGGGGGCCCTCCCCCGGGCCCGGCACCGGACGCTGACGGGCCAGACGCATGAGGTCGCCCCGCACGTCCTCGCGCCGGTCCTGTCGGCGTTCCTGCGGGAGTACGCGGCGGAGGAAGCGGAAGCGGCGTAGGCCGGGTCCGGTGGCGTCCTGAGGATCCCGCCGGGCCCGCCGGGGGGCGGGCCCGGCGGCTCAGGCTCCGGCGGGTGCCGCCGCGGGGGCGCGGCGGGTGGTGGCGGCGATGGTGGCCGAGCCCACCACGCGCGTGCCGGCGTACAGGACGATCGCCTGGCCGGGGGCGACGCCCCGGACGGGGGCGTCGAAGGTGACGCGGAGTTCGCCGTTCTCCATCGCCGCGCTCACCGGCGTCTCGTCGCCGTGGGCGCGGAGCTGGGCGGTGTAGCGGCCCGGACCCTCGGGCGCGGTGCCGCACCAGCGGGGCCGGATCGCGGTGAGGGCGGTGATGTCGAGGGCCTCGGCGGGGCCGACCGTGACGGTGTTGTTCACGGGCGAGATGTCGAGGACGTAGCGCGGCTTGCCGTCCGGTGCGGGGTGCCCGATGCGCAGGCCCTTGCGCTGGCCGATGGTGAAGCCGTACGCGCCCTCGTGGGTGCCCACCTTCGTACCGGACTCGTCCACGATGTCGCCCTCGGCCCTGCCGAGGCGGGCGGCGAGGAAGCCCTGGGTGTCGCCGTCGGCGATGAAGCAGATGTCGTGGCTGTCGGGCTTCTTGGCGACGGCGAGCCCCCGGCGCTCGGCCTCCGCCCGGATCTCGTCCTTGGTGGTGAAGGTGTCGCCGAGCGGGAACATCGCGTGGGCGAGCTGCTTCTCGTCCAGGACGCCGAGGACGTACGACTGGTCCTTGGCCATGTCGGAGGCCCGGTGCAGCTCGCGCGTGCCGTCCTCGTTGACCACGACGGTGGCGTAGTGGCCGGTGCACACCGCGTCGAAGCCGAGCGCGAGGGCCTTGTCGAGCAGCGCCGCGAACTTGATCTTCTCGTTGCAGCGCAGGCAGGGGTTGGGGGTGCGGCCGGCCTCGTACTCCGCGACGAAGTCGTCCACGACGTCCTCGCGGAACCGCTCGGCCAGGTCCCACACGTAGAAGGGGATGCCGATGACGTCGGCCGCCCGGCGCGCGTCGCGGGAGTCCTCGATCGTGCAGCAGCCGCGCGCTCCGGTGCGGAAGGACTGCGGGTTCGCGGAGAGCGCGAGGTGCACGCCGGTCACGTCGTGGCCGGCCTCGACCGCGCGGGCGGCGGCGACGGCGGAGTCCACTCCGCCGGACATGGCGGCGAGTACCCGGAGAGGGCGGGTGCGGGGGCTCTGGGGCGGAGTCTGAGTCATAGCCCTACCAGGGTACGGGGCGCCGGGAACCGGTGTGGCGGTCGTGAGCGTTCTGGCAGTCATGGGGAGCGAGTCGGGGAAGAGGGTGGGGCGGCGCGCCGTGCTGCTCGGGGGCGGGGCCGCCGTGCTGGGCACGGCGGCGCTGGCCCGTGAGGAGCTGGCGCGGGCCTGGTGGCGGCTGCCGTGGATGGAGAAGGAGCGGACCGACGGCGAGCTGGACCACAAACCGGCCGAGTGGCGGGCGGCGTCGGCGGCGAACTCGCGGCGGGCGGACCGGCCGGACGACTTCTCCGTCGACCGGGTGGTGATCCACGTGGTGCAGGGCAGTTACGCGACCGCCCTGAAGGTCTTCCGCGATCCGCTGCACGGGGCGGCCACGCACTACGTCGTGCGCAAGGACGGGCACGTGGCGCAGATGGTCCGGGAGCTCGACGTGGCCTTCCACGCCGGGAACCGGGACATGAACGAGCGGAGCATCGGCATCGAGCACGAGGGGTTCGTGGACCGGCCGCAGGATTTCACGGCGGCGATGTACGCGGGCTCGGCGCGGCTGACGGCCGACATCTGCGCCCGGCACGGGATACCGGTGGACCGGGAGCACATCATCGGGCACGTGGAGGTCGAGGGCACCGACCACACCGATCCCGGTCCGCACTGGGACTGGGACCGGTACATGGCACTGGTGGCGAAGGAGCGCGCGCGTCTGGACGGGGGCGGCTCGGTCCGGGCCGCCGGGCGGGGGACGCCCGGCTGACGCAGCGGTACGGCCCCGGGGGCGGCCGCCCGGCGGAAACCGGGCGCCGCCGTCAGCTGAGGCCGGCGGTGCGGGCGCGGGCGACGGCCGGGCCGATGGCCTCGGCGACCGCCGCGACGTCCGCCTCCGTGGAGGTGTGGCCGAGGGTGAAGCGGAGGGTGCCGCGGGCGAGGTCGGGGTCGGTGCCGGTGGCGAGCAGGACGTGGCTGGGCTGGGCGATGCCGGCGGTGCAGGCGGAGCCGGTGGAGCAGGCGATGCCGGCGGCGTCGAGGAGGAGGAGCAGGGAGTCGCCCTCGCAGCCGGGGAAGGTGAAGTGCGCGTTGGCGGGGAGCCGGTCGACGGGGTCGCCGCCGAGGAGGGCGTCGGGGACGGCGGTCCGAACGGCGTCGACGAGGGCGTCGCGGAGGGCGCCGATCTCGCGGGCGAACTCCTCGCGGTGGCCGGCCGCGTGGCCGGCGGCGACGGCGAAGGCGGCGACGGCCGGCACGTCGAGGGTGCCGGAGCGGACGTGCCGTTCCTGGCCGCCGCCGTGCAGGACGGGTACGGGGGTGTGCTCGCGGCCGAGGAGGAGGGCGCCGATGCCGTACGGGCCGCCGATCTTGTGGCCGGAGACGGTCATCGCGGCGAGGCCGGAGGCGGCGAAGTCGACCGGGACCTGGCCGACCGCCTGGACGGCGTCGGCGTGCAGCGGAACGCCGAACTCGTTCGCCACGTCGGCGAGTTCGCGGACCGGCATGACGGTGCCGATCTCGTTGTTGGCCCACATGACGGTGGCGAGGGCGACGGAGCCGGGGTCCCGGGCGATGGCCTCGCGCAGGGCCTCGGGGTGCACCCGGCCGTAGTGGTCCACCGGAAGGTACTCGACGGTCGCGCCCTCGTGGACGGCGAGCCAGTCGACGGCGTCGAGGACCGCGTGGTGCTCGACGGGGCTCGCGAGGACCCGGACGCGGCGCGGGTCGGCGGCGCGGCGGGACCAGTAGAGGCCCTTGACGGCGAGGTTGTCGGCCTCGGTGCCGCCGGAGGTGAGGACCACCTCGCTGGGGCGCGCGCCGAGCGCGGCGGCGAGCGTCTCGCGTCCCTCCTCGACGGTCCGCCGGGCTCTGCGGCCGGCGGCGTGGAGGGAGGAGGCGTTGCCCGTGACGCCGAGGTGGGCGGTCATCGCCTCGATCGCCTCGGGGAGCATGGGCGTGGTCGCGGCGTGGTCCAGGTAAGCCATGGTGGCTCGATTCTACGAGTCCGCCACGGGGGTCCGGCCCGGGGACCGGGCGGCGGGGCGGGGCGGCCCGTGCGCAGGACGGTCCCGGGGCCCCGTGACCGGGCCCGTACCGCACGGGCCCCGCCCGGTTCGGCCCGCTCCGTTCAGCCCCTCGGCGCGCGGGCCAGCTGGCGGGACTGGGCGACCAGGCGGTCGGCGCTGTCCCAGACCTCGGCGTCCTCCTCCAGGAAGCCGCCGGCCAGGTTGCGGGTGGTGATGGAGACCCGGAGCGGTCCGGGCGCGGGGCGGCAGCGGACGTGGGTGGTGAGTTCCACGGTGGGCGTCCAGCCCTTGAGGCCCAGCTCGAAGGAGGTCGGCGGCAGGGCGTCGACCGTGAGCAGCAGGGAGAGCGGGTCCGGCTCGCGGCCGTCGGCGAGGCCGAACCAGGCGCGCATCTCGCCCTTGCCCGACGGGGCGCCGATCGCCCAGCCGACGCAGGCCGGGTCGAGACGGATGTCGAGCCGCTCGGTGATGGCCGAGGAGCCGGGGATCTGCGGGGTCGGCCCGTCGGAGGCGCCGAAGCACTGGTCGAGGGGTGCGAGGGCCGGGGGCGTCGCGGTGGTGCGGACGTCGTCGGGGAGGGTGCCGAGGTCGCCGTAGGAGGCGAGGACGCGGATGCGCTCGACCTCGGTGCCGTCCTTCTCGTACTGGACGAGCGAGGCCTGGCCGGTGGAGAGCGTCCGGCCGGTGCGGACGGTCTCGGTCCGGATCACCGCCGGGCCGGGCACGGACGGCGTCAGGTAGTGCGCCGAGATCGTGAACGGGTCGGGGTGCGGGAGGTGGTCGCCGAGGGCGCGGCCGAGCAGGGCGAGGAGGTATCCGCCGTTGACGGCGTGGATGATCGTCCAGCCCGCGGAGAGGTCGGCGTCGTAGACGCCCGGCTCCCGGAGGGTCACGGCGGTGTCGCGGTCGAACTCGCTCGTCGTGGCGACGTTCTCCGCGGTCGTCTCGGTGCGCGTGCTCATGCCGCAGACCGTACAGCAGAAAACTACTGAGCGGTAGCTTTCTGTACGTCCTCCTCCCGGGCGGCCGAACGGCGGTTCCAGGCGCGGGGCGCGCGCCAGTGGTAGCGCAGGGCCAGGATCCGCAGCACGAAGGCGGTGAGGACGGCCGCTCCGCTCGTGTACGCGTTGAGCGCGTCGAACCGGATGCAGAGGACGACCATCGTGGCCCCGACGATCGCCGGCACCGCGTAGAGGTCGCGGTCCCAGCGGAGCAGGGAGGGCACCTCGTTGGCGAGCACGTCCCGCAGGACACCGCCGCCGACGGCGGTGGCGAGGCCCAGCGCGGCGGAGGACGTGAGCCCGAGCCCGTAGTCGTACGCCTTGGTCGTCCCGGTCACGCAGAAGAGGCCGAGGCCGGCGGCGTCGAAGACGTTCACGGCGGTCTGGGTGCGCTCCACCACCGGGTGGAGGAAGAAGACGAGGGCCGTCGCGACCAGCGGCATGAGGAAGTAGCCGAGGTCGGTGAAGGCGGCGGGGGGTACGGCGCCGATGATCAGGTCGCGGAAGAGGCCCCCGCCGAGCGCGGTGACCTCGGCGAGGACGGCGATGCCGAAGACGTCGAAGTTCTTACGGACGGCGAGGAGCGCGCCGGAGATGGCGAAGACGAAGATGCCGACGAGGTCCAGGGCGTGCTGGACATCGGGGCTGAACAGGTCGTGGAGCACCGCCCCATTGTCCCGGTCGCTCAGGCGCGGGGCGGCGGGGCTCCCCCGCGCCCGGCCGTGGGCGGGCGTCCGCCGGGAGGGCGGGCGCCCGCCCACGGCCAAAAGGGGCGGTGCGGCGCGGGTCAGGCGCCGGGCGCGTCGTCCTTCGCGGCCGGCCCGGCGGCCTTCGGCTCCGCCGCCTTGACCGGCGCCGTCCCGCCCGCCGGCTTCTTCGTGATCGTGACGTCCACCGACTCCCGGGCCGCCGGGACCGTCACGCCCTCCGCGTTCTCCGGGTGGTGGCAGGCGACCCGCTGCCCCGGGCGCAGCTCCACGAGCGGCGGCTCCTGCGTCCTGCACACCTCCGTCGCCTTCCAGCAGCGGGTGTGGAAGCGGCAGCCCGGCGGCGGGGCGATCGGGGACGGGACGTCACCGGTCAGCAGGATCCGCTCGCTCTTGGCACCCCGGCGGCGCGGGTCCGGGATCGGGACGGCCGACATCAGGGCCCGGGTGTACGGGTGCATGGGCGACTCGTACAGGGACTTCCGGTCCGCCAGCTCGACGATCTTGCCGAGGTACATCACCGCGATGCGGTCCGAGACGTGCCGGATGACCGACAGGTCGTGCGCGATGATCACATAGGTGAGGCCGAGCTCCTGCTGGAGGTCGTCCAGGAGGTTGACCACCTGCGCCTGGATGGAGACGTCCAGTGCGGAGACCGGCTCGTCCGCGACGACGAGCTTCGGCTTGAGGGCGAGCGCGCGGGCGATGCCGATGCGCTGGCGCTGGCCGCCGGAGAACTCGTGCGGGTAGCGGTTGTAGTGCTCCGGGTTGAGGCCGACCAGACCGAGGAGGCGCTGGACCTCCTTCTTCAGGCCGCCCTCGGGCTCGACGCCCTGGAGCTTGAAGGGGGCGGAGACGATCGTGCCGACCGTGTGGCGCGGGTTCAGCGAGCCGTACGGGTCCTGGAAGATCATCTGGATGTCCCGGCGCATCGGGCGCATGCCCGCGATGCCGAGGTGCGAGATGTCCGTGCCCTGGAACTCGACGGTCCCGGCGGTCGGTTCGAGCAGCCGGGTGATCAGCCGGCCCATCGTGGACTTGCCGCAGCCGGACTCGCCGACGACACCGAGCGTCTCACCGGGCAGCACCTCGAAGTCGATGCCGTCGACCGCCTTGACCGCACCGGTCTGGCGCTGAAGGAGGCCCTTCCGGATGGGGAAGTGCTTCTTCAGGCCGGTGACCTTGAGCAGGGGTTCCATAGTGTCGCTCACAGCTTCGGCGCAATCTCTTCGGTCCAGATACGGGTCCGCTCCTCCTGCGGCATGTGACAGGCGGAGTAGTGGCGCTCGCCGGCCAGGGTCAGCTCGGGCCGCTGGGTGCGCGTGATGCCGCCCTTGGGGACGTCCGCGTACGGGCAGCGGGGGTTGAACGCGCAGCCGCTCGGGACGTTGATGAGGCTGGGCGGGTTCCCCTTGACCGGGATGAGCCGGTCGGTCTGCTCGCGGTCGATGCGGGGCATCGAGCCGAGCAGGCCCCAGGTGTAGGGGTGCTGCGGCTCGTAGAAGACGGACTCGGCGGGACCGCGCTCGACGCACCGCCCGCCGTACATCACGAGGATGTCGTCGGCGAGCTCGGCGACCACGCCGAGGTCATGGGTGATGATGATGACCGCGGAGCCGAACTCCTTCTGCAGGTCCCGCATCAGGTCCAGGATCTGGGCCTGCACGGTCACGTCGAGCGCGGTGGTCGGCTCGTCCGCGATGAGCAGCTCGGGGTTGTTGACGAGCGCCATGGCGATCATGGCGCGCTGGCGCATGCCGCCGGAGAACTCGTGCGGGTAGTTGTCGACCCGCTTGGCCGGCTCGGGGATGCCCACCCGGTCGAGGAGTTCGACGGCCCGCTTGCGGGCGGTCTTCTTGTCCACGTCGTGGTGGATGCGGTACGCCTCCACGATCTGGTTGCCGACCGTGTAGTACGGGTGCATCGCGGACAGCGGGTCCTGGAAGATCATCGCCATCTCGCGGCCGCGCATCTTGCGGACCTCGTCCGGGGCGGCGCTGAGCAGTTCGCGCCCGTTCAGCCAGATCTCGCCGGAGATGCGGGCCTTCTGCCGGCCGTACTGGCCGACGGTGTGCAGGCCCATGATGCCGAGCGAGGTGACCGACTTGCCGGAGCCGGACTCGCCGACGATGCCGAGGGTCTTGCCCTTCTCCAGCTGGAAGGTGAGGCCGTCGACGGACTTCACCAGGCCGTCGTCGGTCGGGAAGTGGATCTTCAGGTCGCGTACGTCGAGGAAGGCGTCGGAGGGAGCGGACTTCCCTGTGGCGACCGGCTCACCGACCGCCGCGCCGGTCTTCGTCAGCTTGTCCGTCATGCGAGCCTCACTCGGGGGTCGATCACCGCGTACAGCAGGTCCACGACGAGGTTGGCGATGACCACGCAGGACGCGGTGACGAGCGTGACGGCCAGGATCAGCGGCAGGTCTCGCTCGCTCACGCCCTTGATGGCCATCCAGCCGAGGCCCTGGAGGTTGAACGTGGTCTCGGTCAGGATCGCGCCGCCGACGAGGGCGCCGAGGTCCATGCCGAAGATGGTCAGGATGGGGGTCATGGTGGAGCGCATGGCGTGCTTGCGGAGCACGACCGGCTCGGTCAGGCCCTTGGCCCGGGCGGTGCGGATGTAGTCCTCGCCGAGGACCTCCAGCATGGTGGCGCGGGTGAGCCGCGCGTACATGGCCGCGTAGAGGAAGGCGAGGGTGACCCAGGGCAGGATCAGTCCGCCGAACCAGCCGCCGAAGGACTCGGTGATCGGCACGTACGAGGCCTTGAGCCAGCCGAGCTGGGTGCGGAAGACGAACATCGCCAGCATGCCGGTGAAGAAGATCGGCAGCGAGACGCCGGCGAGGGCGGTCATCATCGCCGCGCGGTCCACGATCGTGCCGCGCTTGAGCGCGGAGAGGACGCCCGCGGAGATGCCGAGGACCAGCCAGAGCACGGCGGCGCCCAGCACCATGGAGAAGGTGACGGGGAAGGCGTCGACCATCATCGTCCACACGTCCTGCTCGGTGCGGAACGAGTAGCCGAAGCACGGGGCCGCGCAGTGGATGGTGGAGCCGCCGCCCGTGTAGTCACGGCCGACGAAGATGCCGGACACGAAGTGCCAGAACTGCACCAGGATCGGCTCGTCCAGGCCCAGCTTCTGCCGGATGGCCTCGATGGAAGCCGGATCCGCCTGCTTGCCGACGAACATCGCGGCAGGGTCGCTGCCGGTCATCTTGGGGATGAGGAAGAAGATGCTGAGCGTCACGAGAGTGACGACGAGCAGCATCACGACGACGGCGAAGAGCCGTCGGACTATGTATGCAAGCATGCGGTCGGCCGGACGGTGGCCGGGGCCCCCGGTGGGGAGCCCCGGCCACCGCGCGCGGCCATCACCTGCCCTTCGGACCTGGCGGCGGGTGGTGCGCCGTTGAAACGGGTCGGATTACTTGACGCCGAGCGACGCGTAGTCGTAGCGGCCGTTGTAGGCGTCCGCCGTGTAGACGTTGGTCAGCCGGGAGCTGCGCCAGATGATGTTCTTCTCGTGGGTGAAGGGCAGGTAGACCGCGGCCTCCGAGACCTTCGTGTTGATCTGCTTGTAGAGCTCGCCCGCCTTGACCGGGTCGGTCTCCTTCAGCGCCTTGTCGAACAGGCCGTTGATGGCCGGGTCGTTCAGCTCCGAGAAGTTGTTGTTGCCGCTCTGGAGGATGAAGCGGCCGTCGACCAGCGGCTGGAGGAAGCCCTGGCCGGTCGGGAAGTCGGCGCCCCAGCCCATGATGATGATGCCGTAGCCCTTGTCCTTGACGACCTTCGGCGAGCCGATGATGCCGGACGTCTGGGCGCCGTCGAACAGGTCGATCTGGGCGTCGATGCCGACGGCCCGGAGCGACTGCTGGAGGGACTCGGCGGTGGCGATCTCGATCTTCTTGTTGTTGCGGACCGCGATCGTGGTCTTGAAGCCGTTCGGCTTGCCGCACTTGGCGAGGGCCTCCTTGGCCTTCGCGATGTCGGGCTTGCCGCTGAGCTTGCCGTACGGGTCGGCCTTCGGGTCGGCGCCCTTGATGGCCGGCGGGAGCATGTTGGTGGCGATGTCGCCGCCGCCCTGCGGGCCGCCGCGGGCGGTCTGGAGGGACTTGGAGTCGGCCGCGTAGATCATGGCCTTGCGGCACTCGATGTTCGGCGTGACCGTCTGCGGGAAGACCGCGTACCGGATGAAGCCGGTCTGCGGGTTGTCCACGTTCTCGTTGTGCCGCTGGAGGACCTTCTGGCGGGCGGCGGCGCCGACACCGGTCGCGTTGATGTCGAGGTCGTACTCGCCCTCGATCAGGCGGTTGTCCATGTCGTCGGCGTTCGTGGTGAACGTGACGCTGATGCTGTCCGGCAGGGCCTTGCGGACGGTGTCCGTCTTGGCGTCCCACTTGTCGTTGCGGACGAGCTTGATGGACTTGTTCGGCGTGTACGACTGCCACTTGTACGGGCCGGAGGAGAACGGCTTCAGGCCGTACTTGGCGCCGGTGTCCTTGTCCTTGCGGACCGGGGAGGCGGCCGGCATGGCCAGCATCTGGAGGAAGTCGCCGTTGGGGGCCGGCAGCTTGAAGACGATGGTCTTGTCGTCCGGGGTCTCGATCGCCTTGAGGCCGAGCTTGTCCGGGGTGCTGTCCTTGTACGGGCCCTTGTACTCGGCCTTCGGGTCGAGCACCTGCTGGAGGTAGATCGGGCCGCCGGAGATGACGTCCTGGGCCCAGATGCGCTCGATGCCGTACTTGATGTCCTTGGAGGTGATCGGCTTGCCGTCCTCCCAGGTCACCCCGTCCTTCAGCGTGAAGGTGTAGGTGAGGCCGTCGGGCGAGACCTTGCCGGTGTCGGTGGCGAGGTCGGCGACGAGCTCGGTGGAGGCGGCTCCCGGGGCGGCCTTGAAGGTGACCAGCTGGCGGGTGTAGTAGCGGGCGAAGTCCCAGACGAAGCCGTAGTAGCCGCGCTGCGGGTCCCAGCTGTCGGCCTCCTGCGAGCCGATGAACTTCAGCTCGCCGCCCTTCTTGTCCGAGGCGTTGAGGACCTTGTTGACCGCGCCGTTGAAGACGAGGTCACCCTTGCCCTTGCTGCCGCCGTCGCCGTTGCCCCCGCCGCAGGCGGTGGTGACGACCATCGTGGCCGCGGCGAGGAGCGCGCCCGCGGCGATTCTGCGCTGAGAACTCTTCAGCATGGGTCCAGCAACCTCCGGGATAGTGGCGGCCGTCGCGGCGGTCCGCCGATGGGGATGAGCCTCCTGTCGCCAGCGGCAGGGGCGGGTCTTGCGTGGCGTGGGCGTCCGGTCAGCGGGAGCCCTTCGGGTCGAGCGCGTCGCGCACGCCGTCACCGAAGAGGTTGAACGCCAGGACGGTGATGAAGATGGCGAGGCCGGGGAACACCATGAACAGCGGGTCCGCCTCGTAGGTGGTGATGGCCGTCGACAGCATCTGCCCCCAGGAAGCGGTGGGGGGCTTCACGCCCGCGCCGAGGAAGCTCAGGGCCGCTTCGGTGAGGATGTTGGTGGGGATCATGAGCGTCGCGTAGACGGTGATCGGCGCGATCAGGTTGGGCAGCAGCTCCTTGCGGAGGATGTAGAGGCGGCCCGCGCCGAGGCTCTGGGCGGCCTCGACGTACTCGCGGTTGCGCAGCGAGAGCGTCTGGCCGCGGACGATGCGGCCCACGTACGGCCAGCCGAAGAAGCCGATCACGAGCACCAGGGCGGCGATGCGGACGCCCGAGCCGTCGAGTCCGAGGAGCTCGTTGGGCAGCACCGAGACCAGGGCGATGGTGAAGAGGAGCTGCGGGAAGGCGAGCATGACGTCCATGACGCGGCTGACGGCGGCGTCGACCCAGCCGCCGAAGTAGCCGGCGACGATGCCGAGGACGGTTCCGAGGAGGACGGCGAAGAGGGCCGCGAGGCAGGCGACGAGCAGCGAGATGCGGGCGCCGTAGACGATGCGGCTGAAGACGTCGCGGCCGTTGACGGGCTCGACGCCGAGGAGGAACTCGGAGCTCATGCCGCCGAAGGAGCCGATCGGCGTGCCGAACAGCGGGTCGATCTGGTCCTCGTGGAACTCGTCCGGCGGGTGGCCGAGGAGGCCGACGATGACCGGGGCGAAGATCGCGACGAGGATGAGGAAGACCACGACGAAGCCGCCGGCGAGGGCGAGTTTGTCGCGCTTGAGCCGGGTCCAGGCGATCTGCCAGGGCGAGCGGCCCTCGATCGCCTTGCCGGTGCCGGGAGTGCCGGGGGCGTCGGGCGCGCCGTCGACGGCTGCGGTCGACTCGGCCGCACTCGTCTCGTGCAGTGGTGCCGTCATCGTGGTGAGGACCCCTCTCGGCCGCCGGTAGCCGGCCCTTGCCCGCCGCGGGTAGCGGCTCGGTGGAACAACTGCTGGGCCTCTGCTCGAAAGGAGCCGAACGCCCGGTGTTCCGGGGAGTCTTCAATGTGTCCGCGATCACCCGCCAGACCTGGCGGTGAATGTTTGCGCAACCGTGATGCGGTGCTGTGACTTCCGTTATCCGGACGTCGTGATCATGTGAGCGGACCAACCGGGTCCCTCTTCCGCGCAATCGGACATGTCGCCCAACTACTTCTTCCGTGTGGTGAATTGGGGCGAACGAAGGCCCCCGGAGCGGGGCTCCGGAGGCCTGTGGTCCGGGCGGAACAGGGGGGCCGTCTCAGTATCCGGACGGCGCGGGGGGCGGATATCCGTAACCGGGTACGGACGCGGAGCCGCGCCCGCCGTGGGCCTCGCGGTCGTAGAAGGGCCGGGCGTTCGCCCGGAGCCAGAGCGCCACGGGGTCGTACGCGTCGGAGAGCGCGACCGTGGAGACGGGCAGGCCCTCGGGGACGGCGCCGATCGCCTGGCGCATCATCGCCCGCACCTCCTCGACGGCCGCCGCCGAGGTGTCGTACAGGTCGAGCCCGACGACCAGGTACGGCGAGCCGAGCGCGGGCTGCACCCAGCCGCGGCGCAGCGAGCGGACGGCCGGGGTGCGGTGGGCGGTGTGCGTGAGCAGGGCGTAGAACTGCGGGATCTCCACGGCGGGCTCGCCGACCCTGAGCGGCCCCGCGGGCATCCGGTCCAGACCGGTGGCGATCCGGCGCAGGTCGGCCCAGGGGATGCCGACGCCGCCGCCGGGGGCGTGCGGATTCAGCCAGATGCCCCAGCGGTCGGGGTAGAGGGCGCGGGCGATCTCCCGGCCCGTGACGCGCTCGTGGGCGCGGTTCCAGCCGGAGGCCGCCAGCTCCTGCGGGGAGGTGACGCAGGGGGCGTAGCCGAAGCCGTCGACCTCCATGTTCCCGTACTGCGCGTCGGGCGACCCGGCCGAACCCTGCCAGAGCAGCATCCACACCTCGCCGTCGGCGAGGGCGTGGAGCAGCCGCTCGTACGCGTCGTAGCGTCCGGGCGCCACCTGGCGCAGCATGTGCTCGACCTGCCCGGCCGCGGCGGTGCCTGACGCGCTCACCCTGGGTTCCGCCCCTCTTGTCGTACGGCTCGCTCGAATCGGTTCAGCTTAGACAGCGGGCCGCTCACCCGGCGGCACGCCGGTAGAAGGGACGCACCCGCTCCAGCATCCAGTCGCCGACGGGGTCCTGAGCCATGTCGAGGAGGATGAGGTTGACGGGCCAGGCGACCTCGACGCGGCCCAGGGCGCGCCCGAGGGCGTCCAGGGGCGCGGTGCGGTCGACGCCGTCCAGGGAGACGAGCTGGACGCCGATGAAGAGGGCCGGCTCGGTGCCCTCGACGCTGGCGAGGGTGCGGCGGGCCGTGGTGACGATCCCGGTGGCGTCGAACTCGGCGGAGGCGGCGGCGAGGAAGTCGACGGGGTCGTCCTGCCAGTCGGGCTCGAAGAGGCGGACGCGGCCGCCGCTGGCGGGGCCGTCGAGCGGGGTGCGGCCGACCCGGCAGAGTTCGGCCACCGCGGGCGGGGGCAGCGGGACGCCGACCGTGCCGCCGGGGTTGACGGCGATGCCGAGCTGGGGCGGCAGGCCGCGGGCGAAGTCGCGGGCGGGGGCGACGGTGAAGGACATGTGGGGGCCGACACAGGCGAGGAACTGCTGCTCGGAGCTGAAGACGGGCACGTAGGCCGCGCCGCCGATCTCCATGGTGGCGAGGTCCAGGTCCGTGCTGTCGGGCCCGCCGCCGTTGGGCAGGGGCACCCAGACGGGGCTGCGGCCCAGCACCTCGACGAGGCGGCCGCCTGCGGCGGGGTCGCCCAGCGAGGCGGCCAGCACCTCTTCGAGCTCATTGCCCGGCCACGTCACATCCACGGTCCTGTGTCCCCTTCTCGCACGGTCTGCCGCCCCCGGCCCGTCCCCGGCAGCACCCTAACGCCGCCCCGCCGCCGGTGTGGCCTGAAAGAAGGGTACGAGCGCGGGGGCGGCCCGCTCAGGCCGCCTCCCGGAAGCCGATCTTCCGCAGGGTGCCCGCCGCGTCCCGGTCCAGCAGGGTGACCGAGGCGCAGCCGCGGGGCAGGGTGCCCGACTCGGCGGCGGCGAGGAGCCGGCCGACGGCCCGGCGGTGGCGGGCGAAGGCGTAGGCCGAGACGCCGCGGCCCCGCTCGCGCTGGCCGGCCCGGGCGGTCTCCGCGTCGACGTCGAGCAGGACGAGGTGGAGGGCGCGGCCGCGCCGCCGCGCCTCCCGGGCGAGCCAGCCGCGCACCCAGGACTGGGTGCCGCAGTCGTGCACGATCACGCCCTCGCCGGAGCGCAGGGCGCGGCGCAGCCCCGCGTAGTGGGCGACCCGGACCAGGGGGCGGTAGAGGGCGTACGGCAGGAGGCGCGGCATGCGGGCCTCCCAGCGCTCGCGGGCGTCCTGGGAGTCGACGCCCCGGCCGTGCGCGGTCCGCTTCATCAGGGTGGACTTGCCGCTGCCGGGCAGACCGGAGACGACCACCAGGTCACCGGCGGCGAAGGTGAGGGCGCGGGGGCCCCGGCCGCCGCGCTCGCGCAGGTCCCGCAGGAGCCGTCCCCGGCCGTGCGAGCGGGTCCGCGCGCGGGCGCGGGCGGGCATCCGCTGGGGCGGTATGCCGGTGCCGGCCGCGAACGCGCCGGTGTGCTCGATCGTCATCGCTCCCCCTGTCGGGTCTCAGGAGACCCTTCCCCACGAAGTGTAAAGAAGCGGTAATCCCAGACAAGCGATTTGCCCCGCCGACACCACATGCAATGATGTGCGCGCCAGGCGCGCTCAGCGCCGTACAACCGCATACCGGCCGCTCGAATCCGCGCGGGAGAGTTCCGGACCGCCGAGCGCGTCCGGGCGCCGAAGGAGCAAGACCCTCCCTTGAATCTCTCAGGCCCCGTACCGCGTGGATGAGGCAGATCTGAAAAGCGGGACGCCGGTGCGTCCCCACCCAAGGTGCAAGCCGAGGATGCCCTCGGTGAACCTCTCAGGTTCCATGACAGATGGGGAGGACGTCCTCGCCCGTCATGTGTTTTCGTCACCGATCACGCCCTTGGGACCCTGGAGCCACCCCATGAGCACTGCCCCCCGCCTCACCGCCCTCGACGCGCTCCATCGTTCGCTGGGCGCGACCATGACCGACTTCGCCGGCTGGGACATGCCGCTGCGGTACGGCAGCGAGCGCGACGAGCACAACGCCGTGCGCACCCGGGCCGGCCTCTTCGACCTCTCCCACATGGGCGAGATCACCGTCACCGGCCCGCAGGCCGTGGACCTGCTCGACCACGCCCTGGTCGGCAACATCTCCACCGTGGGCAACGGCCGCGCCCGCTACACGATGATCTGCCGGGAGGACGGCGGCATCCTCGACGACCTGATCGTCTACCGCCTCGGCGAGACCGAGTACATGGTCGTGGCGAACGCCTCCAACGCGCAGGTCGTCCTGGACGCCCTGGTGGCCCGCGCGGAGGGCTTCGACGCGGAGGTGCGCGACGACCGCGACGCGTACGCGCTGATCGCCGTGCAGGGCCCGGAGTCCCCCGGCATCCTCGCGCAGGTCACCGACGCCGACCTGGACGGTCTGAAGTACTACGCGGGCCTGCCCGGCACGGTCGCCGGGGTGCCCGCCCTGATCGCCCGGACCGGCTACACCGGCGAGGACGGCTTCGAGCTGTTCCTGAAGCCCGAGCACGCGGAGGGCGTCTGGAAGGCGCTGACCGAGGCGGGCGCCGGCGCGGGCCTGATCCCCTGCGGCCTGTCCTGCCGTGACACGCTCCGCCTGGAGGCGGGCATGCCGCTCTACGGTCACGAGCTGACCACCGACCTCACCCCCTTCGACGCCGGTCTCGGCCGGGTCGTGAAGTTCGAGAAGCCGGGCGACTTCGTCGGCCGCAAGGCCCTTCAGGCCGCCGCCGAGCGCGCCGAGACCGCCCCGCCGCGCAAGCTCGTGGGCCTGATCGCCGAGGGCCGCCGCGTCCCGCGCGCCGGGATGTCCGTGGTCGCGAACGGCGAGGTGATCGGCGAGGTGACCTCCGGCGCCCCGTCCCCGACCCTCGGCAAGCCGATCGCCATGGCCTACGTGGACGCGGCGCACGCCGCCCCCGGCACCGAGGGTGTAGGGGTGGACATCCGCGGCACCCACGAGCCGTACCAGGTGGTCGCGCTGCCGTTCTACAAGCGTCAGAAGTGACGGATTCGTCCCCCACCACGTCTCACCCCGCAAGACCCGCGTACATCCGCACTCCCCCGATCCAGGAGAATCAGGTCATGAGCAACCCCCAGCAGCTGCGTTACACCAAGGAGCACGAGTGGCTGTCGGACGCCGTGGACGGCGTCGCGACCGTCGGCATCACGGAGTTCGCGGCCAACGCGCTCGGCGATGTCGTCTACGCCGACCTGCCGGCCGCCGGTACCACCGTCACCGCGGGCGAGACCTGTGGCGAGCTGGAGTCGACGAAGTCCGTGAGCGACCTGTACTCCCCGGTGACGGGTGAGGTCGTGGAGTCCAACCAGGACGTGGTGGACGACCCGTCCCTGGTGAACTCGGCTCCGTTCGAGGGTGGCTGGCTGTTCAAGGTGCGCGTCGCGGAGACGCCGGACGATCTGCTCTCCGCCGACGAGTACGCCGAGTTCTCCGCCGGCTGAGACCGGGCCCGAGACCCCAGGGATCAAACATGTCGCTTCTGAACACTCCCCTCCACGAGCTGGACCCGGACGTCGCCGCCGCCGTCGACGCCGAGCTCCGCCGCCAGCAGTCCACCCTCGAGATGATCGCCTCGGAGAACTTCGCTCCGGTCGCCGTCATGGAGGCGCAGGGCTCCGTCCTCACCAACAAGTACGCCGAGGGCTACCCCGGCCGCCGCTACTACGGCGGCTGCGAGCACGTCGACGTGGCCGAGCAGATCGCCATCGACCGGATCAAGGAGCTGTTCGGCGCCGAGTACGCCAACGTGCAGCCCCACTCCGGCGCCTCCGCCAACCAGGCCGCCCTCTTCGCGATCGCCCAGCCCGGCGACACGATCCTGGGTCTGGACCTGGCGCACGGCGGCCACCTCACCCACGGCATGCGCCTGAACTTCTCCGGCAAGCAGTTCAACGTGGTCGCGTACCACGTGGACGAGGCCGGCCTGGTCGACATGGCCGAGGTCGAGCGGCTCGCCAAGGAGCACCGCCCCAAGGTGATCATCGCGGGCTGGTCGGCGTACCCGCGCCGGCTGGACTTCGCGGAGTTCCGCCGGATCGCCGACGAGGTCGGCGCCTACCTGTGGGTCGACATGGCGCACTTCGCGGGCCTGGTCGCCGCGGGTCTGCACCCGAACCCGGTCGAGTACGCGGACGTGGTGACCTCCACCACCCACAAGACGCTCGGCGGCCCGCGCGGCGGCATCATCCTCGCGAAGAAGGAGTTCGCGAAGAAGCTGAACTCCTCGGTCTTCCCCGGTTTCCAGGGCGGCCCGCTGGAGCACGTGATCGCGGCCAAGGCCGTCTCCTTCAAGATCGCGGCCTCGGAGGAGTTCAAGGAGCGCCAGGAGCGCACCCTGGAGGGTGCCCGGATCCTCGCCGAGCGCCTGGTCCAGGACGACGTCACCGCCCACGGTGTCTCGGTCCTGTCCGGCGGCACCGACGTGCACCTGGTCCTGGTCGACCTGCGTGACAGCGAGCTGGACGGCCAGCAGGCCGAGGACCGTCTCCACGAGGTCGGCATCACGGTCAACCGCAACGCCGTTCCGAACGACCCGCGGCCCCCGATGGTCACCTCGGGCCTGCGGATCGGCACGCCGGCCCTCGCCACCCGCGGTTTCCGGGCCGAGGACTTCCGCGAGGTCGCGGACGTCATCGCCGAGACGCTGAAGCCCGGCTTCGACGCCGAGGCGCTGAAGGCCCGGGTCACGGCGCTCGCCGACAAGCACCCGCTGTACCCCGGCCTGAAGTAATTTCGTACGCTTTTGTTCCGCGGCCCGTCCGTGGCCGTTCGTACGAACCCCCGGGGCACCGCGCACACTGGACAGTGGGCGCGGTGCCCCACCCCACGTTTTCCGCGCTTTTCTGCTCCACCCCGGCAGACAACGGCGTCTACCAGCCCCCACAAGGAGTCTCCCCGTGGCCATCTCGGTCTTCGACCTGTTCTCGATCGGCATCGGCCCGTCCAGCTCCCACACCGTGGGACCCATGCGCGCCGCCCGCATGTTCGCCCGCCGGCTGAAGAACGAGGGCCTGCTCGCCCACACCGCCGCCATACGGGCCGAGCTGTACGGCTCCCTCGGCGCCACCGGCCACGGCCACGGCACCCCGAAGGCCGTCCTGCTGGGCCTGGAGGGCCACTCGCCACGCACGGTGAACGTGGAGACCGCCGACGACGAGTTCGAGCGGATCAAGCAGAGCGGCCGGATCAACCTGCTCGGCGCGCACGAGATCCCCTTCTCCTTCGACGACGACCTGATCCTGCACCGCCGCAAGGCGCTCCCGTACCACGCCAACGGCATGACGGTCCTCGCGTACGACGACGAGGGCGCCCTCGTGCTCGAGAAGACGTACTACTCGGTCGGCGGCG